>JAFGAW010000232.1 GCA_016933475.1 Thermoleophilia bacterium
GTCGGTGCCGAAGAGCAGCGGCATGTGCAGGAAGCGGGGGACCTCGGCGCCGAGCGCCGCGTAGATGGGGACCTGCTTGGGCGTGTTGGAGATGTGGTCGTCGCCGCGGATCACGTGGGTGATCTGCATGGTCACGTCGTCGACGACCACGGCGAGGTTGTAGGTGATGGTGCCGTCGGACCGCTGCACGATGAAGTCGCCGACGGTCTCGCTCTCGACCTCGACGCGGCCGCGCAGCATGTCCTCGAAACCGATGCGGCCGTCGGGCACTCTGAAACGCAGCGTCCACGGCTCGCCGCCGGCCTTGCGGCGCTCGACCTCGTCGGCGCCGAGCGAGCGGCAGCGGCCGGAGTAGACCCAGGACCGCTTCTCGGCCTGCGCGGCCTGGCGCTCTGCCTCGAGCTCCTCAGGCGTGCAGAAGCACGTGTAGAGGTGGCCACTCGCGAGCAGGCGGTCGATGTGCTCACGATAGACGGCCTGGCGCTCGGTCTGCCGGTAGGGGCCGTGCGGGCCGGGCACGCCCGGCCCCTCGTCCCAGTCGAGGCCCATCTCCTGCATCGAGCGGACGATCTGGGCGATGGCCTCGTCGGTCGAGCGTGAGGGGTCGGTGTCCTCGATGCGCAGGATGAACGTGCCGCCGCGCTGGCGCGCGAAGATGTAGTTGTAGAGCGCGGTGCGGGCGCCACCGAGGTGCAGGTAGCCGGTCGGCGAGGGTGCGAATCTGACGACGGTGCGGGCCATGGCGGCCCATGATACCCCACCCGCGCGGGGCCGGCCCGGCCGCGGGCCGCGGAAGTGCCGCCGTCAGTCCGTCTGCGGCTCCACGATCGGCGGCTCGATCGGCTTGCCGAAGCGCGAGAAGGCGAGGGCGACCTCCTGGAGGAACCCGTTGCCGCCTTCGAGTCGCACCAGCCAGCGCTCGGTCAGGTCGTGGACGTACCCGTCGTCCTCTCCCACCTTGAACTCGGCGATGGCGAGACCTTTGGCCAGCGCCTTCTCGCTCTCCGCGACGGAGAGGCCGAAGGTCTGCGCGAAGGCGGCCTCCATGTCGAGTTCCTCGCGCCCGCGGGCGTACTGGAGCGGGTCCATGGTCACGCGGATGAGCATCATGCCCTGGCCGCCCTCGACGCTGGTCTTGACGACCTCGGTCTGCGTCGCCATCGAGAGGTACCGCACGATCTCCTTGCCGAGATCGAAGGGGACCGCCATGGGCGAGTCGGAGACGCTCCACGGCTGCTCGGTGTCGTTGGCGTCGCGCGTGTAGTAGTCGACGCCGTCGATCGTGACGACCTCGAGCGCGCCTCCGCTGTCGTCGGCCGTGACGTCGATGACGTAGCGGATCTTGGTCGGCATCTCCAGGTCACCCGACCCGGTGGCCGTGAACGTGCTGTTCAGATCGGGGCCGTCGAAGACCAATTGCGTGCCGAAGGCGATGTGCGCGGTGAACCCGTCGGTCGACATCTTCGCCGCCGCGTCCTGGAGGATCTTCCCGGCGTCGACCGCCGAGGGCGAGGCCGTGCCGCCCGGCGAGGCGGTATCGTCGGGAGAGGTCGCGTCGTCGTCACAGGCGGCGGCGAGGAGCACGGTGAGGAGCAGGAGGGCGACGAGGGCGAGCGGCAGGGCGCGTGCGACGGGGCGCGGCAGGGCTCGCGGAGCCGCGCCGAGCGACTTCGTCGGGGCGCGGCCGCTCACCGGCCGCTCTTCACGTCAGCGTCCATAGGAGGGCCAGTATAGCGCGCCGTCGCGCTCGCTGTAGCATGGTGCGCGACGAAAGGAACTGCATGAGCGATGACCTGCAGCCGTGGTGCGACCGTGCCCTCGAGCTCGGCGCCGACCGGGCCACCGTCGTCCCGGCCGAGAGCGTCGTCGTCGCTGAGTGGGTGCGCATGAAGTGCCTCTACGGCTGCGACGAGCCGGGCCTGACGCGCACCTGCCCGCCCGACGGAGCCCCTTCGGTCGAGCAGACGCGGGCTGTGCTCGACGGGTACGAGGAGGCGATCCTGCTCGGCGTCGGGCCGATCGTGGGCGAGGAGCGCTCCGACGCCGAGTCGCGGCGCTTGAACGACGCGGCTTTGGCCCTCGAGCGCGAGCTCTTCCTCGCCGGCTTCCACAAGGCCTGGACCATGGGCGCCGGCCCGTGCGACCTCTGCGCCTGCCGCCGCGCCGGCGA
>JAFGAW010000233.1 GCA_016933475.1 Thermoleophilia bacterium
CAGGTCGCCCGCCTCGAGCTCGAGGCTCGTGACGTCGCTCACGCAGGCCGCGCCGAGCTTCTGCGCGAGGCGCGGCGCCGTCTCCTTGCCGCGCCGCGTCGAGCCGACGAGCACGACGCTCGCTTCGGCCGCGGCGGCGATCTGGGCGAGGGCGGCGGCCACGGCGTCGGCCGGGCGGCCCTCGAAGACCGCGTCCTCGCTCACGAACACGCGGTCGGCGCCGGCCGCCCCGAGCTCCGCGGCGGCCGCCTTCGCGCCCTCACCGAGCGCCGCGGCCGACACGCCGAGCCCGAGCTCCCCGGCCAGCTTGCGTCCCGCGGCGAGCAGCTCGCGCGCGGTCTCGGTCCTCTCGCTGTAGACGAGCAGATCAGCCATGACTCACCTCACCTCCCCAGCACGCCTTCTTTGATGAGCGCGTTCACGAACGCGTCGGCCTGTTCGGCCGCGGATCCCTCGAAGAGGACGTGCTTGCGGTCCTGCTCCTCCGCGAGGTTCGAGACGATCTCGCGCCGCGCCGCCACGGCGCCGGCGTCGACACCGAGGTCGGCGAGGGTCCACTCCTCCACCGGCTTGCTCTTGGCCTTCATGATGTGCATGAGGGACGGGATGCGGGGCTCGTTGATCTCGCTCACCACGGTCACGGCGGCGGGCAGCGCCACCTCGAGCGTCTCGATCATCTCGTCCATGCTGCGCTCGCAGCGCACGGCGCCGTCGACAGCCTCGACCTTGCGCGCGAACCCGACCTGCGGCACGCCGAGCAGCTCGGCGACACGCGGCCCGACCTGGCCCGAGTAGTTGTCGGTCGAGCCCTCGCCGAAGAGGACGAGATCGCACCCGGGGAGCTTCTTGACGGCGGCGGCGAGCACTGCCGCCACCGCCGCCGGGTCGGCCCCGGCGAGCGCCGGGTCGTCGACGACGGCGGCGCTGTCGGCGCCCATCGCGAGCGCCTCCTTGATGGTCTCGCGGATCTTGCGGTTGCCCTCGGCGACGCTCACCGCGGTGATCGTGCCGCCGGCGGCGTCGCGCAGCTGGATCGCCGTCTCGAGGGCGTTCTTGTCGAGGTCCCCGAGCTTGTACGGCACGGCCTCGACGACCGCCTCCCGGTTCTTCACCCGGACCATCTGCAGGTCTGGGTTGGTCTTCACGCACACGACGATGTCCACGCCGTCACCTCTCCTTCGCTCGGTCGCCTCGCGCCCTGCGCCTTCGCCGATCGTCTCGCCCTGAGCCTCAGCTCATCCGGTACTGCACGCCGTACGGCCCGCGCGGGTACTTCCACGTGAGCGCCCGCTTGTCGCAGCAGATCATGCAGGTGCCGCACTCGAGGCAGCCCTCCCAGTTGACCGTCATGCGGCCCGTGTCGTCGAGCTCGTAGAGGCTGGCCGGGCAGACGTAGAGGCAGGCCCGGTCCACGCACAGCGTGCGACACACCTCGGTGTCGATCACGATGTGCGGCTCCTTGTCGAGCTTGAAGACGTCGAGGCCGAGCTTGGCGTCGATCTTCATCGTGCTCTCGTCGCTCATGCCATCACCTCAGATCCTGCGCGCCGACCAGGCGTCCTTGACGGTGCCGGTGTTCATGAAGTCGCGGCGGATGCCGCCCCACGCCGTCTTGAAGAGCCCTGGCGTGGGACCGGGACCGACCGTGTAGATCTGCTCGAGCAGGCGGGAGACGGCGCGCGGGTAGTGCGTGAAGAGGCGCGGGTTCTCCATGAACGCGGGGATCTGGCTCGCCGTCTGCAGGTCCTTGAGCACGAAGCTGCCGCGCAGCGACGCCTCGTAGCCGGCGAGGCCGGCGGCGCTGAAGTCGGCGCGCGCCTTCGCCGCCTTGACCGCCTCGGCGGCGTAGTAGCCCGAGGCGATGGCGAAGTCCATGCCGCGCACCGTGATCAGCGCGTTGAGCGCCAGCCCCGCGGCGTCGCCGGCCATCAGGTAGCCGTCGCCGGCGAGCTTCGGCACGGCGGCAATGCCGCCTTCGGGGATCGCGTGGGCCGAGTACTCGGCGACCGTGCCGCCGGCGACCAGCGGCCTGATCTGCGGCAGCGCCTTGAAGCGGTCAAGCAGCTGGTACGACTCGCTCGCGTCCTGCGGCTTGGCCTTCTCGGCGCGCTCGCGCATCGCCTTCATGCCGACGACGACGCCGAGGGAGATGCTCTCCTTGTTGGTGTACAGGAAGCCGCCGCCGAGCATCCCGTCAGTCACGTTGCCGAGGAAGAGCTGGGCGGCGCCCTCACCCGGGTTCAGGTGCCAGCGGTCCTCGATGACACCCGGAGGCAGTTCGATGACTTCTTTGAAGCCGAGGGCGTGGTCGCGGTCGACCGGCTCGGCCGCCAGGCCGGCCTCGCTCGAGAGCAGCCGCAGCACGCCCTCGGCGACGATCACGACGTCGGCGCCGATCTCGTCCTCGCCGGCGCGGATGCCGATGATACGGCCCTCCTCACGCAGCAGGGCGTCGACCTTCATATTGGGGACGACCATGCCGCCCTTCTCGCCGACCTTCTCGGCCAACCACTGGTCGAAGCGGGCGCGCAGCACGGTGTACGACTGCGGCGGGTCGGCGGTGAAGCGGTCGGAGGCGACCTCGATCGTCGTCTGGGCGCCGTCGCCGAGCATGGTCACGAGCTCGCGGGCGACGGCGCGCTCGAAGGGCGCCTCCTCCCAGAGCTCCGGGTAGAAGCTTCTGATAGGGCTCGCGTAGAGGCGCCCGCCGGTCACGTTCTTGGCGCCCGAGTAGTCGCCGCGCTCGAGCACCATGACCTCGACGCCGGCGTCGGCGAGACCGTAGGCCGCGGACAGGCCGGCGAGGCCGCCGCCCACGACGATGCACTCGACCTTCTCCATCTCCGCCCTCTCTCGTCGGCTCTCAGGTCTTCCGGGAGCCGGGGCCGCCTGCGGGCGGCCCCGGCTCCCGGGGGGGTGGGGCGCCGGCAAGGCGCCCCCCCGACGACCCGGGCCGTCTGACGACCCGGGCCGGGGTCCTCGTCAGCGCCCGCTCAGTCCTTGAACGGGTTGTGCGTCTCGCCCCACTCGTCGCGGGCGATGATGCCGCGCATGATCATGAGGCCACCCTCGGCGCCGACCTCGTAGCTCACGACGCCGCGCAGGAACATCTCGAGCGGCGTCTCCTTCGTGTAGCCGAAGGCGCCGTGGTACATCATCCCGTGGCGCGCGATATCGTGACCCAGTGTGGGCGACAGGCACTTGCAGGTGCTGATGACCTTGTTGATCTCCTTGCGCCCGAAGGTGCCCGGGCTGGTGTGCTCCTGGCCGATCATCCAGGCGCCGCGCAGCAGGTTGAGCTTGAGCATGTCGAGTCGCATCCAGTCGTCGACCATCTCGAACGAGATGCCCTCCCACTTGCCGAGAGGCTTGCCGAAGGTCTTGCGCTGGGCGGTGTACTCGCCGCTGATCTCGAGCGCCTTCTCGGCCCCGCCGAGGCAGGCCGCCGCGACCAGGACGCGAGCGGCGTTGAAGCCGTCCATGTTGACGTAGAAGCCTTTGCCCTCTTCACCGAGGACGTACTTCTTCGGCAGCTCGACGTCCTTGTAGATCCAGCCGCCGGTCGAGAGGCCCATACGACCCATATCATTGTAGGTCGTGTAGCTGATCCCGGGCAGATGCGCGGGCACCCAGATGAAGGTGAACCCCTTGTAGCTCTGCTCGGGGTCTGTCTTGACCAGCGTGCAGTGGCCGCTCGGCGGGCCCCACTTCTCGCACTCCTTGGGGCCGGAGACGTAGGCCTTCTCGCCGTTCATGACGTAGGCCTGCTTCTCTTCGTTCCAGGGCGCGATGGTCTTGATGGCGGCGAGGTCGGAGCCGCCGCCGGGCTCGGTAGTGTTGATGCCGGCGAACGCCTTGCCGGCGGCGACGGCCGGGAGCAGCTCCTGCTTGAGCTCGTCCGTGCCGTACAGGTTGACGATGTACGACCAGCCGATGGTGAGCAGGGTGTAGACCGGGGTGCTCATCGAGAGGTCGGCGCGAGCGATCTCGTGCACCGTGATCATCGCGTAGATCAGGCGCTCGTCGTCGGGGAGCGGCATGCCGCCGTACTCCTCGGGGATCGTCACGCCGAACATGCCGAGCTCGGCCATCCCGGCGGTGATGTCGTCGGGGATGCCGTCCTCGGCCTCCTCGATGGCGCGGGCGCGCGGCTCGAGGTTCTTCGTCAGCCACTCGCGGATCGCCTGACGGTACATCTCCTGCTCGGTGGTGTAGCGGAAGTCCATGCTGCCTCCTTGGGACCCTGGATACCTTTGGACACGACCGGCGGGGCCGGCCTTGCGGCAGCCCCTTAACGGCCGAGACCCCCAGGGCACGCTACCGCGCTCGCTGGGGGTACGGAGCCTGGCGTGAGGGGGCGGAGACGGCGCCCACCCGCGGCTCTGTATGCAGCGTCGCCCATGATACACCCGCCGAACGCCCGTGCAAGCCCGCCCGTTTCTCCGATATGGAGCTGGCTTCGGACGGGCGTACGACGGCGGGGCGGGTGCGGCGGGGCGACCACCCGCCCGCACGGCGCCGAGATCCGGACCCGGACACGCGGGCCCCGGACCTCGGCGCCAGCCTTAGTCGCCCGTCGCCGCCTCAGTCGAAGGCGCGGAACCAGCTCACAGCGCGCGGCATCGCCTGGATCCAGCTGTTGACGTGATCGAATCCCGGCAGCGGCTCGAGGGTCACGTCGGCACCCGTACTCCTCATCCGGTCGACAGACGCGAGCGCTCCGGCATAGGGAACCTCCTCGTCGTCGGGGCTGTGCATGACCAGCAGCGGCGCCTCAGGCTTCCATCGATCCACCGCGTTCTCGTTCAGCCGGACACGGAGCGGGTCCTGTGCGTCGGCCAGGACCCCGGTGTAGTACGACGGCGTGAGAAGGGCGCGCGAGGTGCGCGCGAGACCGGCAAGAACGTCATCGAAGGAGTGCTGCATGTCGAAGAGGTCACCGACGGTCGCCGCATACCTCGACCGGAAGACGTCCGACGTCTGGCCGTAGACATCGTAGATGTCATCGTAGGCCAAGAGCAGGTACGAGACGTAGAGCGGCAGCGTCATGGTCTTCGGGTTCGCAAGCGACGCCAGGAACCACTGCTCGACGTCGAACACGCCGCCGACCGTCGCCGTGCCGGTGACGCCGCCGCGTGCGCTCTGCAGCGCCCGGTGAAAGGCGAGCGCGGAGTGACCCCCCTGCGAGAAGCCGAACGCGAAGAGCTTGTCGTTCTGCTCGACTCGCAGGCTCGCGAGCACGCCGCGCGACGCGGCCAGCAGATCGACCGCGGATGATGCTTCGGTCGCAGCGTGGAAGTAACGGTGACGAGGAAGCGTGGAATCCCCGAGCCCCAGGTAGTCCGGGGCGATGTAGATGAAACCGGCCCCAGCGAAGACCGAACTCGACGGCGGCCCATCGAAGCTCTCCCCGTACGGGTTGAACTCACCGTAGATGTTCGGGTTGGACGGCGCATCGTAGAACGACACCGACGTGCCGTGCAGGTAGACGACGGTCGCCAAAGGCCCAGACTCGCGTGGAACGGAGACCATGCCGGTCGCGAGAGTGGGTCGCCCGGCCTCGTCGATCGTCCAGTACGTCACCTTGTAGCTGTCGAAGCCGCAGTCGAACGTGACCGGGATGTCCGAGGGAAATCGATACCAGCCGTCGTAGAACGCGATCCACTCGTCGAAGTAGGCGCGGACCGACGCCGCGGTCGGGTACGAGGCGACCCGTTCATAGCTCACGAGTCGCCCGCGAGCGACCTGCCCCGGCGAGGGAGTCGAGTGCGCCGACGCCCCGGGAACCTGCTCGACCGGAGCCGCGAGAACAGCGGTCGACGGCTCAGCCCTCACTTGCGCTGCCGAAGCCAGGAGCAGGGCCACGAAGCTGACTGAGACGAGCACTGCCTTCTTCACGTCGTTCCCCCTTGTGTCTGCCCGACGCTCTGCGCGCCCGGCTCGATGCGTACGCAGATTGTTATATGGCCGTTTAACTCGAGGCTGTCAAGGACTCACCGTTCGCCCTGCCGCGGACTCAGCGCGCGGGATCCCTCAGGTGACACGATGACGGATGAGCCCGCCTCGCCTGGACTCATGTCGCCATGGCGCGGTCGCGAGCGAGAAGGGCGCGACAACGCCATCGCACGCCTTCATCTGCGATGGGCGACGGCCGAGATGCCGCGACCCAGAACGACGGCGAGGGCCGCAGACGTTACTCAGCCGTACGTCTCGGTGCCGACGTCCGGGTGCTTGGCGCTGGGCAGCGGAGCCGCCGCCGTGCCGAGCACGAGCGGCGACTGGTCGACGGCCTCGAAGACCTTGTGCATCGCCGAGATCAGCGCCGCCTGGGAGTGCCCGCGATAGCGGAAGCGGATCTCGGCCTCGATCTCGGCGCGCTCGGAGAGGACGGAGCGTCCGGTCATCAGGCGGCCGAAGAAGTCGCGCGCCAGGTCCATCATCAACGACGAGGTGCAGCCCACGATGGCGCCGTCCTGGTCGACCTCGACGACCACGCCGACGCGCTTGTAGAGCGCCTGGTGCGACACGTCGTTGGGCAGGCGGGCGTAGCCCGAGAACAGGAAGGTGAGACCCTGGATGTCGCTGCCTTCTGCGGTCACGTGTAGTCGCTCGCCGCGGGTGAGACGGAGCCCCGGCTCGCGGCGCCATTGTAGCACCGAGGGCGCCGCCCGGCGGGCTCCCTCGCCCGTCATCGGGGAGCCCCGCGACACGGGGCGACACTTGCGCCCCGGGCGCGACCGTGTATCATTCTGCCGCTGCCGCATGGTCGGCGCCGGCGGTTCCCCGCCGGGCGCGCCGAAGGCCATGTCCCCCAGCGGAGACGACAGTCAACGCTGGGGGTCTTCGCATCTCAGGACCCCCCGGGACGAACGAGGAGGCACCGCTCATGGCCGAGCGCAACGGCCTCGAAGGCAAGCTCATGACGGTCGAGCAGGCCGTCGCGCGCTTCGTGCGCGACGGCTCCCAGATCGCCGTCGGCGGCTTCACCATCAACCGCAACCCCATGGCGCTGGTGTACGAGATCGCGCGCCGCAGGGTCCGCGACCTCCATCTGGTCGTCCACTCGAACGGCCAGGCGCTCGACGTCCTCGTCGGCGCCGGCTGCGTCGGCCGCCTCGAGATCGCCTACGGCGGCAACGGGCGCTTCGCGCCGACCTGCTTCCGCTTCCGCAAGGCGGTCGAGCGCGGCGAGTTCCTGGTCGAGGACTACACCAACAACCAGATGACCCTGCGCTTCCTCGCCGGCGCTCTCGGGGTGCCCTTCATCCCGAGCAAGTCGGGCCTCGGCACCGACGTGCTGGCGCGCGAGGGCTTCCCACCCGACGTCCGCGGCCGCGACGGCGTCGCCCCGCACAAGGCGCACCTGATGGCCGATCCGTTCGACCACGGCGAGGACCAGGTCGCCCTCCTCCCCGCCCTCACCCCCGACGTCGCCCTGCTCCACGCCCAGCAGGTCTCGACCGACGGCACGGTCCGCATCAGGGGCCTCACCTTCGCCGACCTCGAGCAGTGCAAGGCGGCGACCACCGTGGTGGTCACCTGCGAAGAGATCGTGCCGGCCTCGTTCTTGAAGCTCGAACCCGACCGCAACTCCCTGCCGCCGTTCCTGGTCGACGCCGTGGTGCCGGTGACTTACGGGGCACACCCGACGGCCTGCCCCTACTTCTACGACTACGACCCGGCCCACCTCAACCTCTACAAGGCGGCCGCCAAGGACGACGACCAGTGGCCCGTCTACCTGGAGGAGTGGGTGTACGGCGTCGAGAGCTGGGATGCCTACCTCGACAAGGTCGGCGGCGCCCAGCTCGCCCGCATCCGCGCCAACACCGTCGCCGGCTACGCGCCCGGCCTGGACCGGAGGTGAGGGAGATGGCGGACACCCCCGAGCGCGCGACGGACGCGAGCGGCACGACGGACGCAGCGCCATCGCCGCCCGCCTACACCGCGCGCGAGATGATGGCCATCGCCGCCGGGCGCTTCATCGCCGACGGCGACGTACTCTTCGCCGGCACCGGCGTGGCGATGCTCGCCGCGACCGTGGCGAAGCGCATCCACGCCCCCCACGCCCACATCTTCTTCGAGACCGGCGGCATCGGCCCGCAACTCGACGAACTGCCGATGGCCGTCGCCGACCCGCGGGTCATGGCCTACGCCGACCTCAACGCCGGCCTCGTCGAGGCGTTCAGCTACGTCGCCAACCGGCGGTTGCACACCATCGCCTTCCTCGGCGCGGCGCAGATCGACCGCTACGGCAACATGAACTCGACGGTCATCGGCGACTACGACCACCCCACGGTGCGCTTCTCAGGCAGCGGCGGCGCCTGCGACGCCGGCTCGCTGGCCAGCGGATTCATCGTGTTCATGCAGCACGGCACGCGCAAGTTCGTCGAGAAGCTCGACTACCTGACGACTCCCGGCTGGCTCGAAGGCGGCGAGAGCCGCCGCCACGCCGGCTACCGCCGCGGCGGCCCGCTCGCCGTGGTCACCAATCTCTGCGTGCTCCGCTTCCGCAAGGACACGAAGGCGATGTACCTGGCCGAGCGCTTCCCCGGGGTGACGGTCGAGGAGATCGTCGCGAACACCGGCTTCGTGCTCGACGTGGAGGGGGCCGGCGTCGCGAAGCCTCCGACCGCCGAGGAACTCCGCATCCTGCGCGACGACGTCGACCCGCAGCGGCTGATCCTCGGGTAGCCGCCGGCGTCCGCGACCGGGCGCTTGCCGACCGGCGCTTCTCTGCCCCGAGTGCCACCCCAGACCGGCCCCCGGGCCCGGCGCCGGCCACACCGCGTGGCGGCCAATCGAGACCGTCGCGCTGCCGTCTTACGCTCGGCTTGACACTCGCTTTACATAGGCGAGAATCGCTCCAATCGGACCGGCGGGTTGAAGGGGATTCCCCGCCCACGTCCGGCCAGAGTCGTAGCCGCGGGTGACACCTCGCGACGTACTCCCTTGAGCAGGTCGAGCCCGAGGCGACGACACGTACATACGGAGGATTTCGCATGGGCGAAATCAACTCGGGGGACACCGCTTTCGTCCTCCTGTCAGCCGCGCTCGTCGCGCTGATGACCCCCGGCCTCGCGTTCTTCTACGGAGGCCTCGTCCGCCGCAAGAACTTCCTGGC
>JAFGAW010000039.1 GCA_016933475.1 Thermoleophilia bacterium
GCCCCGAGGTCGATGACGTCGGCGCCGCTGCGGCGGTAGTACTCGGCCCTGGCGAGGATCTCGGGGAAGCTCATGCGCCAGGCCTCGACGATCTCGGCGAGGATCCGCGTGCGGTACTCGCCGTAGCCCTCGAGGACGCGCTCGCGGCCGAAGAAGACGGGCAGGTCCTTGAGGTCCTTGGGGCCGCGGACCACGGGCACGCCGAGCTGACGCTCGAGGGCGGTCAGGTCACCGCGGCAGAGCCCCGGGATCATGACCTGGCGGCAGCCGCGGGCGTCGGGCAGCCGGCGCGCGATCCACTCGGTGCGCATCAGGGCAGCGACCGAGCCGTTCAGCTCGGCGAGCTCGTAGCCGCCCTCGAGGTCGAGGTGCTCGAGGGTCGCGCGCAGCGAGGCTGCGGCGAGCCTGCCGGTCACGAAGAGGTACTCAGCCACCGCGGCTACGCCCCCCCGCTCAGCCCGCGAGCCACTCGGTGAGCGACGTGTGGCGCACGGCGAACGCCCGGTCGGCGAGCTCTGGGCGGATCTCATCGAAGGTCCCGAAGCGCTCGGCGAAGGCGTTGTGCTCGTGGATGCCCTCGAAGTTCTCCTGGCGGGCGAGCACGAAGGCGTCGCCCGGGAGGTCGGCGTAGCGCTCGGCCACGTTGCGCAGCATCTCGCGCACCACGTCCTCGACGAAGCGCGGGTTGCGGTGCGCCTTCTCCACGACATACAGCTCGTCGGGGCGCTTGAGCAGCTCGTAGATCTCCGAGCTCATCGAACGTTGCGCGATGTCGACGAGATCCTCCGCGCGCAGGCGGTGCTCGGAGCCGATCATCAGGGTGCCCCGGCCACGCTGGTTGTGCGAGGCGATCGGCAGGAGGTCGACGATGCGCGTGCTCTCGGCCTCGTCGAAGCCCTGCTCGACGAGGATCTCGATCGAGCGTTCGCGCACCATGCCCTGCGCGCAGGGGCACACGGTGAGGCCGTTGACCTCGACGCCGACCAGCAGGCGGGTACGCTGCCGCGTCGCGGCGGCGATGCCGATCAGCGTGTAGAGCTCCTCGGTCGGGCGCCGCGTGACGGGCGTGGTCCGCATGATCGGCGACTGCGCCTTGATGCGGACCTCGGCGCGCAGCCCCTCCTGCGTCTCCATCACCTGCTCGGCCATACGCTTGGCGAGCGACTCGATGTCGGGGAAGGGCGTGCGGGTGAGCCCCTCGGCGAGGTCTTCGACGACCTCGCTGAAGCGCGACATGTGCACGCCGGTCTGCTCGGGGCTGAGGTCGGCGAAGAGGTCGAGGGTCGCGTAGAAGAGCTCGGCCTTGTCGCCGTCCTGGATCGAGATGATGCGCCGCAGGTCGGTGACGCCGGC
>JAFGAW010000234.1 GCA_016933475.1 Thermoleophilia bacterium
GCTCGTGGCGGAGCTGGCCCGCGCTGCCGGCTTCACCCAGGTCTCGGCGTCTCATGAGGTCGCGCCGCTCGTGAGGCTGGTGAGCCGCGGCGAGACGACGGTCGTCGACGCGTACCTCTCGCCGATCCTGCGGCGCTACGTCGACGCCGTCGCAGCCCGGCTCGGGGACGTCCCCCTGCGCTTCATGCAGTCGCACGGCGGGCTGACCGACGCGCGGCGCTTTCGCGGCAAGGACAGCATCCTCTCTGGTCCGGCCGGCGGAGTCGTCGGCGCCGTCTGCGTGAGCCGCGACGCCGGGTTCGAGCGCGTCATCACCTTCGACATGGGCGGCACCTCGACGGACGTCGCGCACTTCGCCGGCGAGTACGAGCGCAGCCTCGAGAGCACCGTCGGAGGGGTGCGCCTGCGCTCGCCGATGCTCCGCGTGCAGACGGTGGCCGCCGGCGGCGGGTCGGTCTGCGCGTTCGAGGACGGCCGCTACCGGGTCGGACCGGGCAGCGCCGGCGCCGACCCCGGGCCGGCGTGCTACGGACGGGGCGGCCCGGCGACCGTGACCGACTGCAACGTCGTCGTCGGCAAGCTCCGACCGGAGTCCTTCGCCGACGTGTTCGGGCCGGACGGCGCCGGTCCGCTCGACGCAGAGGCGTCGCGCGCCGCGCTCGCGGTCGTGGCTGCGAGCATGCGCGACGCCGGCGTCGCGCCGCCGGCGCTCGAGGAGCTGGCCGACGATCTTCTCCACGTCGCCTGCGACACGATGGCACGGGCGATCAAGCGTATCGGCACTCAGCGTGGCCACGACGTCGGCGGCCACGCCTTGGTGTGCTTCGGCGGCGCAGCGGGACAGCACGCCTGCCGGGTCGCCGACGCGTTGGGCATGGGCAGCATCCTGCTGCACCCCCTGGCCGGCGTGCTCAGCGCCTACGGCATGGGGCTCGCCGACGTCCGCGCGCTCCGCGAGCGCAGCGTGAACGAGCCGCTCGCGGAAGGCGTCGACGCCGCCGCGGCGGCCCTCGACGAGCTCGCCGCCGCGGCCGTCGCCGAGCTCGTGGAGCAGGGGTTCGCGCCGGACGACGTCGTCGTGCGGCGCGAGGCGCACCTCAAGTACGGGGGGACCGACGTACCGCTCGAGGTGCCGTGGGGGCTCGCTGGAGCCATGGAGCGCGAGTTCCTCGAGCGGCACCGCTCGCGGTACGGGTTCGTGATGCCCGGGCGCGGCATCGTTATCGACGCGGTGGCGGCGGAGGCGATCGGGCCGGGCGCCGAGGCGGCACCGGCGCCGGTCGTCGGCGACGTCGAGACGGTAGAGGTGCCCACCGGAGGCGACGTCGGCACAGAAGAGGCGGTCGCCGGTGGCGCCCACGACGCGGAAGACACGGTCGCCGCCGGCGACGTGGACGTGCGTCGGGGTGACGCCCGGCACGCGCCTGCGTCCTCCGCGCAAGCTGCGAACGAGCGCGTGCGCGTCTACACGCGGGGCGCTTGGCACCAGGCGCCGGTGTTCGAACGGGAGAGCTTGCGGCCGGGCGCCCGTATCGAGGGCCCGGCCATCATCCGCGAGGCCACAAGCACCATCGTCGTCGAGCCGGGGTGGGCGGCCGAGCTGCGGGCCGGCGGTGAGCTGCTCCTGCGGCGTCGCTCGCCGCCAGCGCGGCCCTCGGCCGACCCCCGCGACCGCTCGCCGCTGCTCCTCGAGCTGTTCAACAACCTCTTCATGTCGGTCGCCGAGCAGATGGGGGCGACGCTCGCCAACACCGCGGCGTCGGTCAACATCAAGGAGCGTCTGGACTTCAGCTGCGCCCTGTTCGACGGGGAGGGCGGCCTGGTCGCGAACGCACCGCACCTGCCCGTGCATCTCGGGTCGATGGGCGCCTCGGTGCGCGCCGTGCTCGAGGATCACCGTGGCCAGCTGCGGCCCGGCGACGCCTACCTGCTGAACTCGCCCTACGCCGGCGGCACGCACCTGCCCGACCTGACCGTCGTGACGCCGGTGTTCCTCGAAGCAGAGGACGAGCAGTGCCGAGGCGAGGAGCGATCGCCGCGATCCGTCGCCCGCGAGCCGCTGTTCTTCATCGCCTCGAGGGCGCACCACGCCGACATCGGAGGCATCACTCCGGGCTCGATGCCGCCGGGCAGCCGTGTCGTCGAGGAGGAGGGCGTCCTCATCGAGGACTTCCTCCTGGTGGAGCAGGGTCGCCTGCGCTACGACGAGACCGCCGCGCTCCTCACGTCCGGGCCGCATCCCGTCCGCGACCTCGCCCAGAACCTCGCCGACCTCAGGGCGCAGGTGGCCGCCAACGCACGCGGCGTCGCCGAGCTCGAGCGCGTGGTGGCCGAGTTCGGCCTGCCGGTCGTGCGCGCCTACATGCAGCACGTGCAGGACAACGCCGAGGAGGCCGTGCGCGCGGTGGTCCACCGGCTGCGCGAAGGTTCGTTCTGCAGTCTCTTCGACGACGGCGACGAGATCCGCGTGGCCGTCGCCGTCGACCGCGAGGCGGGCGCGGCGACGATCGACTTCACGGGCACGTCGCCGCAGCGGGGCGACAACTTCAACGCCCCGCCGGCGGTCTGCACGGCCGCGGTCCTCTACGTCTTCCGCACGCTGGTCGACGCCGACATCCCGCTCAACAGCGGGTGTCTCAAGCCACTGCGCATCGTCGTGCCGCCGGGGTCGCTGCTCGACCCGGCGTACCCGGCGGCGGTGGCTGCCGGCAACGTCGAGACTTCGCAGGTGATCACCGGGGCCGTGCTCGGGGCGCTCGGCGCGGCCGCCGCCAGTCAAGGGACGATGAACAACCTCACCTTCGGCGACGACCGCTACCAGTACTACGAGACCATCTGCGGCGGGTCCGGGGCCGGTCCCCGCTGGGACGGCTGCAGCGCCGTCCACACCCACATGACGAACTCGCGACTCACCGACGTGGAGGTGCTGGAGCTGCGCTACCCGGTGTGCGTTGAGGAGTTCAGCATCCGTGCCGGCAGCGGCGGCCGCGGGACGCACCGTGGCGGAGACGGCGTCGTGCGCCGTCTGCGCTTCCTCGAGCCGCTCGAGGCGGCGATCGTCTCGGGCAGCCGCCGGGTGCCGCCCTTCGGGCTCGCCGGCGGCCTCTCCGGCGCTCCCGGCCGCAACGCCGTCGAGCGCGCCGACGGCGCCGTCGAGGAGCTGCCCGGCGTCGCCGCCGTCGAGATGCGACCCGGCGACGTGCTCGTCGTCGAGACGCCGGGCGGCGGGGGCTACGGCCCGCCCGGCGAGTTGATGCCGTCGTAGACGTGGTCGCAGGCGCTCGGCAGGGCGGCGCGAGCGATCGATGGGGCGGACGCGACCGACCCTGCCGCGGTTCAGCTCTCGTCCAGCTCGGCGAGCTCGCGGTGCACGCGCGCGAGCCACTCGGGCACGCGCATCCCGCCGGTGGGGCAGTCGCTCGGGGTCAGGGGCTTGATGTCGACGACCGGCGTGCCGTCGATCGCGTCGAGCCCGGTGACCTCGAGCGTGGTGCCGTGACGCGCCACGACCTCCACCACGGTCGCCAGGATCGGGTTGGGCCGCACGGGGCTGCGCGTGGCGAAGATGCCCACCTCCGGCAGGTCCTGCCGCCCCATGGGCCGGACCTTGACGCCGCCGGTGCGCCGCGGCTCGTTCCGGTCCGGCCACCACAGGACCAGCAGGTGAGAGTAGTCCTCGGTGCC
>JAFGAW010000235.1 GCA_016933475.1 Thermoleophilia bacterium
CGCAGATGCAGTTTGGATTCCGTCTCGATGTGCGGCTCACTGTGGGGTGATCAGGATGGCGCCCTCCGTGCCGGCGGGCGGGCCCTGCCGCGCGCGGTCCGCGGGCGAGCGGCTGTCGCCGCCGCACGTTCGATATCATGGACGGCGCCTCCCGGGTCGGCCACGACCGGCCGCGGGCTGCGCGCCGAGCGAAAGAGGGAGAGACCCCGTGGACTGTCGCCTGACCTGCACGACGCCCGCCGAACGCGACCTCGTGGTCGAGTCAGCCCTGGCGGTGCTCGAACGCACCGGCATGCGCATGAAGGGCGCCCGCGCGCTCGACGCCCTGGAGCTCCGCGGCGCCCGCGTGGACCGGGAGACGGGGACGGTGCGCCTGCCGCCCGACACCGTCCGGCAGGCCTTGGCGACGCTCCCCGACCGGCTGCTCCTCGCCGGGGCCACCCCGGAGCACGACGTCGTCCTCGACCGCCGCAACGGCCCGCACTTCAACCCGTCCGGGTGCCACGCCAAGACGCTCGATCATCGCACGGGCGTCGTCCGGCCCTCCACGCTGCAGGACCTGCGCGAGGGCACGACGGTCATGGACGCCACGCCGGAGATCGACGTGATGTGGACCTTCGCCACGGCCAACGATGTGGCCGTCGAGCGGCGGGAACTGGTCGAGTACCACACCTACCTGACGAACACCTCGAAGCCGCTGGTCTTCGTCGACTGCCCGACCGAGGCCGGCGACGCCAAGCGCATCATGGAGGTCCTGGGCGGCGGCCTCGAGGGCTACCGCCGCCGCCCCCGCCTCGGCGTGCTCTGCGCGGCCCGTTCGCCGCTCGAGGTCAACGGCGCCCTCCTCGACACCACCTGCGACCTCGCTGCCCTCGGGTCGCCGGTCCTCGCGTACTCGATGCCCATGGCCGGTGCGACGGGTCCGATCACGGTGGCCGGCATGCTGGTCCTGCTCTGGGCAGAGGTCCTCGGTCTCGTGACGGCGGTCCAGGCCGTCGCCCCGGGCGCCGCCGTCCTCGCCTGCTGCGGCCCCGGCATCCTCGACATGCACTACAGTTCCATCTCGCTCGGCAGCCCCGAGAACACGCTGATGGGCGTGGCCTCGGTCGAGATCGGCCACTCCCTCGGCTTGCCAGTGCACAACTCGGGCCTGTCGACCGATGCGCTGCACGTGGGCGTGCAGGCCGGGTACGAGAAGGGGCTCAAGGCTCTGCCGGCGGCGCTCGCCGGCGCCGACCTGCTCAGCGGCGGGTTCGGTGCCCTCGGCTCCTCCAGTGTGTGGCACCTGCCGATGGTGCCCGTCGACGCCGAGATCGCCGCCCTCGTGCGCCGCATCGTCGCGGGCAGCGAGATCAGCGCCGAGACGGTGCTGCTCGACGTGATCGAGCGGGTCGGCATCGCCGGCGACTACCTCAAGGAGCGGGTGACGCGCGAGCGTGTGCGTGCCGGCGAGCACTTCGCCCCCACCATCGGGACCCGGCTCGCCTTCGACCAGTGGGCGGCGGAGGGCAGGGTCGAGACCGACGTCGCCCGCGAACGGGTCGAGCAGATCCTGGCGGGCACGCCCGCCGACGACACCAGCCGCTCGCTCCTCGCCGAGGATCAGTTGGCCGCACTCGCGGAGGTCTGCGGCATCACGAGATGAACGCCCCTGCGACGCCCGGCGAGGCGCCGGCCGTCGCCCCAGGGCCGGGCGCGGCGGTCAAGGTCTGGCGGCCTGCGATCTCGGGCGGCATTGACAAACGGGCACCCTGCTCCCTACAGTGTGCAGCATGGTTCTTCGCACCCACCCGGGCGGGTGGTCTGCTCCGCAAGGCACCCTGCCTGCGGTCACAGCGCCGCCGGTGCCACCGGCGCCGATCGGCCTCTCGTCGAGCGGGCTCTCGGTGGTGCTGGCCGAGCCTTTGACACAAGGACAGCGAAGTCGGCGAAACCGTTCGACAAGATGAGTCAAATCGGCCCTAAGCGCTACGATTCTGTCCTTGTACCCTTGTCTGCGTTTGGGATGAAGTGTTAAGGTGGCGCCCATGATCGTCGGCGCGCCACCTATGAGTGGTAGGCTGGCGTCAGGTGGCGCCCATGCATGGTCGGGCGGCGCCCATGCCGACGGACGGCTCGGCGTATCGGTCGTCGCCGCCCATCGCGGCTCGGCGAGTCGCCGGCGCGGGTCGAGCTCTCGCTGGTGAAGCTCTAGTGGGGAGGTCGTGTTCACGGACTTTCTGATTCACGGCAAGGGAACCGCCGCGGGGGGCGGCGCGCAGCTTTGAGCGCCGCCGGGGGCGGTCTTTCTCCGCACGCGAAAGGGGATGCACATGAGTAGTGACGACAACGGCTTCATCTGGGAGCTCGCCGGTACGCGGGTGACGCGCCGGAACCTCCTCAAGGGCGCGGCGGCCGCAGGCGGGCTCGCGGCCCTCGGCCCGGTGGCCGCCGCTTGCGGCGGCGACGAAGAGCCGAGTGGGGGCGAGACCGCGGAGGGCACGCCCAACAAGGGCGGCGACCTCGTCGTGGGCATCGTCGGCGGCTCGGCGAAGGACACGGCCGATCCGCACATCGGCTCGTACGAGCCCGACATCGCGATCCAGTACATCATGTACGAGGGCCTCACCATGTGGGACTTCGACATGAACCTCCAGCCCTTGCTGGCCGAGAGCTTCGAGCCCAACGCCGACGGCACGGTCTGGCAGTTCAAGCTGCGGGACGGGGTGCTGTGGCATGACGGCTCGCCGGTCACCGCCGACGACGTGGTGTTCTCCATGGAGCGCATCGTCGACCCGGCCGACCCGAAGGTCGCCTCCGCCGCTCTCACAGGCGTCGGCCCCGGCACCATCAAGAAGGTCGACGACCTGACGGTCGAGTTCCAGCTCACCACGGCGAACGTCCTGCTCGACGAGAACCTCGCCGAGCGCAGCGCCAAGATCATCCCGGTGGGCTTCGACCCGATGAACCCGATCGGCAGCGGCCCGTTCAAGATGGTCGACATGAAGCCCGGCGAGCAGTTCAAGTGGGACGCGTTCGCCGACTACTGGGACACCCCTCCGTACGTCGACACGCTCACGATGCTCGAGTTCGCCGACGACACGGCGCGCATCAACGCGCTGAGCTCCGGCCAGATCCAGGCGATGTCCCAGTTGCCGAAGAGCCAGGCTCAGGTGATCGAGAGCACCGAGGGGCTGGCGCTCCTCAACGCCGAGACCGGCGGCTGGCGTCCCTTCACCATGCGCATCGACGTCAAGCCGTTCGACGACGTGCGCGTGCGCCAGGCGTTCCGCCTGATCGTCGACCGCCAGCAGATGATCGACCAGGCGTACAGCGGTATCGGCGCTGTCGCCAACGACATGTACGCGCGCTACGATGCCGGCACCCCCGATCTTCCGCAGCGTGAGCAGGACATCGAGCAGGCCAAGTCCCTGCTCAAGCAGGCGGGCTACGACGGTGACCTCACGGTCGAGCTCGTCACCTCCGAGGGCGCGCTGGGCGGCGACGAGGTCGCGGCGGCCCAGGTGTTCGCCGAGCAGGCCAAGGCCGCCGGCGTCACCGTCAAGCTCAAGAAGACAGACGCGAGCGTCTTCTACGGCGACGACTACCTCTCCTGGCCGTTCGCGCAG
>JAFGAW010000236.1 GCA_016933475.1 Thermoleophilia bacterium
CGCCGCCTACGTCCACTCCCGCTCGCGCAAGTGGCTCAAGTTCAAGTGCGTGCACGAGCAGGAGCTCGTCGTCGGCGGCTTCACCGACCCCGAGGGCTCGCGCAAGGGTTTCGGCGCTCTCCTCGTCGGCTACTACGACGACGACGGCGAGCTCCGCTACGCCGGCAAGGTGGGCACGGGCTACGACGACGAGACGCTCGCCGATCTGCGCGAGCGCCTAGACGACCTCGAGCGCTCCTCGCCGGCGTTCGCCGGCGACGACCTGCCCGGGTCCGGCGTGCACTGGGTCGAGCCCCGTCTCGTCGGCCAATTCGGCTTCACCGAGTGGACCGAGGGGGGCAAGTTGCGGCACCCGCGCTTCCTCGGTCTGCGGCGCGACAAGGAGCCCGAGGACGTGACCAGGGAGCGACCCGCGTGAGCACGACGATCGAGGTCGACGGCCGCAGCGTCGAGGTGTCGCGCGAGGACAAGGTCCTCTTCCCCGAGGACGGCGTCACCAAGGGCGATCTCATCGAGTACTACCGGCGGGTCGCGCCGGTCATGCTGCGTCACCTGCGCGACCGCCCGCTGGTCATGCAACGCTTCCCCGACGGCATCGACGGCGAGGGCTTCTACCAGAAGGACACCCCCGAGTACTTTCCCGACTGGATCGAGCGCGTCTCGGTCGAGAAGGAGGGCGGGACCGTGGAGCACGTCGTGTGCTCGGCCGCCGCCGACCTCGTGTACCTCGCCGATCAGGCGTGCATCACGCCGCACGTGTGGCTCAGCACCGTCGGCGACCTTCGGCGTCCGGACCGCCTGGTCTTCGATCTCGACCCGCCCAACGGCGACGCGGGCCCGGTCCGGCGCGCCGCCCGCGACGTCCGTGACCTCGTGGACGAGATCGGCCTCGTACCCTTCCTCATGACGACCGGGTCGCGCGGCTACCACGTCGTCGTGCCGATCAGGAGGGAGATGGGCTTCGACGATGCGCGGAGGCTCGCCCGCGACGCGGCGCGGGTCCTGGCCGCGCGGCGCCCCGAGGAGTTGACCGTCGAACAGCGCAAGGAGAAGCGCGGCGACCGGGTCTTCGTCGACTACCTTCGCAACTCCTACGCGCAGACCCAGGTCGCGCCGTACGCCGTGCGTGCCCGCCCGGGGGCGCCGGTGGCGACGCCGATCGACTGGGACGAGCTCGGGTCGGTCGACCCGCGGCGGTACGACATCGACGCGGCGCTGCGCCGCCTGCGCCAGAAGGACGACCCCTGGGAGGATCTGCCGCGCCACGCGCGCGCCTTCGACGGTCCGCGCGCGGCGCTCGACCGTCTCCTCGACGAGTCCGGCGGACAACGGCAAGGGGACGAGGGCTGACCGCCGATGCCCGAGCTGCCCGACGTCGAGACCTTCCGCCGGTATCTCGGCTCGACCGCTCTTCACAAGACCGTCGAGGCTGTCCTCGCCCTTGACGAGGACCTGCTCGAGGACGTCGACGGCCGCACCGCGCGCCGCATCCTGACGGGCGTCTCGCTCGATGAGGCGCGCAGACACGGCAAGCGGCTCTTCGTCTGCATCGGCGATCGCGGCTGGCTCGTCCTCCATTTCGGCATGACGGGCGAGCTCGCGTACTACAGGGACGGCGAGCCGCCCGCGCACACGCGGCTGCTGCTCGCCGTCGACGACGGCTATCACCTCGCCTTCACGAACCAGCGCAAGTTCGGGTCCGTCTCGATGGCGGACGACGTCGAGTCGTACGTCGCGCGCCACGACCTCGGCCCCGACGCGCTGGAGATGGAGTGGCCGGAGTTCCGCGAGGCGCTCGAGGGCCGCCGCGGGGCGGTCAAGTCGACACTCATGGACCAGTCGATCCTCGCCGGCGTCGGCAACGTCTACGCCGACGAGACCTGCTTCCAGGCGCACGTGCGCCCGGACACGAAGCTACGCCGGCTGGACACCGATCGCCGGCGCAGCGTCTACCGCGTCATGCGGCGCGTCCTGACGACGGCGATCGACCGTCAGGCGGACCCTGACGCGCTGCCGCGAACCTGGCTTATCGGTCACCGCCATGAGGGCGACGCCTGCCCGCGCTGCGGCGGCTCCGTCGCCCGCACGGAGGTCGGCGGCCGCTCGACGTACTACTGCCCGGACTGCCAACCGGCGGAATGAGGTCTCGGCGAGCGCCGGCCGACGGTCACCTGTGGGACACGCAGGACTCTGGCCCCGAGGCGGTAGACAGTGCCATCATCCCCATCGGGACGTCGTCGCGTGTGTGCACGCATCGGTGCTCCCTGTGGCGACGTGAGCGCTGCGGCGAGCCGGTCGAGCTCGCCGGCACCGCCGTCCAGGCCCGCGAACGGATCGCGCGCTCGCTCGAGGCGTACGCCGCCGTGTACGGGATCGCGCAGGGTTGATCTGGGGCGACGTCCTCGGCCTGGCTGCCGCGTACGCCGCGGCGATCGAGCGCTTCGAGCCGGGCATATCCAAGAGCTGCGGGGGCTCGGGGAGGGGTCGGCACAGGCGTATACACATCGGGCTACGCTCGTTGCCTAGGCACCGCGGACGCGGCAGGTGGCACGTCGCGACCGCCCGCCGAGCTGCTGAGCACCCCCTGTGCGAAGCTGCAGGCCGGCGCTGGCGGGCTTGCGCGAGGCGGCGGCGTGGGCGCCGATCCCGTCCTCCGCGACTCCTTCTGTCAAGCGGTACCGGGCGCACGGGCCCAAAACCCCCCGTGAGACACTCTGGATTCCCGTTGAGGTCTTAGTAGACTGGAGTCGCTCTTGGGGCGAGCACAGGGGGTACCGACGAAAGGCGTGCTCATGCCCGCCGCGCCCGCGGCGTGCGCGCACCTCGTCCTGACGGTCGCGGCCCGCCGCACCGCCGGCTTCGTCCGCGTCACCGTCGCCATGCTCGGCCGCGACCGTCACAGGGCGTCGTCGCGCCCGTCGCCGGTCACACGTTCCCTCTCACCCCGCAGACCAGCACCGAAGGGAGGCGCCTATGCAGAGAGCGCGTGACGCGGGGACTCTGGACATCCGTCGGCGGCAGTGGCCGCAGAGGCCGGACTGTCGCGACGGTCGGGACTGGGAGAGAGAAGATGAAGAAGCCGCTGCTGTTCCTCGCGCTGGCTGTGGTCACGATCCTGCTCGCGGTGGCGCCGGCCGGGGCGACCGCCCCGGACACGGACGTCTACGTCGTCATCATGACCGCCGACCCGGCGGTCGCCTACGACGGCGGCATCGCGGGACTCAAAGCGACCAAACCGGCGCCCGGCAAGAAGATCAAGGCCGACAGCGCGCGCGTCAACAAGTACGAGAGGTTCCTCAGGGCGAAGCACGACAAGACCCTGGAGGCGGTCGGCCTCAGCGCGGACCTGAAGATCCACGATTACACGATCTCGCTGAACGGCTTCGCCGTTCCCCTCACCAAAGCGCAGGCCGAGGAGATCGCGAAGCAGCCCGGCGTCGCCGTGGTGCTGAAGGACGAGTTGCGCCAGAAGACGACCGACAACTCCCCGACCTTCCTCGGGCTGACGCACCCGGCCGGCCCGTGGGCCAAGGGGTACACGGGCGAGAACGTGGTCGTGGGCGTGATCGACACGGGGATCTGGCCCGAGCACCCGAGCTTCGCCGACGACGGCAGTTACAAGCCGCTGGCGGCGTACGCCGGTCTGCCGTACGAGTTCGGCAACACGGCCGCCAACCCGGACGACGCACCGTACTCGGGTGAGTGCAACGACAAGCTCCTCGGCGCGCGCCAGATGCTCGACACGTATCGGGCTCTCATCGGCGCCGACCCCGACGAGTTCGACTCGGCCCGCGACGACGACGGCCACGGCACGCACACGGCGTCGACGGCGGCCGGCAACGGGGGCGTGGAGGCGACCATCCTCGGCAAGTCGTTCGGGTGCGTCTCGGGTATCGCCCCGAGGGCGCGCGTCATCGCCTACAAGGCCCTCGGCAACCTGGGCGGCTTCACCTCCGACCTCGCGGCCGCGATCGATCAGGCGGTGGCCGATGGGGTGGACGTGATCAACTACTCGATCGGTGGCGGGGCCGGCCAGCCCGGCGCCGACGACATCGCCTTCCTCTTCGCCGCCGATGCGGGCGTCTTCGTCGCCACGTCGGCGGGCAACAGCGGCCCCAACGCCGGCACCGTCGGCAGCCCGGGCACGATGCCGTGGATCACCACCGTCGGCGCCAGCACCCAGGACCGCACCTTCCAGGGCTCGGTCGAGTTGGGTGACTGCAGCGTCTACTACGGCGCCTCGGTCACCGGCGACGCCGGCCCGCTGCCCATCGTCGACGCGGCCGATCTCGGCAACGAGCTCGCGAACCCTTACCCGGTTCCCGGTGAGCCGATCTTCAGCGAGGACATCACGGGCAAGATCGTGCTCGTGAAGCGCGGAATATACGCGCGTGTGGAGAAGAGCCTCGCAGTCTTCATGGCCGGCGGCGCGGGAATGATCCTCTACAACACCGACGACGCGCAGGACACGAACACCGACACCCACTGGGTGCCGACCCTGCACGTGAACAACACCGACGGCCTGGCGATCAAGGCGTACATCGCCGGCGCCGGGGCCGGCGCGCTCGCCAAGCTCAACGGGGGCGAGTTCACGCCGATCCCGGCTCCGTGGATGGCGTCGTTCTCCTCGCGCGGGCCAAACGCGTTCGCTGCGGACATCATCAAGCCCGACATCACCGCGCCGGGCGTGAACATCCTCGCCGGCGGCTCGCCCTTCCCGGATCCGGGGTTCGTGCCCGGCGAGCTCTTCCAGGCCATCGGCGGTACCTCGATGTCGAGCCCGCACGTCGCGGGCGCCTTCGCCCTCATCAAGCAGGCACACCGCGGCTGGTCGGCGGCCATGGCCAAGTCGGCTCTCATGACGACCGCCTACCAGGAGGTCATGAAGGAAGGCGGGGCCGAGGCGGCCGACCCGTTCGACATGGGCGGCGGCCACCTGAACGTCGGAGGCAGGGTCGTCAAGGGCTCGGCCTTCCAGCCGGGCCTGGTCTACGACGCCGGCTGGTACGAGTACCTCGGTTTCCTCACGGACGAGGCGCCGGAGATCCTGGCCGACCCGGACGGGCTGCGTGAGGTCCTGGAAGCCATGGGCATCCCGACGACGGCCGAGAACCTGAACTACCCCTCCATCGGCATCGCCGAGCTGCCCGGCAGCATGACGGTGACGCGCACGGTGACGAGCGTCGCCAAGGAGAAGGGCCGGCGGATCTACACCGCCTGTGTCGAGGCCCCGGAGGGCTACGAGGTGACCGTGGAGCCGTCGGTGCTCCGTCTGCGCAAGGGCCAGTCGGCCTCCTTCGACGTCACCATCACCAACGTGTGTGCGCCGGTCGGCGAGTGGCGCTTCGGTTCGCTGACCTGGGTCGAGTCGGCCAAGAACCCCCTCTACGAGGTGCGCAGCCCGATCGCCGTGAAGGCGGCGCTGTTCAGTGCGCCGGCCGCGATCACAGGGACCGGCGAGACCGGCTCGGCCAGCTTCGACGTGACCTTCGGATACACGGGCACCTACTCGGCCGCGGCGCACGGCCTCGTGCCGGCGACGGTCACCACGGACAACGTCGTGCAGGACCCGGACCAGACCTTCGATCCGGGCGACGGCTACAGCGACCTGCACGAGTTCACCCTCAGCGGCGCGGCGTTCTTCCGCATCGCCCTGCCGCCTGAGGCGACGGAAGCCGATGCCGATCTCGACGTGTTCGTGTTCGGGCCCGGTGGAGAGCAGTACTCGAGCACGGCCGGCGGGACGAACGAGCTGATCGACATCCTGCTGCCGGCCGACGGCACCTGGCAGGTGTACGTCCACGGCTGGTCGGCTCCCGGCGGCGACTCCGATTACGACATGTCCACCTGGGCCGTCTCGGCGACGCCGGGCGGCAACCTGACCATCGACGCGGCGCCGACGTCGGCGACGATCGGCGCGACCGAGACCATCGACCTGAACTGGACCGGGGCGACGGCCGGCGAGTGGCACCTCGGGGCGGTGTCACACACCGGCGACAGCGGCCTCATGGGGCTGACCCTCGTCGAGGTCGACAACCGCTAAAGCGACCTGATCGCCGGGCGGACCTGAGCAGCGCGAAGGTCCGCCCGGCGCAGGCGGACGGCGACCGCCCGCAGGGCTTGCCCTGCAGGCGGTCGCCTACTCTCGTGGCGGAGCCGGCGGGGCGTCCCGTCGGGGCGACCCGCCCTGGTGTGCGTCGGGCGGGTGCTCGCACAGGAACAGGCCACGCCTCCCGCCGCTGTGGTACTCGTACACCCGTCCCTCGGCGCGAAGGCGGAGACACGCGCCGTCCACCGGCACCTGCCTGTAGCGCAGGCCCGGCTGGGGGCAGCCCACACTGGCGTCCGGCCAGATCACCGCCGTGGCTTCGAGCACTTCGATCCGGTCGGCCGCGACGGAGAGCCGGCGCGCCAGATTCTCACGGGCCTCGGTGATGAGTCTCTGCAGGTCGTCTCGCGGTGGTGTCGGTCCGGTCGGCTGCGTCGCCATGGTCGTCTCCCACTCAGTGCTCCGATGGTCGCCGATGTCCCGCCTGTCGTCGCCGCGCTGAGGGCGTGCGGCGGGCCGTCAGCCGAGCAGGGTCTCGCGCGTCAGGGGCAGTTCGCAGCTGCCGTCTGCGCAGGGGCGCACGGCGAGCACCTGGTGGACGGTCGTCCGGCCGCGCTCGAAGTTCTCGGCCGACCCGGCCATGTAGAGCCGCCAGACGCGCGCCCGCCCGGCGCTGGTGAGGCGGACGGCTTCGTCCCAGTCCTCCTCGAGGCTCCGCACCCAGTGGCGCAGGGTGAGGGCGTAGTGCTCGCGCAACGACTGCGTGTCGCGCACTTCGAGGCCGCGCGCCTGCATCGCCTGCGCCACGACGCCGACCTCGTGCAGCTCACCGTCGGGGAAGACATAGTGACCGACGAACGAGTTGCGCTTCAGGCCGCGACTGCCGCGCGGCCGGCA
>JAFGAW010000040.1 GCA_016933475.1 Thermoleophilia bacterium
TCTCTGACCCGCCCGCCCTAGACGTTTGTTCCAGGGCGGCCCCCGCCGCGCAGGGCACCCTTGAGACGACTGTGCGGTGACGTTGCCCCCGATGACTACTAAAGGTCGGGCGACAATCGCCGACATAGTGTCTAGCAAACGACCGAGGAGGCACTATAGGGGCGAAGGCGAGAAGGGCAAACCACTTGCGAGAGTGGGGCGCAAAGCCACAGGGCTCTAGGAGCCGGCTGGGCTGCCGCCACCGGAGGTACTTCCACTCGAAGCCTGTGTAGCCCGCGACCAGGGGGTGATGCAGGCTGCTGCATTGAGCGAGTGCACGACGGGGAGAGGAATCCGCCCCAAAGTTCCGCAGTCACGGCCGACACGGCCGAAGGCACGAACAAGGAGAACTCACATGATGCGTTTCACCAAGAGGCAGAAGGGCTTCACGCTGATCGAGCTGTTGATCGTCATCATCATCATCGGCATCCTCGCCGCCATCGCGATCCCGATGTTCCTCAATCAGCGCGAGAAGGCCAAGGACGCCGGTGTGAAGGAAGGCGTCCACGCGATCCAGATCGGCGTCCAGAGCTACGCCGTCGACAACAACGACGTGTACCCGCTGACCGCCGCCATGGTCGCCGCGATCACGCCTGAGCTCGATCCCTGGCCGGACAACCCGTTCACCGGTGCCGCCATGGCCAACGACGGTGCGCTCGGCAACTTCACCTACACCTCCGCCGACGGTTCCGACTACACCCTCTCCGGTACGCTGTCGAGCGGCGCCTTCGTCGTTCGCTGATCCTGACCGCACGCGTACCTCTGTGAAGTGCACGGGGGCGGGGCCGTGAGGCCCCGCCCCCTTCACGTTCCGGCGTGCACGACAGGGACGCGCCCCTCGAAGGCGAACTAGGACGACGAATGAGCCCGACCAGCCCTGAGGCACAACATCTCGTCAGTCTCTCCGGCGTGACCAAGACCGTGCACGTCGGTCTGCGGCGCCGTCCCGTGACGATCCTGCGCGGCGTCGACCTCGCCGTGGAGCACGGCGACGTCTTCGGCCTCATCGGCCCCAACGGCGCCGGTAAGACCACCACGGTGAAGGTGCTGCTCGGCTTGATGGCGCCCTCGGGCGGCAGCGTCGACCTCAGGCTCCGCGGGCTCGGCGCGGTCGGCTACCTGCCGGAGAACCCCTACTTCTACGACTACCTCTCGGGCCGTGAGTTCCTGTCGTTCTGCGCGCGTCTGTTCGGGCTCGGCGCAGGCGAGCGCAAGGCCCGGGCCGACCGTCTGCTGCGAGACGTCGGCCTCGAAGCGGCCGCCGACGTCCACCTCCGCAAGTACTCCAAGGGCATGTTGCAGCGCATCGGCATCGCCCAGGCGCTGATCAACGATCCGCACCTCGTGCTCCTCGACGAGCCGATGACCGGGCTCGACCCGATCGGGCGCCTCGAGGTCAAGCGGATCATCCAGCGCCTGCACGACGAGGGGCGGACGGTGCTCTTCAACTCCCACATCCTCGCCGACGTGGAGGAACTCTGCACGAGGATCGCCGTCATGAAAGGCGGGCGCATCGTGTGGGGCGGGACGGTCGCGGAGGCCCTGACCGACAGTCCCGAGGGCCTCGAAGCGTTCTTCATGCGCGTGGTCGGCGACGAGCGACCGGGAGTCTCTGGCGACGAGCGAGCCCGAGTGCCTGGCGGCGAGCCGGACGAAGTGGCCGGCGACGGGCAGCCCGAAGTCGCCGCCGGGGAGACGCCCTCGTGAACCAGGTCGCCGCCATCGCTCTCAACACCTTCCGCGAGACGATCCGCGACCGCGTGCTGACGGTGATCGTCCTCTTCGCGCTCGTGATGATCGTCGCGGGCCTCTGGCTGGGCAGCATCAGCCTCGAGCAGCAGGGCCGGATGATGAAAGACTTCGGGCTCGTCGCGGTGACCGTCTTCGGCGTGATCGTCGCGGCGTTCATCGCCGCGACGCTGGTCCGCAAGGAGGTCGAGAAGCGCACCGTCTTCGTGCTCTTCTCGAAGCCGGTCAGTCGTGCGGCCTTCGTCGTCGGCAAGTTCCTGGGGCTCGCCGCGACGCTGGCGGCGGTCGTCGGCGGCATGGGGCTCTTCCTCTTCGTCCTGACGCTTCTCGTCGGCGGCGGCGCGTCGGGGATGGTCCTCGTCGCGACGGCGCTGATCTACCTGCAGGTGCTGACCGTCGTCGCCGTGGTCGTCTTCTTCTCGACGGTCACGTCGGCGATCCTCGCGAGCATGCTCGGCCTCGGGGTGTTCGTCGCCGGGCAGCTCAGCCACAACGTGCTCTCGCTGAGCCGCGTCGGCGCCGGCGCCATCACCGAGGCCGTCTCGTGGGTCGTGTTCGTCGTGATCCCCAACTTCAACGCCGTCGACGTCAAGGCGGCCGCGGTGGGGGAGATGACGGTCGACTGGGGCAGCGTCGCGCTCTGGGCCGGGTACCTCGTCGCCTACATGGCCGTCGCCCTGGCCGCGGCGAGCTTCGTCATGCGGCGCAAGGAGTTCTAGCGTGCGCCGCCCGCTCGCCCTGTTGGCGATCGCCGCCTGTGTGACGGCCGTCGTCGCGTATCAGGTCACGCGGCCTGCGCGGGCCGAGAGCGACCCGCGCGTCTTCGTGCCCTCGGCCCAGTTCTTCGAGGACTTCTCGCCGAGCTTCAGGACGTCCATCGCCGACGCCTACTACCTCTACATGGTGCAGTACTACGGGGAGCACGTCGAGACCGACCAGCGGCTTGACTCGATGGCCGACCTCGTCGACCTCGTCACGCGCCTGAGCCCCCGGTTCACCAAGGCCTATCAGTTCGGCACCTTCGCGTTGCTCGACGCAGACGAGGGCGCGAGGGCGTATGCGATCCTGCAGCGCGGGGTCGAGGCGAACCCCGAGGACTGGGGTCTGCCTGCTCTCGCGGGCTTCCTCGTCTACGGCTTCGGTGAAGGCGCGGAGAAGGAGCGCATCGCGGCCGAGTGGTACGCGAGGGCGGCGGCGATCGAGGGCTCCCCGATCTACCTCGACCGGCTGGCGGCCACGCTGACCGCCAAGGGCGGCGAGGAGGAGAAGGCCGCCCTCATGTGGGCGCAGGTCTACGCCGACGGCGACAAGTACTCGCGCGAGAAGGCGGTCGCCGCCCTGGACGGACTCCTGCCCGAGGGTAAGGAGGAGCGCATGCGGGCGGTGGCGCCGCTGGCGGAGACGATGCCGGAGGCGATGTTCGAGGAGCTCCTCGCGGCGCTCTTCGAGGACTACCTGTGAGGCTCTGACCGGCATGGTCGAGGACAGGGCGGAGAGCAGGGCGACATCGTGCGACGGGCACCGGTGAACCCGTGACCCTGCTGCTCGTCGTCATCGCCGCGGTCTACGGCCTGCTCATCGGCAGCTTCCTCAACGCCTGGGCGTGGCGCCTGGTGCACGACGAGAGCATCATGCGCGGACGCTCGCACTGCACGGAGTGCGGGGCGCAGATCCGCGCCTACGACAACGTCCCGGTCGTGAGCTGGCTGCTGCTGCGCGGGCGTTGCCGCGACTGCGGAGCACGCATCAGCTGGCGCTATCCGGCGGGGGAGGCGGCGACGGCGGCGCTCTTCGCCGCCGTCGCCGCCTCCGTCGGCCTCGACTGGCTGCTCCTCCCGTACCTCGTCTTCGTCGCCGCGATGGTCCTCGTGACCCAGGTCGACCTCGAGATCCAGATCATCCCCGACGTGGTGATCCTGCCGACGGCGGCGATCGGGCTCGTCCTCATGGTCCTCGTCGGCGACGGGGAGTGGTGGGAATGGCCGGTGGCCGGCTTAGGGGCGGCGCTCTTCCTCTTCGCCATCGCCTGGCTCTACGAGCGCATCCGCGGCGTCGAGGGCATGGGCTTCGGCGACGTCAAGATGGCCCTCTGCATGGGCGTCTACCTGGGCGCCGCCGTGGTCCCCGCGCTGTTCATCGGCTTCGTGAGCGGGGCCATCGTCGGCGTGACCGTGATGGCGGCGACCGGCAAGGACGCGAAGACGGCGGTCCCCTTCGGGCCGTTCCTCGCCGCGGGGGCGGTCGTCAGCCTCTTCGTCGGCGACTGGCTGATCGGCGCCTACCTGGACTTCGCCCTGCGCTGACGCGGCGATCGTCACCGCCGGAGCGCTTCGTCACTCTCCCCACGGCGCCGCCGCCCAGCTAGGCTGCCGAGCGTCAGGCAGGCGCTTGCAGCGCGCCGGTCGCCGGCCACGGCGACCGCGAGGCGCGTCGGGGCCTGCGAGGTCGGTCCTCCGGGTGGTGCCCGTGTCCCAGCGCGGCTACACGATCATCGAGTCGCTCGTCGTCTGTGCCCTCGCCGGCCTGTTCGTGGGCCTGGCGGTGCCGGCGGCCGCCGAGGTGCGCTCCGGCCTCGCCGCCGGCGTCGCGGCGCGAGAGCTCAGCGTGATGCTCCGTGCGGCGCAGGCCCGCGCCCAGGCGCACGGCGTGCGTACGAGAGTCGAGGTCGGCGCCGACGGCGCCGTCGTTGCGCTCGAGCTCCACGACGACCGCTGGGAGCGCTGGGGCGCGGCGCGGCTGCCGGCGCGGGTCGAGACCAACTACCCCGAGGGGGTGGTCGACTTCGTCGCCGCCGGGTGGCCGACGGCGGCCGGGCAGGAGTCCCCGCGCGCGGGCAGCTTCACGCTGATCGGGCCAAGGCCGCACTCCGTGGTCGTGCAGATGGCCGGGTGTGTGAGGTGCCTGTGAGGCCCGGGCCGCAGTCGGGCTTCGGCGTGATCGACGTCGTGATCTCGGCGGCGGTGCTCGGCGTGATCGTCGCCGCGACCACCGCCTGCGTCGCCCAGGCGCTCGCCGAGCGGGCGCGGCAGGGTGTCCGCCGCGAGGCGGCCACGGCTGCGGCCGCCGAGGCCGAGCGCTTGCGCGCGCTGCGATTCATCCCCGATCCGGCGCCCGCGGGCCTCGACCCCGAGGGCCTCGCCATCGGCAGCGCGCTCGGCGAGCTCTTCCCGCACGCACGGTCGGCCTACGATCACCCCGACGCCCACTATGTGCCTTCCGACGTGGCCGGCGAGGCCGGGAGCTTCGAGCGCGTCGTCGTCCGTCCCTGGGGCACGATCCGTGTCGTCGCGCGGTTCGTCGACGTCACGGCGGCCGGGCTCGTGGCCGTGCAGCCGGTCGTCGGTGACGACGGTTGGGCGGTGTGGAGCGGCGAGGCGCCGCCGTCGGGCGCTCTCGTCGCCGTCGTCACGGGCACCCTTGCCGACGGCTCCTGGTCGACCTCGCTCTCCGTCCTCGTGGTGGATACGCCGTGAGCGCGTGGGTCTCGCCGGGCAGGGGTACGAGCAGCGGCCGGGGTGAGGGCGGTCTCACACTGGTCGAGGTGCTGGTGGCGGCCGTGCTGGCCTGCGGGCTGGCCGCAGCCGCTTACACCTGGCTGTGGGGCGCCTGCGATGTCTGCACGGGCGAGACCCGGGCCGCCGACGCTCAGACCCGTCTCGCAGCCGTGCATCGGCGACTCGCCCTCGACATGGCCCAAGCCCTGAGTCTCACGCGCCCGGTCGACGGTCTCAGCGAAGGGCGCTTCGCCCTGCGCCTCATCGATGCCGCGGGTGTCCTCCGCGAGGTCGAGTACTGCTGGGACCCGGCCCGGCAGGTGCTCTGGCGCTCCTCGTCGAGCTCTTACGTGGCCGACGGCGTCCGCGGCTTCACGGTCGCGTACCTCGACGACCGCGGCACACCGATCGACCCGGCCACGCTCGGCGTCGGGAGCGACGGTCGCGTGAGCGGGGCGGCGGCGCTCGCCGTCTCGGCGAGCGCCGCCGCCGCGGCGTCTTCCCCCGGGCCATCCTCCGCCGCGGCGGAGTGGGTGTTTCCCCTGCCGCCGCCGAGGCTGTGACCGGTGGGGCGCCGTAGGCTGCATCCGAGCCAGCATGGCTTTACGATGCTCGTCGTGCTGCTCGTCGGCGCGGTGGCGGCGCTCGCCTCGGCCTCGCTCGTCGCGGCGGTCCTCTCGGCCTCGGCGACCGACGCCGCCGACCGCGGCCGCGACGCCTGCGCGGCCGGCGCCGACGCCGGCCTGAGGCGGCTTCTCGAGCAGGTGCGCTGGGGCTTGACCGGCGAGAGTGCCTCGATGACGCTCGCAGCCGAGGGCGGGCCCCCCGCGGTCGGCACGACGCTCCAGGTGCGTCCGGGGTCGGCTGCGGCCGACGGTACCTTCTTCAGCACCCTCGAGCTGAGCGCTGCCTCCTCGGCCGGCGCTGCGCGCGTCCTGCGGTGGCTCACGGCCCTTCTGCGTCCGGGGGTGCTGCCGCACGGGTTGGCCGCCGCCGGCGATCTCGTGGTGCTGGCGCCGGTCGAGATCGGCGCCTGCGGCGTGTACGTGGGCGGCGATGTCCTCGGTCGCGAGCAGATCGCCTTCGAGGGCGCCGTCGAGCCGCTCCTCGCGCCGCCCGATCTGCTGTACCCCGAGCTGTACTCCGCGACGGCCGTCCATGCCGCGGGGGCCATCTACACGGCGGAGGGCGAGATCCACGACCTGCCTTCGCCGACGCTCGACACCGACGTTCACGTCGGCGAGCCGTACGCCGCTGAGCTCTCGGCACTCCCTGGTCCCGCCCTGCTGGCGGGGCTGCAGCGGCACGCGACCGGGCCGGGGCCGGCGCTGGCCGGCGACCTGTTGCGCGTCGACCTGCTGCCGGCGCAGCCGCCGGCCGAGGCCGATCCGGGCGCCGGCCTCATCGTCTACGTCGAGGCCGGCGCGCGTCTCGGCCCGCTCGTGGTCGCGGGGCGCCGCGAGCCGCCGCCGGTCGCCTGCCCCCTGGTCCTGGTCATCGAGGGCGACGCGGTACTCGGCGGCGACACGGTCGCGGCTCCCGAGGAGCCGGCCTGCGAGCTCAACGGCGCCGTGCTGGCCACCGGCGACCTGCGCGTCGACGAGGCGACGCGCCTCACGGGGTCCCTGGCCGCGGACGGCATGGTCATCGCCGCCCCGCTGGCCCTGCGGCTCGACGAGGCGTGGCTGGCGTGGCCGCCGGCGGGGTGTCGCGAGTTCGAGGTGGTGCGTCGTTGGTGAGCGGACAGGGTTGACGGGCGGTCGTCGCCGGCCCGCATGCGGTCGTCGCCGGTCCGCACGCGGTCGTCGCTGGCCCCTGCACCCTTCATGCGGGCAGCCGTCGGTCGTGCCCGGGAGGGCGTCGCGCCTAAAGATTTGCCCGCGTTTGCCGACAACGCCGCTAGAGACCAACTGGGTGAGCGGGAGACTGCCATGGCGAAAAACGGCATGCGCGTCGGACTCGATTTGGAGCAGACCTCCATCGCCGGCGCGCAGATCAAGGGCAACAAGGCGGGACAGACCCTGAGCGCCGCCGCGGTTCGGGCGCTGCCCGAGGGTCTGGTCTATGAGGGTGAGGTCGTCGACGTCGAAGGCCTCGCCGCCGAGATGAAGTCGTTCTGGAAGGAGGGGGGCTTCAGCGGCAAGAAGGTCTGCCTGGGCATCGCGAACCAGAAGATCGTGGTCCGCACCCTCGACCTTCCCCTCGTCGACGGCAAGGAGCTCGAGGCGGCCGTGCAGTTCCAGGCGCAAGAGGCCATCCCGATCCCCATCGACGAGGCCGTCCTCGACCATCAGGTGATCGCCACGGCGCCGGGCGAAGACGGCAACGGGGGCAGCCAGAAAGTGCTGCTCGTGGCCGCCCAGCGCGACATGGTGACGCAGTTCGTCGAGGCCGCCGGCAAGGCGGGGCTCTCGGTCGACGGCATCGACCTTCAGGCCTTCGCTCTCGCGCGGGCCATCGCGCCCCCGGTACCGTTCATCGACCAGGGGTCGCCGCAGCCCGCCGAGGCGAGCGCGCTCGTCAACATCGGCTCCGGCATCACCAACATCGTCGTTGTCTCGGGTGGCGCGCCGCGGTTCACGAGGGTCATCAACCTCGGGTACGAGGCGCTCGTCGAGGCGCTGGCCAACAACCGCGGCATCACGCCGGCCGAGGCCGACGCGCTGCGCTTGAGCGTCGGGCTCAGCGGCGGCGCCCAGGTGCCGGTCGGCGACCTCGAGCAGGAGACCGTGGACGAGATCCACCAGGTGCTCGACGGCGCCGCCGAGGCGTTCGCCGACGAGATCCGGCGCTCCGTCGACTACTACCACTCTCAGGACAACCCGGGTCACGTCGGCCGCCTCCTCTTGAGCGGCGAAGGCTCGCTGACCCGCAACATCTCCGAGTACCTCGCACAGTCGCTCCACATGGACGTGCAGCTGGGCGACCCTCTGCAGCACGTCAGTGACAACACGTCAAAGATCGCGCAGGCCGACCTCCAGGTGATCGCACCGCGACTGTCGATCGCCGTCGGACTCGCGCTCGAGGACGAGGAGTAGCCGTATGAAGCGCATCAACCTCCTCCCGAAAGAGGCGAAGGCCAAGGCCTCGCGCGAGCGCGGTCTCGCCTACGCCCTCGCGCTCCTCGTCGTGCTCGTCCTCGGCTTGGGCGCGGTCTACGTCCAGCAGTCGTCCGCGGTCGGCGAGAGCGAGCAGCAGCTCGCCGATCTGCAGTCGCAGACGGCAGCCCTGCAGCAGCAGATCGCCGTCCTTATGCCCTACCAGGAGCTGCAGACGCAGCGCACGCAGATGACCGAGACCGCCGCGCAGATCTACGACACGCGCGTCGAGTGGTCGAACTTCCTGGAGCAGCTCAGCCTCGTCATCCCGGACAACGTCTGTCTCACCTCGCTGAGTTGCGCGGTGCCCACGACCATGCTCCCGGGGTCGACTACCGCGAGCGAGGCCGCCACGGCGGACTCGACGGCCATCACCTTCGTGGGGCAGGCCTGGACGCATGACGACGTCGCCGAGTTCATGACCCGGCTCGGCCTGATCCCGCAGATCCAGAACATCCTTCTGACGAACTCGGCCGGTCCGGCCGCACAGGGCGCCGAGACCGGCGCTGCCCAGCCGGGCACCTTCACCGTGACCGCCGAGCTGCGGCCCTTCCTGACGGCGCCGCCCACCACCGTGCTGCAGGAGGTCGAGTGATGAAGGCCCGCGGACGCGAGATCTACATCATCGCCGGCGTCGTCGCCGTCGTGCTGGTCGTCGCCTGGTACTTCCTGCTCTTCAACCCGACACGGCAGGAGCTGGCCCAGCTCGACGAGCAGATCGCCACGGCGACCACGACCCTGCAGACCACGCAGCAGCAGCTGGTCCGGCTCGAGGAGTACAAGAAGACGGCGCCGCAGGCTCGCGTCGAGGTCGTGCGCCTCGGCAAGCTGCTCCCCGACGGTGAGGGTCAGCCTTCGCTGATCGTCGAGCTCAACCACACCGCCGAGCTCGCCGGGGTGACCATCAGCAGCATCTCGCGGGGCAGTCTGCAGAACGGCCAGCCCTTCGGCATCCAGACGCTCACCCTGAGCGTGACCGGCCGCTTCTTCGACGTCGTCGACTTCGTTTACCGTGTCGAGGATTACGTCGCGGTGCGCAACACGCAGGTCAAGGCGACCGGTCGTCTCCTGCAGATGACCTCGCTGCAGATGGCCACCAGCGCGTCGACCGGCATGGAGACGGTCTCGACCGACCCGATGCTGACCGTCAGCCTCGACGTGACGGGCTACCTCTGGGGCGGCGGCAGCGCTCCGGCCGCCGGCACCGTGGCGCAGACCGAGGGAGGTGCGCAATGACGCTCACACGCCGTTCCAAGGCGCTCGTCGCGATCGCGCTCGCCCTCGCCGTCGCCGCGGCACTGGCGGTCGGTCTCGAGTTGCGCGGCGACGAGACGCAGGCGAGCACCGGCGACCAGGGCTACACGATCACGACCGTCGCCAGCGACACGACCGCGACCGGCGCGACCGGCGACATCCTCGCCGCCGACCCGGCCAAGGAGCAGCCGGTCCTCGACAAGTTCGAGAGCAAGAACCCGTTCCGCCCGCTGTACGTGCAGAACACGAGCGGCACCGGCACGAGCACGTCGACCGACACCGTTGACAGCGGCGCGACCGCGCAGGTCACGGGCGCCAAGATCAAGGTCAACGGCGCGGCGATGACGGTCGACGTCGGCGACCAGGTGCCGGCCGACGCCCCGGTCTTCACGGTCGGCGCCGTCAACAGCAACGAGGTCGTCTTCAAGCTCATGGACGACGACGAGTTCGAGGACGGCAGCACGTCGGTGACCGTCGGCGTCGGCGAGTCGGTCGAGGTCACCAACCAGGACAACGGCACGACGTACACGCTGGCCGTGGTCGAGATCCTGTTCGCCGACGGCAGCAGTTCCGCCACGACGGCGAGCACTTCGGGGCACACCTTCGAGGCCCTGAGCATCAACACGGTGGACGGCGTGGCGACTGTGACCATCGAGGTCGACGGCACCGTCTACAACGACAAGAAGGTCGGCGCCGTCGTGAGCACGACCGCCGGTGACGTCAAGATCGTGGCCATCAACGAGGGCACGCAGTCGGCCGCCGTCCTGTGGGGCGACGCCAACATCTTGCTCTACGTGGGGTCGTCGGTCACCAAGTAGCGCGAGAAGAAGTGGTCTGAGTGAACGGGCGGGGCGGCCGGGAGGCCGCCCCGCCCGTCCTTTGCCACGCCGAGAGGCCGTTGTGTATCGTTGGGGCATGGGACGACTGCGTTGGCTCACCGCCGGTGAATCGCACGGGCCGCAGCTGACGGCCATCCTCGAGGGGTGTCCGGCCGGCCTCGACCTCTCGCGCGCCGCGATCGACCTTCAGCTCGCGCGGCGGCAGCGCGGCTACGGCCGGGGCCCGCGCCAGCTCATCGAGCAGGACCGCGTGCGGATCCTCGGCGGGGTGCGACACGGCCGCACGACCGGGGCGCCGATCGCCCTGGAGATCGCCAACCTCGATGCCGAGAACTGGGCCGACGTGATGGCCGTCGACGCGCCGGGCGTCGAGCCGCAGGCGCCCGAGACCGCGGACCCCGCGGTCGAGGCGGCGAACGATCCGTCGGGCGGCGGTCCGTCGGGTAGCGGTTCAGCGGAGGGCGGTCGGGCGGAGGGTGCTGCGCCCGCCGCCGCCCATGACGGCGAGCGCTCGGCCATCGTCGACGTGCCGCGCCCCGGGCACGCCGACCTCGGCGGCGCGTTGCTCTACGACCTCGACGACATCCGCGACGTGATCGAGCGCTCGAGCGCGCGCGAGACCGCCGCCCGCGTCGCCTGCGGGGCGGTGGCGCGCGCCCTCCTCGAGTCCGTCGGCTGCCGCGTCGGCAGCCACGTGGTCGCCATCGGTGGGGTGGAGGCCGAGGCGACCCTCGGGCTCGCGGACCTCGAGCGCGTCGACGCCGACGACGTCCGCTGTCTCGACGCCGCCGCGGCCGACCGCATGCGGGCGGCGATCGACGCCGCTGCGGCTCAAGGTGACACCCTCGGCGGCGTGTTCGAGGTCTGCGCGTTCGGCTACCCCTTCGGCGTCGGCAGCTACGTACAGGGCGACCGCCGTCTCGGCGCGCGCCTCGCCGCCGCCGTCATGAGCATCAACGCCATCAAGGGCGTCGAGATCGGCGTCGGCTTCGCTGCCGCCGCCCGGCGCGGCTCCGAGGTGCAGGACCCGATCGTCTGGGACGAGGAGACCGGCTACGGACGCGGCAGCAACCACGCCGGCGGTATCGACGGCGGCATCAGCACCGGTGAGACTGTCGTCGTACGGGCGGCGATGAAGCCGATCGCGACCCTTCGCGCGCCGCTGCCCACGGTGACCCTGGGGAGTCACGTACGCGTCGAGTCGCGCTACGAGCGGTCCGACACCTGCGCCGTGCCTGCCGCGTCGCTGGTCGGCGAGGCCATGGTCGCGCTCACGCTCGCCGATGGCCTGCTCGAGCGCTTCGGGGGCGCGACTGTCGGCGACCTCGCCGTCGCCGTCGCCGCCTTCGACGAGCGTCTGCGGCGGCGCTGAGGGCGGCGTGTCCGGCGGCGGTCAGCGCGGCACGACAGCCGACGCCCCGAAGGCGTCGTCCGGTCTCCCGACCGTGTCGTCCCTCGCCCTGGTGGGCTTCATGGGCGCCGGCAAGAGCGCCGTCGGGGTGGGCGTCGCCCACCGGCGCTCGCTGCCGTTCGTCGACACCGACGCCCTGATCGAGGAGCAGATGGGCCCGATCGCCGAGATCTTCGCGGTCCACGGTGAGGCGCACTTCCGCACCGTCGAGCGCGACGTGTGCATGGGGCTCCTCGAGCGGGCCCGCGCCGCGCCCATGGTCGTGAGTCTCGGCGGCGGCGCCGTGCTCGGCAGCGACGTGCGCGCGGCGCTGCGCGGCGTCGCGCATGTGGCTTGGCTCACCGCGCCGCCCGATGTGCTCTGGGAGCGCGTCGCGGCGGAGGGCGAGGCCGCCGTGCGGCCGCTCGCCCGTGACCGCGCGGCCTTCGCTGCGCTGCTCGCCGAGCGCGAGCCGCTCTACCGCGAGGTCGCGACCGCGATCGTCGACAACGGCGTCGGGCGCACGGTGGACGAGGTCGTCGACGAGCTCGTGCGGCTGACCGAGTCGTCCGTCACCGCGCGTCACGAGGGAGCCTGATGCGCCCCACACCGCGAGGGAGCCTGATGCGCCCCACACCGCGAGGGAGCCTGATGCGCCCCACACCGCGAGGGAGCCTGATCGGCCGCACGCCAGTCGCCCGCAGTCGGGCGGTGGCCTGATGCCCCGACTGCACATCGCCGCGCCGTCGCGCGCCTACGACGTCCTCGTCGAGCGCGGCGCCCTCGACGGGCTCGCCGCCGAACTCACGGTGCTGGGCACACGTGGCAAGGTCGTCGTCTGCAGCGACGCGAACGTCGCCCCGCTCTACCTCGAGCGCCTGAGTGCGGGGCTGACCGAGGCCGGATTCGACGCCTCGCACCTCGTGATCCCCGCCGGCGAGGCGCAGAAGACGCTCGCCCGCGTGGAGGAGGTCTACGGTGTGCTCTACGAGCGCGGCGTCGTGCGCGGCGACACGCTCGTCGCCCTCGGCGGGGGGGTCGTCGGCGACCTCTTCGGCTTCGCCGCCGCGACCTACCTGCGCGGCCTGCGGCTGGTGCAGGCGCCGACGACCCTGCTCGCCCAGGTCGACGCCGCCGTCGGCGGTAAGACCGGCGTCGACTTCAGGGCGGGCAAGAACCACGTCGGCGCCTTCTACCAGGCGTGGCTCGTGGTCGCCGACCTCGACACCCTGCGCACGCTGCCCGAGCGCGAGGTGCGGGGCGGTTCGGCGGAGGTGGCGAAGTACGGTCTGCTGGCCGGCGGCAGCCTGCTCGAAGAGATCGAGGCCGCCGCGGGTGTCGCCGGCGCGCCGGTACCGGCGCCCGCAGCTCCGCGCGGCACAGCGCAGACACCCGGGGGGCTCGTCGTGGAGCGCGTGACCGAGGCGCTCGTCGCCGGCTGCGTCGCCGAGAAGATCGCCGTGGTCGAGGCCGATGAACGCGAGGAGACCGGCCGCCGCGCCGTCCTCAACCTCGGGCACACGATCGGGCACGCGGTCGAGGCGGCCGGTGGGTTCGAACGCTTCACCCACGGCGAGGCCGTCGCGCTCGGCCTGCACGCCGCGTTGCGCCTGTCGGTCGCGCTCTGCGGGCTCAGCGAGTTCGAGGCTACGAGGGGCGCGGCGCTGCTCGACGCCCTCGCTCTGCCGCGCCGCGCTCCCGGTCTCGACCCCGGCGCGGTCGTCGACCTCGTCCGCA
>JAFGAW010000237.1 GCA_016933475.1 Thermoleophilia bacterium
CGCGCCTTCTTGTCGTGCGAGGCGGTCACGACAAGCTTGCCGTCGGGACTGAACTCGGCGCCCATGACGGGGCGCCCGTGCCCCGCAAGCGTCAGCAGCAGCGAGCCGGTCTTCGCGTCCCAGACGCGGGCGGTGCGGTCGCTGGAGGCGGTGACGACACGCTCGCCGTCGGGACTGAAGCCCACGTGCAGCACGCCGCGCTCGTGACCCGTGAGCGTGGCGAGCCGCGCCCCCGTCCTGGCGTCCCAGACCGCCGCGGTCTCGTCGCTGCCGGCCGTGACGACCTTGCTGCTGTCGGGGCTGAACTCGGCACCGAGAACCATGCGCTGGTGGCCGCTGAGCGTCGCGACGGCCGCGCCCGTCGCCGCATCCCAGATGCGCGCCGTCTTGTCCGTCGAGGCTGTCACGATGCGGCTGCCATCCGGGCTGAACGCCGCGCGCATGACGGGACTCTTGTGGCCGAGCAGCTCGGTGATCACCTTGCCGGTCTTGGCATCCCACACGGTCGCGCGCTTGTCGCGCGAGGCGGTGACGACGCGCGTTCCGTCCGGGCTCCACGCGGCGTACTCGAGCATGCCGGCGTGACCGGCCAGCGTGACGAGCTCCTTGCCGGTGGCGGCATCCCAGACCCTGGCGCTGCCGTCGCGCGACGCCGTGACCACGAGCTTGCCGTCGGGGCTGAAGGCGGCATTGCGCACGCTTTCCGCATGACCGGCGAGGACGGCGAGGACGGCGCCGGTCTTGGCATCCCAGATGCGGGCGGTGTGGTCGCTCGAGGCGGTGACGACCTTCGTGCCGTCCGGGCTCCAGCCAGCGTTGCCAAGATCGGCCGTGTGGCCCTTGAGGACGAGGGCGGGTGCCGGACCCTCCTCGCCTGCGGCTCCGGGAGGCTGGGCGAGCGAGCCGGTTGCAGCGAAGCCTGTCGCGATTAACCCGAGCGCAACGGAAAGAAATCCCCTGCCGAACGTCATCGTGCGATCCTTCAGCCCGGCCAATCGCCGCCCAGGTGCGAGGGCGCCGGAAATGGCCTGTTAAAGATGTGCCGCGCTGAAGGGCCGTTCGGCCCCTTTGTTTGCGGC
>JAFGAW010000238.1 GCA_016933475.1 Thermoleophilia bacterium
CCGACGATCTCGATCACCTTGTAGACGCTGTCCACCGCACGACCCTCCCGAGTCCGCCCTGGCTGATAGGCGCATCCTCTCACGATGCGCACACGGCGTGAACGTTGGCGGTGACGAGACGGGCGTCGCGCTCGGGCACCGTCGATGCTCGCGCCGGCGGGAGAGAGGCGGCGGTTCGCACCAGCCAAGGTGAGACGGCGAACGGCGGGCGGGGCCGGCGGCAGTCGCCGCCGGCCCCGCCCGCCGCCTCGCACGACCGGGCTCAGAGCCGGGCCGGCAGCGCCCCGGGCTCCTCCTTCGTGACCTTGCCCGCCGCGTCGCGGTGCACGCGGATCAGGCCGGAGGTCGCGATCGTCGCCACGCCCTGCCGCTCGAGCTCGTCGAGGAAGAGGTTGATACCGACCGAGTCACTGGACATGTGGCCGGCGATGATGACGTGCATGTTCTGCTTGTCGGCCTCGTCGCGGAGCTCGCTGCTCATGTGCATGCCGACGATCGTGCCGACACCGTTGTCGGCAAGCTTCTCGAGCACCTTCTTCGGCCCCTCGGTGCCGCCGGTCATGTCGACCCAGACCTTGCCGGCCCGCGCCGTGCCGCTGCTCTTGCCGATGTACGGGCCCGCGCCCTTCATCGCCGCGATGCGGTACTCGGGGATGCCGAGGAGTGCCTTCTGCACGTCCTCGATGAGCTTGGGCTCACGCTCGGCGAAATACGTGTTGAGGTAGTCGACGACCAGGTTGTCGGTCGGCGTGTGGGCGCTGAAGAACGGGATGTCGAGCAGGCGCGCCACGTCGATGGCCTGGTCGTAGTTGAGCGGCATCAGGCGCCGCTTGACCTCGTCCATGCGCTCGCTGATGAACTTCTCGCCGGCCTGGATCGGGACGCCGAGAGACGCCCAGATGTCGGCCTGCACGGCCATCACGTCGTCGAGCTTGGTGAGCCCCCAGCCCTCGGGGTGATGCGTGTAGATCGCGTCGACCGGCACGCCCTTCTCGCGCAGACGGTCGGCGAGGACGATCTCGCCTGGGTTCATGTCGATGCCGCCGAGGATCGTCGTGACCTCGGTCTCCGGGTCGCCCCAGTAGATGCGCGTGTCGTTGAACGGGTTCTTCAGCTCTTCGGGGTCGGCCAGCGCCTTGAGGTGGTCGGGCAGCTGGTCGTGCCGGCGCCGGGTGCGCTCGAGGAAGTCGTCGACGCCCTCCTTGCCCCGGGGATCGACCTCGATGCCCATGCGCACGGCGGTCTCATAGATCTCGCGTAGCTTCACGCCTGCTCCCTTTCGTCACGCGCGGCAGCCGCCGCGCGGTGTTCAGTCGTCGGCGCCATTCTCTCCCATTTGGATAGTGGGGACACCTCGGGCGGCACGGAGCGGCCGCGAGAGGAAGCGGCTGTCGGCGTCGACGAAGCGCCAGGGCTTGAGGTCGTCGCCGACGCCGATGCGCGGGGTGGTGACGACGCGCGGGTCGGGCGACCCGGCCGCCGGTGCCGCGACGACGCACCCCGTACCCGAGAGCGCGGCGGCGCCACGCGGCAGGACCACCACCGGCGCTCGATACGCGGGGAGCCCGTTCTCGGCGCGACCGAGGGCGAGCGCCTGCGTCAGGCGAGCAGGGCCGCTGCAGAGCAGGCGCGGGTCGGCACGCCCATCGCCGCGGCAGGCGACCGGGCCGCGGCGCTCGACCATGCGCTCGAGCCCGTGCTCGGGCTCGAGCGCCCGTAGCAGCACCGCGGCCCCCTCGCCCTCTGGCTGACAGACGAGGTTGGCGCAGAAGTGCATGCCGTAGGTGAAGTAGACGTAGAGGCGGCCCGGCGGCCCGAACATGACCGCGTTGCGGACCGTACGGCCGCGGAAGGAGTGACTGCTGAGGTCGTCCTCGCGGTACGCCTCGGTCTCGACGATGCGCCCGCCGACCCCGTCGTGCAGGAAGGTGCAGCCGACGAGATCGCGGGCGACCTCGAGGACCGGACGGTCGTAGAAGGCCAAAGGGAGAGGTGCGACGGGCTGCAGGGACATGCCCGCTAGTGTAGCCGAGCCGCCGAGCGTAGAGTGTGAGACCGGAGCGGAGGGCGCCGATGCTGCACGCCATCGTCGACAGACTCTCGCGGCACGGCTACCTGGTCGCCGTGGGCGCGGTCGCGCTCTCGACCCTGCTCTTCCTCCCCGGGCGCGACTTCTTCGCCAAGGGGCAGTGGGCGATCCTCTACCTGCTCGTAGTCGTGCTCGTCGCCGGGCTGAGCGGCGTCGGCCCCGCGGTGCTCGCCGCCGCCCTTGCCTTCTTCGCCTGGAACTTCTTCCTGCTCCCGCCCTACTACACGCTGCGCATCCACGACGACAAGGACCTCCTCTCGCTCTTCGCCTTTCTCGTGGCCGGCGTCGTCATGGGCGTGCAGACGGGTCGTTACAGGGAGCGGCAGGCGCGCGAGCGCGCCTTGCGGGCCGAGCTCGCACGCGCCGAGGCCCAGCGCGAGGCCGACGAGCTCAAGTCGTCGCTCCTCTCGTCGGTCTCACACGAGCTCAAGACGCCGCTGGCGGCACTGACCGCGACCGTCAGCAACCTGCTCGAGAGCGACACGACCTGGGACGAGCGCGCGACGCGGGCCGAGCTCGAGGCGATCGTGAGCGACATCACGCGGCTGAACAACGGCGTCACTTCGCTGCTCGACCTCTCGCGCCTCGAGGCGCGCACCTGGCAGCCGCGCCCCGACTGGTACGACCTCTCGGAGATCTTCGACGTCGCACTCGATCGCCTGCCGCCCGGCGAGAGGCACCGCGTCCGCCTGATCGTGGCGCCCGACTTCCAGCCGCTGCGCATCGACTTCGAGCAGTGGACGCGGGTCCTCCAGGGGTTGATGGAGAACGCGCTCGTGTACGCGCCGGACGGCGAGGTGAGAGTCGGCGCCGAGGTGAAAGGCGGCAGCGTGCGCGTCTGGGTGGAGGACGACGGCCCGGGAGTCCCACGGGAGGAGCGCGAGGCCGTGTTCGAGAAGTTCTACAGAGGGCGAGAGGCCCGTGCGACAGTACCGTCGGGCACGGGCCTCGGGCTCGCCATCGCCCGCGAGATCGTCGCCGCGCACGAAGGCTCCATCAGCCTCGAGAGCGCCGCCTCGGGCGGCTCCCGGTTCGTGATCTCGCTGCCGGGCGAGCCGGTACCCGCGACCACGATGCAGGAGGGCGAGACATGAACGCCATCCCGGAGCGACCGACGCGAGTGCTCGTGGTCGACGACGAGGAGCAGATCCGCCGCGCGCTGCGCTCGATCCTGCGGACGCGTCACTACACCGTCGACGAGGCCGCCGGCGGCGAGGCCGCGCTCGTCGCCGCCATCGATCACCCGCCCGATCTCGTCATCCTCGACCTCATGTTGCCGGACATGAGCGGCATCGAGGTCTGCCGCGAGCTTCGCGCGTGGCTCGCGGCGCCGATCCTCGTGCTCTCGGTGCGTGCCGAGGAGGAGGACAAGGTCCGCGCCCTCGACGAGGGCGCGGACGACTACCTGACGAAGCCGTTCTCCGCCGGCGAGCTGCTGGCTCGCATCAGGGCCCTGCTGCGGCGGGCGGCGGACCGCTATGCCCCACCGCCGATACTGACGACCGGCGACCTGACCGTCGACATCGCCCGTCGTTCGGTCACGTTGGCCGGCGACGCCGTGGCCCTCACGCCGACCGAGTTCGACATCCTCGCCCTGCTCGCGCGTAACGCCGGCTGTGTGGTCACGCACAAGACGATCCTCGAAGCGGTGTGGGGCCCGGAGTGGAGCGAGGACCGCCAGACGCTGCGCGCGCACGTGAGCAACCTGCGGCGCAAGATAGAGCGCCGCCCCGGCGGGCAGCGGTACGTGATCACCGAGCCCGGGGTCGGCTTCAGGTTCACGGAGCCGCTCGCGCACGAGCGGGGCGGTCGAGAGGACGCGGCGGACGGTCGCGGCGCGGCGCCGGCGAAGGGCTGACCGGCGACGGACCCGCCGCGGGCGCCCGAGGCCGCCCGCGCCCCCTCAGAAGCGGTCGACCAGGCGCAGCCCGGCCCTGACCACGAGGAAGAACGCGACCACGACTGCGATGTTCACTGCGAGATGCTCCACCTGGCGCTCCACGAGCGGAGTCATAAGAACGCTCCCAGCGTACGCGGCAGTCTCGCAAGTCAACGTGAAATCGGCACGCGCCGACATCAAGAAGACGTGAAGCCGCGCGCGGCCGCGCCGACGCGGGCGGCGTCAAACGCGCGCCGGCGCGGCGGGGGCGGAGCGGCGACGTCAGGCCCGCGCCGCGGTGGGCGGCGTCAGGCCCGCGCCGCGACCGCAGCGCGGGCCAGCTCGAGCTGATCGCGCACGCGCTCGGGGGCGGAGCCGCCGCGCGAGCGCTTGCGCGCCAGGGCGGCGGCCGGGTCGTGCAACTCGTAGTAGCCGTCGTCGAAGGCGGGCGACAGCGCCCGCAGGTCGTCGAGCGAGACGTCGACCAGCTCGACGCCGGCGTCGAGCGCCCGCCGCACCAGGGCCCCTGTCAGGTGGTGCGCCTCGCGGAACGGGACGCCGCGCCCGACGAGGTAGTCGGCGACGTCGGTGGCCGCCAGGGCGGCGTCGCAGGCGGCGGCCATGCGCGCGTCGTCGAACTCGAGGCCTTCGAGCAGGCCCTCGACCACCGGCAGCAGCGCGTCGAGGCAGTCGACGGCGTCGAAGAGGTAGCGCTTGTCCTCGCGCAGGTCGGTGTTGTAGGCGAGGGGCAGGCCGTGCAGCACGCCGAGCAGTCCGCCGAGATCCGCGGCGAGCCGGGGGGCGCCGGCGCGCATCAGCTCGGCGGCGTCGGGGTTGCGCTTCTGCGGCATGATGCTCGACCCGCCGGAGAAGGCGTCGGGCAGGCGCGCGAAGCCGAACTCGGCGCTCGACCAGAGGACGAACTCGGCGCCGAGGCGGCTCAGATGTGCGCCGAGCTGCGCGGCCGCCGCGAGGTAATCGAGCACGAAGTCGCGAGACGCGACCGCGTCGATCGAGTTCTCGCTCACGCGGTCGAAGCCGAGCTCGGCGGCGACGGCCTCGCGGTCGAGCTCGTAGTTGAGCCCGACCGCGGCCCCGGCACCGAGCGGAAGCTCGAGACAGGCGTCCCGCGCCACCGCCAGGCGGCCACGGTCGCGGTCGAGCATCCAGACGTAGGCGAGCAGGTGCTGGGCGAGCGAGGTGACCTGAGCGCGCTGGAGGTGCGTGTAGGCGGGCAGCAGCGTCTCGACGTGGTCTGCCGCCCGCCCGAGGAGCACGCTTTGCAGCGCGCTCAGTGCCCCGTCCTGCCGCTCGACGACGCGCCGCAGGTGCAGACGCACGTCGGTCACGACCTGGTCGTTGCGGCTGCGCCCGGTGTGCAGCTTGGCGCCGGCGTCCCCCGCCAGCTCGGTGAGCCGGCGCTCGATCGCCATGTGGACGTCTTCGTCCTCGTCGCGCGGCACGAACGTGCCGGCCTCGATCGCGCGGCCGACGGCGGCGAGCCCCTCTTCGACGGCTCGCCGCTCCGCCGTGCTCAGCACCCGGGCCTTCTCGAGCGCGTGCGCGTGCGCGACGCTGCCCTCGATGTCCTCGCGCCAGAGGCGCCAGTCGAGGGCCAGCGACGAGTTGAGGACGACGAACGCGGGGTCGCGCTCGCCGGCGAAGCGGCCCGAGCGCGCGACGCTCACGGCGCCGCCTCCGCCGGCCGCGCCGTCGCGCGGCCGGTCTGCGCTCTCGTCGTCCGCGACGTCATCGCGTCCCCTTCCCTCGCCGCCGGCCCTCGTTCCGCGCGACCGTCGCTTCAGGTCTCGAGGGCGAGCTCGCCCTCGTCGCTCAGCTCGCGCATGAGCCCGTGCTCCTTGCCGATCCGTGCCCAGATCTCGATGGGCAGGCCCCAGAGCTGGATGAACCCCGCCGCGGCCTCGTGCGAGAACTCGTCCTCGGTCGTGTAGGTCGCGAGCTTGTAGCTGTAGAGCGAGTAGTCGCTGCGCCGGCCGTCCGGCACGCAGGTGCCCTTGTAGAACTTGAGGCGCACGTCGCCCGTGACCCGCTCCTGGCTCTGGAAGAGGAACGCCTTGCAGGCCTCGGTCAGCGGGTCGAACCACTGGCCCTCGTAGACCATGTCGGCGAGCTTGCTCTCGATGGTGCGCTTGAAGTGCAGGAGGTCGCGTGTCAGCACGAGGTCCTCGAGCTCGCGGTGGGCGGTGATGAGGGCGAGCGAGCCGGCGACCTCGTAGACCTCGCGGCTCTTGATGCCGACGAGACGGTTCTCGATCATGTCGACGCGACCGAAGCCGTGCGCGTTGCCGATCGCGTCGATCGCCTCGATGAGCTCGACCAGGCCCATGGCCTCGCCGTCGAGCGCCACGGGCTTGCCCTTCTCGAACGAGACGATCACGTGCTGCGCCTCGTCGGGCGCGTCCTTCGCGTCGATCACGAACTGGTAGGCGTCGGCCGGCGGTGCGACCCACGGGTCCTCGAGCACGCCGCACTCGTTGCTGCGCCCCCAGAGGTTCTCGTCGATCGAGTAGGGGCTCTTCTTGGTGAGATTGACCGGGATACCGTGCGCGGCGACGTAGTCGAGGAGCTCCTCGCGACTCGGCCAGTCGGCCTCACGCGCGGGGGCGATGATCTTGAGCGACGGGTCCTGGCTGCGCACGCCGACGTCGATGCGCACCTGGTCGTTGCCCTTGCCGGTGCAGCCGTGGGCGACGGCCGTCGCGCCGAAGGCGTGGGCCGTCTGCACGAGCTTCTTGGCGATCAGCGGCCGCGAGAGCGAGGAGACGAGCGGGTACTTGTCCTCGTACAGCGCGTTGCCCATCAGCGCCGGCAGGCAGTAGTGCTCGGCGAACTCCTCCTTGGCGTCGATGGCCAGGGCCTCGATGGCCCCGGCCGCCTTGGCGCGGGCGATGATGCCGGGGATGTCCTTGACGCGGCCGGCGTCGATCAGGCAGGCGACGACGTCGTACCCGTACTTCTCCTTCAGCCACGGGATGAGGGCCGAGGTGTCGAGGCCGCCCGAGTAAGCGAGGACGGCGGTTCCATTCTCCATGGTGGTCGGTCCTTTCTCGCCGGCTCGCCGGCGCGGAAGACGTTGAGGCAGGCGGCGGCCGGCGCGGGCGAAGCCGGCCCGCCGGCCGTGAGGCCAGGATGGCGTGCGCGCGGAGCGGTGCCTGCGCGCTAGGCCTCTCGGAGACGATCGAGGTAGCGCTTCATCTCGTGCGCGGTCTCGACGTCGGCGACGATGACGACGAAGGTGTCGTCGCCGGCCAGCGTGCCGACGATGTCGGTGTGGTTGAGGTTGTCGATCTGCCTCGCCACCGTCGAGGCGGTGCCGATCTCGCAGCGCACCACGACGGTGTGCTGCGCGACCAGCACGGAGCGGGCGAAGTCGTGCAACACATGGCGCGCGGCCTGCTCGGGATCCTTCGGACGTTCGCGCGAGGAGAGCACGTACTTGGCACGCCCGAGGTGGGTGCGCACCTTCTGCAGGTCGAGCTCGCGGATGTCGCGTGACACCGTAGCCTGGGTGACGTCGCAGCCGAGGGCGCTCAGCGAGTGGACGAGCTCGCGCTGAGTCGCGATGTCGCGCTGCTGCACGACGGTCTGGATGAGTCGCTGACGCTCGGCCTTGCTCATCGGCACGCGCTTCGTGGTGCGAGCCACCGGCTCCTCCTTCGGCCTCACCGGCGCGTACGCGCCGGCCGTCGCCGCCCCGGCGGCGCACAGAGAGTGCATAGAATACATCACCCCCTCAGACAATATGCAAGCGCCGGGGCTCACCGGTGTCATCATCCCGGTCAACGGGTGACCTTAGTGCCGCAGCCGGCGTCGGTCAGGATCTCGAGCAGGACGGCATGCTCGACGCGGCCGTCGATGATGTGGGCGCTGGCCACGCCGGCCTCGAGGGCGCGACGCACGGCGGCCACCTTGGGGAGCATGCCGCCGCTGATGCGGCCGGCGGCCTGCAACGTGCCCAGGTGGCGCAGGTCGCACTCCGACACCGGCGTCTCCTCGGTGTCCTGGTTCTCGTAGAGACCCTCGACGTCGGTGAGGAAGACGAGCTTCTCGGCGCCGAGCGCCGCGGCGAGCTCGCCGGCGACCGTGTCGGCGTTGATGTTGTAGACCTGACCGTCCTCCCCGCTCCCCACGCTGGCCACGACCGGGATCGCGCCCTGGGAGAGCAGCCGCAGGACGTCGGTGTCGACCTCGACGACCTCGCCGACGTAGCCGAGATCGACCTCGTTGCCGGCGGCGTCGACGTGCTGCTTGGGACGGGCGCGCAGCAGACGACCGTCCTCGCCCGACAGGCCGACGGCCGTCCCGCCGTGCCGGTTCATGAGGCCGACGATGTCCTTGTTGACCTTGCCGACGAGCACCATGCGAGCGATCTCCATGGTCGCCGCGTCGGTCACGCGATGACCGTCGACGAAGTTCACCTCGAGGCCCAGCCGCTTCATGTAGCGCGTGATGTCGGGGCCGCCGCCGTGAACGACCACCGGCTTCATGCCGACGAGGCGCAGGAGGACGAGGTCCTCGGCGAACTCCTCCTGCAGACGGGGCGAGGTCATCGCCGCGCCGCCGTACTTGAGGACGACCGTCGTGCCCCAGAAGCGGCGGATGTACGGCATCGCCTCGAGCAGGGTCTGGACCGTCTTCTGCTGACGCACCGTCATGAGGCCTCCCGGGTCGGGGCGGCGCGCCCGCCGCAGGTGCGGCGCGCCGGATCGTGGTCGCGGCGGAGGGCCTGGACGCGGCTCACGTCGTGTACTCCGCGTTCAGGGTCACGTACTCGTGGGTCAGGTCGCTGAAGTAGAGCGTCGTGGCCGCGGGGCCGCCGTCCAGCACGACGCGCACGTCGATCTCATGCTGGGCCATGATGTCGGCGAGGTGTTCCTGGGCGCCTTCGCTCAGAGGGACGGGCTCGCCGCCGCGGACGACGGCGAGGTCCTCGTAGAGGATCTCGGCGGGGACGGCCGTCTCGAAGACGGGAACGGCGGGTGAGGCGGCCGCGCCGCGGGCGGCGGCGTGGGGAGCGGCCGCCGGGGCCGCGCCGGCGGAGCCGGCGCCGGACGGGCCGGCGGCCGCCCCGTTCTCACCGATCGCCTGGCCCACGGCCTGGACGATGCGGCCCCAGTTGGCGTCACGGCCGTAGAACGCGGTCTTCACGAGCGGCGACGTGCCGACGGCGCGCGCGACGCGCTCCGCCTCGGCGGCGTCGCGCGCGCCGTCCACCACGAGCCTGATCGCCTTGGTCGCGCCCTCGCCGTCGGCGACCATCGCCACCGCCAGCGAGAGCAGGAGGGCGTCGAGCGCCTCGGCGAGGGCGGCGAGGCCGGCATCGTCGAGGCGCACCCCCGACGCCCCGTTCGCCATCCCGAGGACCGTGTCGTTGGTCGACTCCTGGCCGTCCACGGTGATGCGGTTGAAGCTCTTCGCGACCGCACCGCGCAGCAGCTCGCTCCACGCCCCGGCCTCGACCTCGGC
>JAFGAW010000239.1 GCA_016933475.1 Thermoleophilia bacterium
GTCGTGGGTGGCGACGGCGTTGCCGCCGAAGACGGCGCCGATGTAGCCCGCCTCGATGAGGCGGGCCAGGTGCGGCGCCGCCCCCGTGTGCACGACCGCCGGCCCGACGACGGCGATGCTCAGGAGGCCGTCGGCGCGCACCTGGCGCAGCATCTTCGCGACCTCGTGAATGATCTGCGCCTTGGGCTTCTCGCTGGAGACCGCCGAGGCCATGAACTCGAAGGGTTGGCTCTCGCGCGAGCGCTGCAGCGGGATCACGCGCAGGCCGTTGTGGCCGGTGACGTAGAGCTCGCCGGCCCTGACGTCGTTCATCGCCACGGTCTCGGCGGTGCGTGCCTCGAGGTCGACGCGCACGCCGCAGTCCATCTCGGGGTTCTGTACGTAGACCCACTCGCCCGCGAGGCGCACGTAGGTCTCGAGGTTGGAGGTCGAGTAGAACTCGGCGGGGAAGACGCCGTCCTGCGGCGCCGGCTCGAGCCGCACGTCGTGCGGCTCGACGGCGACGGCACCGTGCGGCGTGATCGCCTCGAGGATCTCCTCGAGGTGGTCGCGGTCGCGGCCGAAGACGCGCATGACCGCGACCGAGGTCTCGGTCTTGGTGCGCCCGACGTTGAAGTCGAGCACCTCGAACTCGCCCTCGAGGTCCATGATGTCGTCCCAGACCTGGGGCAGCATCAGGGAGTCGATGAGGTGGCCCTCGATGCGGATGTCTTCGTACGGCCGTTCGTCCATGCGCGCTAGTCTACCGTGCCCGGCCGGTGGTCTGCTCGTTCGGTCTCGCCGCCGACCGGCACCAGCGCGTCGCCGGTCGCCACGGGCTCGGCCCGCCCGGCCCGCGACGGCAGCGTCTCGATGATCAGGATGCCGGTGAAGATGAGGCCGGCACCGCCGACCAGCCGCCAGGTGAGGTCGTCCATCCCGAACAGCACCCCGAAGACGGCTCCCGAGACGCTCTCGAGGCAGAGGAAGACGGCGGCCCGGGTCGAGGTCGTGTACCGCTGCGCCCAACTCTGCATGAAGAACGCGTAGATCGTCCCCGAGAGCGCGGTCCAGAGGACGGCCGCCCAGACCTGCCACGGCAGATCGAAGGTGACGCTGGTGGTGAACGGAGTGACGATCGAGATCAGCGCGGCGGCGACCACGATCTGGGTGACGGCCAGGGTCCTGGGCTCGACCTTCGGCGCGAAGAAGCCTGTGGACATGATGTGCAGCGCGTAGAAGAGCGCCCCGATGAGCGTGAGGGTGTCGCCCCAGCTCAGGGTGAAATCGCCCTGAAGGCTGAGCACACCCAGGCCCACCGTGGCGATGAGGGCGCCGACGACCTGGGTCCAGCCCGGCGAGCGCTTGGCGACGATCCAGTAGAGGAAGGGCACAATCGCCACGTTGAGCCCGGTGATGAAGCTCGACTTGCCCGGCGTCGTGTGCTGCAGGCCGATGGTCTGCACGACCAGCGCGGTGAGGTAGAAGGCCCCGAGGACGCCGCCCATCAGCCAGTCGCTACGCTTGGCGTGGTTGACGCTGCGCGGCACGAGGGCGGCGAAGATCGCCGCCGCCAC
>JAFGAW010000240.1 GCA_016933475.1 Thermoleophilia bacterium
CGAGGACCGTGTCGGGCATCGGGTCCTCGAGGTAGGCCGCGAGACGGGTGCGCTGCGGGCTCTTCCAGGCCTGCGCGTTCGTGACCAGGATCAGGCGGCGGCCCAGCACGAAACTCGGCGTCTGGGCCGCGTCGATCACTTCGTCGGGCCCCGTTTCGCGGGCGTCGAAAACGGTGACGTTGAGGTCGCTCCCGGACTCCTCGACGACGCGCCGTCGCAGACGGGCGACGCCACGGCGCACGCGGGAGCGGTCGCTGCCGCGGAAGAGGTAGGCGGACTTCAGAGGTGGCGGCTGAGCGGTCACGTGGCGAAGGATAGCACCGCGGCCGTCGCCGGCGGTTCGACGCCGCCCACGGGCCTCGATAGCATGGGTCGCGGCCGTGACCGCCGGCGACCGACGGAGGATCAGATCCCGTGAACGATCTCCTCGCGACGCTCCCGCCGCTCGCCGCCGGGCGGGCGATGCTCTGCGCCGACACCGCGCTCCCATCCACCGGTACCCTGGCGCTCCTCGGCGTCGTCGTGCTCGTCCAGCTCGCCCTGCTTGCGGCCGCCCTCGTCGACCTGCTGCGCCGACCGGACGAGGCGGTGACCGGCGGGCGGCGCTGGGTGTGGATCATCGTCGTCGTCCTCCTGCAGACCATCGGCCCGATCGTCTACTTCGCCGCCGGCCGCCGACCGCGCCCGGTCGACGACCCCGCGGGCGCCGGACCGGCGACGGGCGGGGCGCCGGCCGAGGGCCCCGCCGCCCGCGTGGCAGACCTGCTCTACGGCCCCGCCGGCGACGCGACGTCAGGGCCGTCGTCGGGCGACGGCGAGGACGGCCCGCCGCAGGGAGGCGCGCGACCCCCAGAGCGGATCGACGGTGCCTGAGCCCCCGATCGAGCTCGAGGGGGTCGTCAAGGCCTTCGGCGACGTGCGCGCCCTCGACGGCGTGACCTTGAGCGTCCCGGCCGGCTCCGTCTTCGGCTTCCTCGGGCCGAACGGGTCGGGCAAGACGACAACGCTCCGCCTCCTCACGGGGCTGGCGCGGCCGACCTCGGGCAGGGTCAGCGTCCTGGGCCGGCGCCCGTTCCCCGCACCGCCGGCCCTGCTCTCGCGGATCGGCTATCTCCCCGACGTCCCCCGGTTCTACGAGTGGATGACGGCCGCTGAGTTCCTGCGCTTCTCGGGCAGGCTCTTCGGCCTCGAGCGCAGCGTCCTCGAGGAGCGCACCCAGGCCCTGCTCGAGCTCGCCGGGCTGGCCGGTGTGGGGAGCAAGATCGGGGGCTACTCGAGAGGCATGAAGCAGCGGCTGGGCGTGGCCCAGGCGCTGGTGAACGCGCCCGACCTGCTGCTCCTCGACGAGCCCACGAGCGCCCTCGACCCGCTGGGCCGCAAGGAGATCCTCGACATGATCGCCGGCCTGCGCGGTCGCGC
>JAFGAW010000041.1 GCA_016933475.1 Thermoleophilia bacterium
CGGAATCATAATCCGCGTGTCGGAGGTTCGAGTCCTCCCGCCGCTACCACACCATTTGCAGGGCTTTTCACGTCCGGCGCCGCCCCCGGATCGGGGTCACGGCGCCGTCTGTCTGCCCGTTGTGTGGCGCTCCTGCGCGAGACCCCGCCCTGGTCGCGTTCGCCGGCACCTCGTCGCAGGGATCGGCTCCTGAGCTGCGCAGGCACCGGCTCCGCCCGCCGTCAGAACGCCCCGCCGCCGATCAGGCTCAGGGCCAGATAGACCGCGAGGCTCACTCCCAGGCCGAGCCCGAACTGGACTGGCCGGCGGTAGCGTTGCGCCATGGGGACCAACTCGTGCAACGAGACGAAGGTCATGGCCCCGGCTGCGAAGGCCATGAAGTGGGCGTTGAGGCTCGGGGCGATGCCGACGGCGATGAGGCCGACGACGGCGCCGGCCGGCTCCGCAAGGGCTGAGAGGACGGCCGCGGCGTACAGGAAGCGCTTGCGCCGGATCATGACGGCCGGCACCGCCATGGCGAACTCCTCCGGCGCGTTGTGCAGGGCGATGGCCACGGCCACGAGAAGCCCGAGCTCCGGCGACGCGATGTAGGCATTGGCCATCGCGAAGCCCTCGGGCCCATCGTGCAGGATGAGGCCGAAGGCGACGAGATACGCCGAGCGTATCAGCCGTCGATCGACGGCACCCGCCTCGTCGCTCAGGTGGCGGTGCGGGATCATGAGATGGGCCGACCAGACCAGGCCTGCGCCCAGCACGAAACTCAGCAGCGTGCGGCTCGTCCCTATGATGCCGGTGGACTCCGGCACCAGCTCCAGCAGCGAGATCAGCAGCATGATCCCCGTGGAGAAGCCGATGCCGGTGGCGATCGCGCGGGCGTTCTCGCGCAGCCGGGTCGCGAGCCACACGCCGGCCCAGGTGGTCAGCACCGACAGCGACGACAACAGCAGGACGGAGACCTGCGTGGTGCTCATCGCTCACGCCTTGGACAGGACGATGACCGCCGCGACGAGCACGCCACCCGCCAGGGCGACGAGGCTGAAACGCTTGCGCTCCTGCTCCGCACGCGGCAGCAGGTGTGTCGCGCCGACGTAGACCAGGGCGCCGGCCGAGAGTGCGAGCAGCGCACCGAGTGTCGACTGGCCGATGCTGCTGATCAGCGGATACGACACCAGCATGCCCAGCGGCGTGGTCGCGGCCGCAGCCAGAAAGGCCAGGATCATCGCCTTGCGCGTGGCAATGCCGCCGCGGACCAGCAGCAGGTAGGTGATGATGCCTTCGGGAAACTCGTGCAACACCATGCCCATCGTGGCGAGATACCCGGTTAGGATGCTGACGGTGAAGGCGATGGAGTAGATGAACCCGTCGATGAACGAGTGGAAGCCGATGCCGAGCATCGGCACGATACCCAGGGCGTAGTCTTGGCCTTCCGGGTCGCGCTCGCAGACGAAGGCGGTCAGGAAGCGATTGAACAGATGAAGACCCATGAACCCCACGAGCAGCCACGCCGGCGCGTGCGGGTTCATGGACAGGGCCTTCGGGATGATGTGCGTGAAGGACGCGGCGATCAGCACCCCGGCGGCGAAGCACATGAAATAGGTCGTGTTGCGCTGTCCCCAAGCGCTGAAGCGGCGGATCGCGTAGATGCCGAGCGAGGTGACCAGGGCCGCCAGCAGGCTGGTCATGAGGGCCGTCCAGAAGGTGTTCTCCATGTCCATCCTCCTCTTGGACGGGGCCGCGAGGGCCCGGTGGCGGTCTGCCGATCCTAGCCGGCGGTCGACGCTCGCACGACGACGAAGGCGCCGCGTCCGCGGCCGGGCTCGAGGGGTTCGATGTCACGGGTCTCGCCGAGGGTGTGAGACAGCGTCTGGCCCCAGTCGCGGACGGCGAACCCGGCATCGCGCAGCAGCTGCTCGACCTCCGCGGCGGAGAAGAAGGTCGCCTCCCGGTAGAAGACGCTCTTGGCCTGATGCGCCAGGTAGTCGCGACCGATGGGGCTCTCGCGGTCGACGAAGCCGATCACCAGTGTGCCGCCCGGCTTGAGCACGCGCCGCGCCTCGGAGAGCATGGTCGGCGCCGAGTCGACGAAGCAGATGGTCGTGACGATGAGGGCGTGGTCGAAGCCCGCGTCCGCGAAGGGCAGGTCCTCGGCGACGCCCTCGACGCACTCGATGCCGCGCGCTGCAGCCAGGGCCAGCATGGTCGGTGAGGGGTCGACGCCGGCGGTGATGCCGAGAGGGCCGGCGAAGCGCCCCGACCCGACACCGATCTCCAGGCCACGTCCCGTGCAGGGCACGAAGGCGCGCAGGGCGAGCAGCTCCGAGAGATAGGCAGCCTGATGCCGCTCGAACCAGGCCTCATACCGCGGCGCGTTGTCTTCGAAAGGGGTGATCTTGGCCATGGTCAGGGATGGCGCGTACGTTCTCGGCCATCACCGAGGACGAGGGGGTCGCGTCTCAGCCGTGGTCCCGGACTCCGTCGAGCACGGGGAGGGGGAGGACGTCGTGGTACGAGGCGGTCGCGACGCGCCTGAAGCCGGCTGCTCATGGGGACCGCCGTGTCGAGAGATGGACGACGCGGCCGGGGCCGCCGCGCAGGCAGCGCTCGCCGTAAGCCCTTTCGAACGCGGCCGTCGCCGCGTCGCCCGTGCAGTGGGTCGGGACAACGTCGGTGACGCCGAGATCCTGCAGCGCACGGACGGTGCGGGCGATGTCGGCCCCGCTGGAGCCCCCGAGGTGAAAGCCGCCGACGGCCCAGTCGACGGGCCTGCCGAGCAGCGACACGCCACGCTCGACGATGCGCTCGATCCCCGGATGAGCACAGCCGGCGATCACCGCGGCCACGTCACCGAGGTCGAGCACCATGCCCTGCTCCGGCGGCCGGCTCGAGAACGTGCCGGTGGTGAAGACGCCCGGTGCGAGCCGTCGCGGGTCGGCGCCGACGACGACGACCTCACGGCAGAGCGTGCGCAGGTCGCGAATCAGGTGCGCGGAGAATCCCTCGTGCAGTACGACGGTGACGTCGGCGTTGATCTCGAGCACGGAATCGAGCCCGCCCATGTGGTCCCAGTGCGCATGGGAGAGAAAGACCATGTCGACCTGCTCGAGGGACGACCCGAGGGCGGCCGTGTTCTGGAGCAGGACACGCCCGTTGCTGCCGGTGTCGAACAGGATGGTGCGCTCCCCGGTCTCGACCAGCGCGGAGAATCCCCACAGGCTGGTCAGCCCGGCGAGGCCAGGGTTGTTGTCGGCCAGTATGGTCAAGCGAGGCGTGACCGTCATCGGGACCTCAGTCTGCGATCCTGCACCTCGTACGACCCAGGAGAGACGTTCTTCTGCCCGGTTGGTGGCATATGCCCATAATGTACCACCGACGCCGCGTTCCGCCGCCGATCGCCCTTCTGGCCCCCTGGTGAACAGTGGGCTCCTGCTCCGGAGCTCTTGGGCCGGCCAGGCTCCGCGCACGTCATGGATAGTTGTGCAGCCCGGCGTCGGCGTCGCGCTGGGGCAACCGGGGGAGGATGGCGCGGCGAGCCCCAGGTACCCGAGGGAGCCCGGCAGCTTCGCCGAGCTGGTAAGCTGCGCCGAGTAGCACCCGGGGGCACGACCCATCGTGCGGCGATCGGTCGCGGCAGGGTGGCGTGTCGGTCTCGTCCCCGTGATCGTGCTGCTACCGGTCACGACATGGGGGAGACATGACGAGACGTGCTTGCTCCGCAGGGCGCCCGACGCTGGTGCTGCTCGCGATAGCCGTCGCCGCGACGACGCTGCTGATCGTTGCCGGCTGCGGCGGCGCGGCAGACGACGGAGGGACCGAGGGGATCGACGGAGGCACCGAGGGAGGGGCGGACACGGGCTCCGCAGAGACCGGCTCGGCCGCCCTCGACGGCACCGACTGGAGGCTCGTGCGCTGGCGTGAGAGCGCCCTCGACCCGGCCGACTTCACGATCACGGCGAGCTTCGCCGACGGCGGCATCAGCGGCACGAGCGCGGTCAACACCTACAGCGGGTCGTACACGACCGGCGGGGTCAATGACTTCTCCGTGGGCGACCTCGCGAGCACGATGATGGCCGGGCCCGAGCCCGACATGGAGGCCGAGGCGGCGTTCACGCGCTTGCTTGAGGACGCCGCCTCGTTCCACGCGACCGACACGACGCTCACGCTGTTCGGCTCGGACGGAGCCGAGTCGCTGATCTTCACCGCCGGCATCGAGGAGTGACCCGGCGCGCCCGCGGTCGCTCGCCGGGATCGACTGCGGCCGGTTGGGCACCGTGGGCGCGCAGCGCCGTGGCCGCCGTCACTGGCGCCGTCGGCCGACCGAGGGCGCATGGGTCGAGACGGCGGTCCAGCCGGCGTCAGCCGGCGCTCGCCGCCGCGAGCAGATCGAGGATCACGCGGCAGGCGGTGATCGCCGTGATGCCCGCCGGGTCGTACTGCGGGGCCACCTCGACCACGTCGAAGGCGCTGTAGCCGCGTGCCCCGATGACGCGCAGGGCGGCGAAGAGCTCGCGGCTCGTGAGCCCGCCGGGCTCGGGCGCGCCGCCGGGGTTGTACGCTGCGTCGAGCACGTCGATGTCGACCGAGACGTAGACGCCGGCGGTGCCGCGCCAGGCGATGTCCATCGCTTCTTCGGTGATCGCAGTGATGCCGCGGCGCTCGATGTCGGCGACGGAGAAGACCGTCACGCCGCGACGCTCGGCCCACTCGCGCTCTTCGCGCGGGTTCGCCGGCCCGTGGATCCCGACGAGCACGGTGGTGGACGGCGAGAAGGCGTCGAGATCGAGCGTGCGCGAGACGGGGGCGCAGTAGGTGAGCTCCTCGCCGCCGATGTCGGTCGCCGTGTCGAGGTGGGTGTCGAAGACGACGAGGCCGAGGGGGCCGGGCGCGCGTGTGGCCAGCGCCCTCGTGCCGGCGATCGTCACCGTATGCTCGCCGCCCAGCAGGATCGGCATCGCCCCGGCACTCAGGATCTGCGTCAGATCGGCTTGCGCGATGTCGAGCGTCCGCGCGGCGTTGCCGGGGATGGCCGCCGCGTCGCCGCAGTCGACCAGGGCACAGCGCTCGGCGAGGTCGACGTCGTAGTCGTAGTGGTACGGCACGAACTGCACCGAGGCGTCGCGCACCGCCTTGGGGCCGTGCATCGAGCCGGTGCGGTAGAGCGTCGTGCTGTCGAAGGGCACGCCGTAGACGGCGTGGGTCGCGCCGGCGGCGCGCAGCGCGCCGGCCTCCGGCGCGACCAGCGGCGCGCGGAGGAAGCCGTGGACGCCGGCGTGCAGCACTCCCGACCAGGTGGGCTCTGAAGTCATGGTGTCCTCTGTCGTCGCAGGGTCTCGTGGCATCCTAGCGGCTCGGCTCGGCCGGCGTGAGCGGGCGCCGGGGTCGCGCAGGACGCCGCCTTGGACGGGGCGACCGTCCGGCGGGTCCCGCGCCACCGGTGCGGCGCCGGGGGCGGCAGTTCCCTGACGTGAGGCGCGGCTTCGTTCGTGACGCGCGGCACAGCCTCGCCGCCGGCGCTGCGATAGAGTCGTGCCGACGGCGGCGAGGGACGGAGGCATGATGGCAGCGCAGCTGATGGTCGAGGGCGTGCCGGCGGTCGAGCTGGCCGAGCGGTTCGGCACGCCGCTCTACGCGATCTCCGAGACCTCGATCCGCGAGCGCTACCGGCGCACGCTGGCCGCGGTGCGCCGCGTCTACGACCCGGTCGAGGTCTACTACGCGGTCAAGTCCAACCCGATCCTCGCCGTGCGCCGCATCCTGGCGCAGGAGGGCGCCGGCGGTGACGCCTTCGGCCCCGGCGAGGTCGAGACGTCGCTGCGCGCCGGGGTGCCGGGCGAGAAGCTCGTGATGAACGGCCAGGCGAAGACCGAGGAGTGGCTCGAGCTCGCCGTGAAGCACGGCATCACGGTGACGCTCGACAACCCGGGCGAGCTCGAGCTGCTGCTCGAGGTGGCCGGCCGGGCGGGCGTACGGGCCCCGGCCTTCATCCGCCTCAAGCTCTCCATGGACGAGGTCCGCCTCGACGTCGCCCCCGAGGGTCCGCAGATCGCCGACCGCGTGCTCGCGACCGTGTGGGGGTTCACCGAGGACGAGGCGAAGGAGGCGGTGACGCGCGCCCTCGGCGCGCCCGACCGCCTCCTCCTGCGCGGCTACCACCACCACATCGGCTACTTCATCAACCGCCCCGACTACCACGCCGCGGCGATGCGCGACGTCGTCGGCGCCGTCGCCCGCCTGCGCGACGCCACGGGCTTCGTCCCCGAGGTGCTCGACGTCGGCGGCGGCTGGGCCTACCCGTCCGACCCGGAGTCCGGCGACGAACACCCGCACAAGGTCGCCCCGCCGGAGGACTTCGCGGCGGTGCAACTCGGCGCCCTCGGCGAGGCCTTCGACGCCGCCGGCCTGCCGCGCCCGCTGGTGATCTTCGAGCTCGGGCGCTCTCTCGTCGGTGAGTCCACCGTGCTGCTCGCCCGCGTGCAGTGGGTCAAGGAGCAGTTCGGCCGCCGCTTCGTCATCACCGACGCGCAGAAGCACCTGCTGCTGCGCGCCTGCATCGAGGGCTACAAGTACCGCTGGGTGAGGGCGGACGACCTGGAGGCGCCGAAGGTCGGGCCCGCCGAGCTCTTCGGCCCGACCTGTACCGACGACGAGCTGGCGGTGAGTTACGACTTCCCGGCCGTCGCGCGCGGCGACGTGGTCGCCGCGCTCGCCTGCGGCGCCTACGCGCAGACCTTCAACGCCAGCCTCAACTCGATGGCGCGCCCTGCCGTCGTGCTCGTCGACGGCGAGGACGCGGCCGTCGTCGTGCGCCGCGAGACGGTCGACGACGTGCTGGCGCGGTACGAGCTGCCGGGCCGGCTCACGTGAGTCGTCCCCCCGGACGACCGCCACGGGGCAGTCGCGGTCGTCGTCGGTCGTCGGCTGCGCGACAGCGCGCGTGTGTCAGGCCCCGGGGCCGCCGGGCCCGCTGACGATGCTGCCGGCGGTCTCGCCGCCGTCCATGACGATCGTCGAGCCGGTGAAGTAGGCGGCCTCCTCGCTCGCCAGGTAGGCGAAGAGGCCCGCGAGCTCCTCGGGCGTCGCATGGCGGCCCATGGGGATGCGCGCGTTGACCTGGTCGAGCATCGCCTGCGTGTACTCGGCCTCCTGCATCGGCGTGAGCACGTAGCCGGGGCAGACGGCGTTGACGCGCACCTTCGGCGCCCACTCGAGGGCGAGCGACTTCGTCAGCGCGACGAGGCCCGCCTTGGTCGCGTTGTAGTCGGCGTAGTAGCGATAGCCGACGAGGGCGTTGGTGGAGGCGGTGAAGAGGATGGTCCCGCCGCGACCCTGGAGCATGCGCCGGGCCGCAGCCTGCGCGCACCAGAAGGCGCCGTCGAGGTTGGTGGCGAGGACCTCGCGCCAGTGCTCCTCGCTGATCTCGAGCGCCGGGCTGCGGTAGCTCGTGCCGGCGTTGGCGATGAGCGCGTCGAGGTCGCCGATCTCTTCGAAGGCCGCCTCGACCTGGGCGCGATCGCCGACATCGCACTGGATGACGCCCTCGCCGGGCCGCCGCGCGAGGATCGCGACGTCGCAGCCTTCGTCGCGCAGGCGCTGCGCGGTCGCAGCACCGATGCCGCTCGTGCCCCCGGTGACCACGATACGCTTGCCGGCCAGTCCGTTCATCGGTCGCCTCCCCTCGGGTCATCCGGAACGGCGTGCCACCAGCCCGACGACGCCGTAGACGATCGGCCCGACGACGCCGCGCGCGACGCGCCCGGCGGGCGCTGCCCTTCGCGGTCTCTCCGGGCGCGATAGTATCCCATCGTGCCCGAGCATCCCGTCATCGGCGTCGTCTCCGACACCCACGGCTACTACGACCCGGCGCTCGACAGGCTTCTCGCCGGCGTCGTCCACATCGTCCACGCCGGCGACGTCGGCACGCTCGACATCCTCGAGCGGCTCTCGAGGCTTGCCCCTCTCACCGCGGTCGCCGGCAACGTCGACCTGCCGAGCTTCGGGGACTCCTTGCCTTGGGAGACCGAGGTCGAGATCGCGGGCCTGCGCCTCATCGTCTGCCACATCGGTCACAGCCTGATGGGCCGCCACGACCCGGTCGCCGAGGGCTACGACATCGTGATCAGCGGTCACAGCCACCGGGCGGCGATCGAGTGGCGCGACGGCGTGCTCTTCCTCAACCCGGGGTCGGCGGGGAGGGCGCGCTTCGGCAAGGGGCGGTCGCTGGCGCTGGTCGAGGTCAGGGGCGGAGGACCCGAGCCGCGGATCGTCGACCTCGGCTGAGACCGTCGGGCACGGCGGCGGTACCCGCGCCCCCATCGGACGAAGGCCGCCGTCACACGGCGGCCGCCGGCCACTCGCGACTAGCGTGAGAGCTTGACGACCTCGTAGGCGGCGAGGGCGCGGGAGCGGGCCTCGCCGTGGTCGACGATGGGCGCCGGGTAGGTCTCGCCGAGCCGCACCCCGGCGGCGGCGAGCACGTCGTCCGGCGCCTCCCACGGCTCGTGGGCCCACTCCGCCGGCAGCGCGGCCAGCTCGGGGACCCAGCGACGCACGAAGGCGCCGTCCGGGTCGAAGCGGCGCCCCTGCGTCACCGGGTTGAAGATGCGGAAGTAGGGGGCGGCGTCGGCTCCGCAGCCCGAGACCCACTGCCAGCCGAGCGTGTTGTTCGCGAGGTCCGCATCGACGAGCGTGTCCCAGAACCAGGCGGCGCCCGCCTGCCACGGGAGCAGCAGGTCCTTGACGAGGAA
>JAFGAW010000241.1 GCA_016933475.1 Thermoleophilia bacterium
ATGCTCACCGTCGAGTGGCAGCCGCTGTCGCCCCGGCACGGCTACACGCGGCCCGCCGCGGTCGACGACGCCGGGTGCGCCCCGGTCTTCGACGAGACGATGGAGCGGTCGGCCGCCCTGCACGACGCGCTCGCCGAGCGGTTCCCGGCCCAGGCGCCGTACGCCGTGGCCCTGGCGTACCGCCTGCGCTTCGTCATGCAGATGAACGCCCGCGAGGCGATGCACCTGATCGAGCTGCGCAGTGCGCCCCAGGGGCATCCGGCCTACCGGTCGGTGGCGCAGCAGATGCACACGCTGATCGCCGAGAAGGCGGGGCACCGGACCGTCGCGGCGGCGATGCGGTTCGCCGACCACTCGCCCGAGCCGCAGCTCGAGCGGCTGGCGGGCGAGCGCCGGGCCGAGCAACGGCGGATGTCGCGCTGAGCCGCTGACCCCTTCGCGCTGTGTGATCTGTGTCACACAGCGCGGTTGCGTCCGACTCGCTACCCTGACCGGCTCACCACCCCTGGTGGGTACGGGTCCTGCACCGCATCACCCCTGGTCACCGGCATGGCGAAGGAGCAGTTCTCACCGGGGTGAACAGCGTGTCTATGATCCGGCCGCGCATGGCCGACCCGCGAAGGGACCCGATGGCTGACGACGAAACCCCCGACGAAGACTTCGAGGCGGAGACCCTCGAGGACGACTTCACCGAAGAGCCCGAGGAGCTGGCCGACGAGGCCGACGAGACGTTCGACGAGATCGACGACGAGGCCGAGGAGGACGACGTCGCCGCCGCCCCGGCCGCCGCCCCGGCCAAGGCGACGGCCACCAAGGCGCGCAAGGCCTCCGATGACGAGGACGAGGAGGAGGACGACGACGACGTCGACCCCGACGACGTCGAGGCCGACCTCGACGCCATCCTCAAGGACCGCATCGCCGCCCAGCCCGAGGACGAGGACGAGGAAGAGGACGCCGCCCCCGAGCCCGACGAGCGGGGTGACGGCGCGGGGCGCATCCAGCCCAAGAAGGCCGACGAGTTCGTGTGCCAGTCGTGCTTCCTCGTCAAGCACCGCCGCCAGCTCGCGGACGAGGAGCACATGCTCTGCGTCGACTGCGTCTGACATGATCGTGCCGTGACCCGAGACGACGACGACCGGACACCGCTCGAGCAGGTGGTCGACCATGCGGCCGACCTGTTCGTCTACGCGCCGATCGGCCTGTTCTTCGAGGCGCCGTCGCTGTTCACGAAGCTCGCCGAGCAGGGACGCGTGCACGCTCGCAACGCCCGGCTGTTCGGCCAGTTCGCCGTCCGGCACGGCGAGGCAGAGGTCAAGCGGCGCGTCGAGGGGCTGGAGGAGCAGGCCGCCGGCCTCCTCCGATCGTTCGGCCTGGTGCCCGAGCCCTATGCCGAGCCGATGCCCCCGCCCGAGCCGGCACCTCCGGCGACCACCCCCTCCTTCGAGGTCGTGTCCGGCAACGGGCACGTGACGCCCGCCCCTGCCGTCGACGATCTCGCCATCACCGACTACGACAGCCTGTCGGCGTCGCAGGTCGTCACCCGGCTCGAGGGGCTGAGCGAGGGCGAGCTCGAGGCGGTGCGCGCCTACGAGGCCGCCAACCGCGGGCGCAAGACCATCCTCAACAAGGTGGCTCAGCTCCAGGCGTGACCATTCGCCCTGCCCCGCTCGAGGCGGCGCGCACCGCCACCGAGGCCGATGTTCCTGCCCTCACCGCACTCGTGGCAGCCGCCGCGGCAGAGAAGCGTGCCCAGAAGGGCGGACCGTTGTGGTTCCGCCGCGAGCGGCGCCAGGGCGACCCGCAGGCCGAGCTCACGTCGGCGTTGACCACCCCTGGGAAGGAGGTGGCCGCAGGAACGTTCGACGGCACGGTGGTCGGCTACGGCATCGTCCGGTCCGAGCGCCTGACCGACGGCAGCCTGCTCGGGGTCATCGACGACATCTACGTCGACCCCGCGGCCCGGGCGGTCGGCATCGGCGAGGCGCTCATGAACCACCTGCTCGACTGGTGCCGGGCACAGGGGTGCTTCGGTGTCGACAGCCTGGCGCTGCCCGGCGATCGCCACACCAAGAACTTCTTCGAGTCGTTCGGCTTGGTGGCGCGCGCCATCATCGTCCACCGGCCACTGGACTGATCCGTGGCCGCGCCGCAGCCCCGGCTGGCGGCCAGCACCGTCGTCGTCGACGCCGGCCGCCTGCTGCTCGTGCAGCGCGCCGAGCGCGGCG
>JAFGAW010000242.1 GCA_016933475.1 Thermoleophilia bacterium
CGCACGCGATAATCATGGTTATGTAAAGTAAGACATCGCGACGCCGCTTCCTGCGATCGCCAGCGCCGGCAGGCACTCGCGGTGTCCGTCCTCCCCGCGCACGTCACGATAGACGGGTGGGCACACGTCGGGCTCGACGGGCGCACACGTCAGGCGTACGACTCTCGTACCTGGCGTGTCCGGCCGCGCAGGATCGTGCCCGCAGGAGCGACGGCGTGCCCGAGCGGCTGGCGCGGCGGCGCGCGCTTGTCGTGTGCCGCCGCCGCGACGACGCCGGCGGCAGTCGTCCTCGCCCGCTCGGACTTCGGCACTCTCCCCCGGTGACGAACGGCGTCGGTCAACCCCGGCATCTGAGCGACTGGGTGACATGGCTGGAGGTCAGATTCGGCCCGACGCAGCGTGCGGAAGCCCCGCCGGTCCGCCTTCGGCCGCCGCCAGGGGTCCTCAGCGCCATGGACGATTCGCCAGGATCATGGCGGATCGTCCATGGCTGCGCGGGGTGCCCGCGGCAGTCCACCCGAGCGTGACTGTCAGCGTCGAGACCCGGAGTGTGCCACGGGCGCGCCGCCGTGAGTCTGGTGGTGTGCGCGCAGCGAACGTGTGTTCGTGTACCGCTTCGCTTGCGCACTGGGACCCCGCGCTGGCACCCCGTCTCCCTTGGGAGAACGGCCGCGTCGTCCAGTCGGAGCCGTGGGAGCGGCGGCGCAGGAGATGCGCGGGGGCCGGGCGGTTCCGAGCCCCCAGCACGCCCGCGGGGCCCGGCACGCGTGCGAGGCTCAGTACGTGATCAGCGAGAAGACGTCGTAGCCCTCGAGCCTGCTGCGGCCGTTGAGCGCCGCGAGCTCGATGATGAAGGCGACGCCGACGACCTTGCCGCCGAGCTTCTCGGCGAGCTCGACCTTGGCCTTGGCGGTGCCGCCGGTGGCCAGGAGGTCGTCATGGATCAGCACGTTCTGCCCCGGCCTGATGGCGTCCTCGTGCAACTCGAGGCGGTCGGTGCCGTACTCGAGGGCGTACTCGGCGTGGACCGTGTTCCACGGCAGCTTGCCGGGTTTGCGCGCGCAGGCGAAGCCGGCGCCGAGGCCGTAGGCCATGGCGGCGCCGAGGATGAACCCCCGCGCCTCGGCCCCGAGCACGACGTCGACGTGCTTGCCGGTGCCGTACTCGACGAGCCGGTCGACGGCCTCGCGCAGGGCGACCGGATCCTGGAGCATGGGCATGATGTCGCGGAAGAGGATGCCCTCTTTGGGGAAGTCGGGGATCGCGCGGATCTTGCTCGCGAGGTCGAGGCGCTCGCTGAGGGGCTCGGTCATCGCTGGCTCCTTGGGCTCGGTCGCACTGGCTTCTTGGGCTCGGTCGGCACTGGCTTCCTGGGCTTGGTCGGTGTGCCGTGCAGGGCGCGCCGTGCGTGGCTGGGCCGCGGCGCGGGGTCACGCCCCGCCGCGGCCTCCGGTCATACGCTGGATGATGCGCGTGAGCAGCAGCTGGCGCAGCTGCGACATGGCCTGGACGATCTCTTCGAGCTCGTCGAGGGCCTCGCGGCGGCGCTCCTCGCGCTGCGAGCGCAGGCCGGGCAGCGAGACCTGCTCGATGAGGCCGGCCTCGCGGTCGACGGCGCTCTTGAGCAGACGCAGGTTCTTGGGCCTCAGGCCGTGTCGGGCGAGCTCGACGGCCGCGCCGACGATGCCCGCCTCGGTCTGCGTGTAGCGCCGCACGCCGCTGACCTGTTTGCCGCGGACGAGCTCGAACTCTTCGAGCTCGTCGAGGAGGGCGGTGTCGGCGCCGGTGGCCTGCAGGAGCTCCTCGGCGGTGAACTCGCGGCCGTCGGCCGGGAGCACGAGGTCGACCTTGCGGATACCCTGCCGCGTGGGCGCCAGCGTCTCGCTCGGGCTGCGCTCGAGCTCGCGACGGATCACCTTGAGCGGTAGGTACTCGTCGCGCTGCATGGCGAGCACGCGGACCAGGCGGCGAAAGTCGGTCTCCGAGAAGAGCCGGTAGCCGGACTTCGTGCGCTGCGGCATCACCAGCCCCTGCTCCTCGAGGTAGCGGAGCTTGCTCACGCTGATGTCGGGGAACTCGGGGCGCAGGCGCTCGACCACCGACCCGATGGTCAGCAGCTTCTCGGCGCCGACGTCGAACAGCAGCTCGGGGCTCTCGGTCGCGCTCACGGAGTGCGGAGGGCCGGCCGGCTCACGGCGCCAGGAAGGTCAGCTTGTACTTGCCGATCTGGATCTCGTCGCCGTCGGCGAGCACGCTGCGGTCGCTGCGCCGCCGGTTGACGTAGGTGCCGTTGAGGCTGCCCTCATCGGAGATCACGTAGCGCTCGCCCTCGCGCTCGACGACGGCATGGTGGCGCGAGACGGTCACGTCGTCGAGGAAGACGTCGGCTTCTGGGTGCCGCCCCAGCGTGAGGCGCTCGTGCTCGTCGTCGAGCGCGTGGTACTCGCCCGCCAACCCCCCGCCGCAGCGCACGACGAGCGCCGCGCCCTTGACCGGGCGCTGCTCGGCGTCGACGTCGGCGCACTCATCGGAGGGCGGCGGATAGCTGACCGTGGTCTGGGCGTCGTCGGGGGTCGTGAGCAGGCTGGCGGCGCAGCGCGCGCAGAAGGCGGCGCCGTCGTCGTTCTTGTAGCCGCACTGCGGGCAGAACACCGTCAGGCCTCGCGCGTGCCCTCGTCGGAGGCGGGTTCTTCCCCGGCGGGCTCGTCGCCGGCGGCCGCAGCGGGCTGCTCGCCGGTGGCCGCGGCGTGGCTCTCGCCGGCCGCGGCGTCGGGGACCCGCCCGGCGAGGATGCGGGAGAGCGCGTCGACGTCGACCGCGTCGATCGCGGCTTCACCCTCGCTGTGGGCGCGCTGCAGACGCATCACGAGCTCGGCGCGCAGGATGTCGAGCTTGCCCTGCAGGATGCGCCGCCGCCGCGAAATGTCGCGTTCTTCGGCCTCGAGCTGGGTGATCAGGGCGCGCAGCTCGTCGTCGGAGCGTGACACCAGGTCGACGATGTCGTCCATCGAGACGATCCCTCCCCTAGGCGGCGTGGACAACAGACAATAGCCCAGCCGGCCTCAACGTTCAAGTTCAGGTTGAGGTGGGCCGCCGTCGCCGGCCTGTCCGGCGGCGGACCGGACGATGGCGACGACACCGCGCGCCTCGAGCCGGGTGATCGCCTTGAGGGCGTCGTACTCGTCGGCGTCGGCGCCCACGAGCACCCCGTCGACGATGTCGCCGATCGTGCGCGCGCCGGGGCCGAGGTAGCCGAGCACACGTGACTCGAGTGCGTCACGCGCCTGACCCTCGACGAGGCGCGCATAAGCCGGCGCCGGCAGCGTGCGGCGCAGCTCGGCGAGTTCGTCGATGCGGCGCATGCCCTCCATCAGCAGGGAGGCCGTGGGCAGGTTGCACTGCTCATCCCCGATCTCCGTGGTGGGCTCGAAGCGGAAGCGCCCTTCCTTCACGGCGAGCAGGGCGTAGAACGACTTCTCGGGGCCCAGCGAGCCGCAGGAGGCGCCGACCAGGCGACCGTCGCGGAACACGAGGCGGCCAACCTCGGCGCCCTCGTGGTCGTGCAGCAGCACGAGGCCGGTCTTGCTCCCCAGCGCCGTCATCTCGATGAGGCTGGCGAGCGGTAGCTCTCTGAGGTCTCCTTCGAGGCTCATGGTGGCGGCGGCTCCCTGCGTGTCCCGTCGGACAGTACATCACACTCCCCCGTCGCTCGCAGCCTGCGACCTGACGCGGCGGCGCCCCTTTGCCCTGACAGGGCGCCGTACCGTCAGCTTCGCGTGCCGGCGCCCGTCCCCTCCTTCCCCGGCCACCGTGCACTCGAGTCGGGCACTCAACTCGGGCGCTCAAGTCTCGAGTCGCGCTCGAGCCTGAGCCTGCTCGGGCGCGCGTGCGTCGCGACGCTCGGAAGACGCGCGCCGGCTTCGGCGCCTCGCTCCCGACGGCCACGCCGAGGCTCATGCTGGCCCCGTCTGCGGCCGATAGGTGAGAAGGCGGCCGCAGCCGCGGGCGACGCCGTCAGGCCTGACAACGCCTGATGTATACTTGCGCGGCCGCGGGCTCGAGGGAAGGGAGCGTTCGTGCCAAAACGCAAGGGTCTGGTCATCAACGACCGCCAGCTGGACCTCTGCGACGACCTCCTCCAGAAGCTCAAGGAGGTCTCCGGCTCCACCTTCCTCGCCCTCATCAGCACCTCCGGCCAGCCGATCACCACGGCCTCCGACGAGTACCACCCGGAGACCCTCTCGCTGGCTTCGCTCGCGGCGAGCTCGTTCGCCGCCACCCAGCAGCTGGCGCGCATCCTCGACGAGAACGAGTTCACGCTCCTCTTCCACGAGGGGCGGGCCCTCAACCTGCACGTCACCCAGGTCACGGAGCAGGTGCTCCTCATCGTGACCTTCGGGCGCGAGACGCAGGTCGGCAAGGTCCGCCTCTACACGCAGCGCGCCGTCGAGGTGCTCCGCCAGATCTTCGAGGTCGACGAGGACGAAGAGACCCCGGCCATGGACGCCGACTTCGAGAGCTCGGCCGGCCGGGCCATCGACGACCTCTTCCAGGACGCCTGAGGCCGCTTGCTATGCCGCTGATCAACTTCGCCGCCCGCGAGATCAACTACAAGATCGTCTACTACGGCTGCGGGCTCTGCGGCAAGACGACGAATATCCAGTTCATCCACCGCAAGATCAACCCCGACGCCCGCGGCAAGCTTGTCTCGATCGCCACCGAGGAGGAGCGCACGCTCTACTTCGACTTCCTCCCCCTCACCCTGGGCAAGGTCAAGGGCATGCAGACCCGCTTCCACCTCTACACAGTGCCGGGCCAGAGCTACTACAACGCCAGCCGCAAGCTCGTCTTGCAGGGCGTCGACGGCATCATCTTCGTCGCCGACTCGCAGATCACCCGCCTCGACGAGAACGTCGAGAGCTACCTCAACCTGTGGGACAACCTGCTCGGCCAGGGCGACGACCTGAGCAAGCTCGCCTTCGTGATCCAGATGAACAAGCGCGACCTCACCGAGACCTTCTCGGTCGAGGACCTGAACGAACTGCTGAACCACACGGACTCGCCGGTGGTGCCGGCCAGCGCCGTGACCGGCGAGGGCGTCTTCGAGACGCTCAAGATCGTCTGCAAGCAGGTCATCGCCAAGACCGCCTGAGGGCGGGCGCGGCGGGGCTTCGCCGCGCGCCCGCCGGGGGCGCGCCGTCAGCCGCCGGTGCCGACCCGCTTGATCCAGTCCATCGGCCGGTAGGTCGAGACGAACGTGTCGCGCATGAGCACGCGGTCGCCCTGCTTGACGACTCGCGTCACACGCACCGTGCGGCCGTCGCCGCCGCGCTCCCAGCGCACGACGCCCTTCGACAGGTCGTCGTCGTAGATGACGCGCGGGTCCGACTTGCCGTGGGAGGGCTTGCGCACGTCGGTGAACGGGCCGGTCTCGTACGTGACCGTCCGGCCCGTCCTCCCCACCAGCGCCACAGTCAGGGCGTTGCCCCGCACCCAGCTGCGCAGCGTCAGCGGCTTGCCGGTGTCGTTGCGGAACCTGATGTCGGGGCCGCCCCACGAGACCGTCGCGTCACGGCCCACCGGGTAGTGGTCGATGAAGAGGCCGTGGGCGTGGCGCTCGACGATCGGGAGGCCGGCGAAGAACGCGGCGTTGAAGAGCGTCGTCGCGTACTGGCAGATGCCGCCCCCTACCCCCTGCCGCAGGACGCCGTCGCCGGCGATCACCGGCGCGTAGTCGAAGCCGCGGTTGACGCTGCGCGGGCCGAGCGTCTGGTTGAGCGAGAAGGTCGCGCCCGGCGCGATCACGGTGCCGTCGGCGAGGCCGGCGGCGCGGGCGATGTTCTGCACCCGCGCCGCGTTCGCGGTGTCGAAGTAGGTCACGAACTGCGAACCCTGTGAGGCGAGGCCGTTATGCTCGGCCTCCTCGGTGGTGAGCTTCGGCTCGACGGGGACGACGGCGACGTGCACGCTCTGCCGGCCGCCGCCGCTCGCCGCCTCGTCGAGGTCGGCGAGCAGCTCGTCCATGTCGAGGGCGACGCCGCTGCGGCTGGGCTTGATCGTGAGGCGGCCGGCGGAGCTGACGACGAAGCGCGC
>JAFGAW010000243.1 GCA_016933475.1 Thermoleophilia bacterium
ACGGCATGGACCTCGCGCCGGAGATGCTCGACGCCTGCCGCGGCAAGGGCTTCACCGACCTGACTCAGCACGACCTGACCGCGCGGCCCTACCCCTTCCCCACCGGGAGCCTCGACCACGCGGTCTGCGTGGGCACCCTGAACTTCATCCGCGACCTGACGCCGGTCTTCGAGGAGACGGCGCGGATCCTCCGCGACGGCGGGGTCTTCGTGTTCGCCGTCGGCGACCGCGACGAGGATGAGCCGGCGGAGCTCGAGGTCGGGCCCGAGCACACCATGACGGATGCGCCGGTGACGATGTACCGCCACAGCGGCCGGCAGGTCGAGGCGTGGGTCACCGCGAGCGGGTTCACGCTGCTGCGGACACTGGCCTTCGCCGTGCCGATGGACCGGGCCAAGACGAGCAGTCAGCCGATCAGGGCCTACTTGGTGAGGAAGAGCGCCACCCCCCGCCCGGATCGTCAATGTTGACGCCTGCGTGGCCCCGCAGAATCATCCTCCCAGGCTGCCCCGACCCGAAGGAGGCGTCCATGGCCCAGCCGCTCAAGGCCAATGAGCCGAGACCCACGCCGCAGCAACTCAACAGGATCACAGCGCAACTGCGGGAGCTCAACAAGGCCTACAGGGCGGCGGTCGCCAACGGCAAGGGCACTGCGGGCGGCCCCGAGGCACCGAAGACCAACAAGCAGTCTCGGCCGCACCCCTGTCGGCCGACGAGCGCCGGCGGCTTGGTACCGGCACCCGGCGCGTAGGGATCCTGGCGAGGGTCCATGGGCGATCCTCTACAGACTGAACGGGACTTATCGCCCGAACGAAAGTCGCGTCTAGTCTGTCAAGGTTGACGTCGAGCACTCGGGCTGCGAGAAGCCGCCTCGCGGACAACCTGCCACGCCGCGAGCTTGTCGGCGAAGGTCAGCGCAGCATTGGCGGCGCTCGTGGACGGCAGCGTGACGAGCCTCATCCCGAGCCCGCCGGGCAGCGCAGGCGCCACGTGCCGCGCCCACAGCGCCCGCGCCTTGGTGCCGTTGAAGAACACCGTCCGAACGGCCGGGTGCCGGGCGAAGAAGGCAGCGAAGTCGTTGGCGACCGGCGTCGAGATGTCTGCGTCGAGGCTGCCCGGCCGCTCGGCGGTGCGCAAGACGTCCCACAGAGCGACCTTCGCCGCGAGCAGCAGGTCGATCCGCGCTTCGTAGTCGAGCCGGGCAGTGGCCGGCCCCGCGTCGTCCGGGCCCACGTCGCCCGGGCCTGCATGGTGCGCGAAGAGCCGCTCCATGATCGGCCAGAAGGCGTTGCGCGGGTGCGCGTAATACTGCCCGGCCTCGAGCGAGCGCCGGCTCGGCACGGTGCCGAGGATGAGGACGCGAGTATCGGCTCGCGCGATCGGAGCGAAGCCGGTGATCACGAACCGAACGCGAGGGCCGTCGGGCTCCAGCCTGCCGCGCGCCTACCGCTTGATCACGTGCCGGCAGAAGCCGTCGCGGACCATGTCGTTGGTCTGCGTGAGGTCTTCGGCGGCCGCGCCGACGAGGCCGCAGAGCATGCCGCGGCTGAAGGCGCAGGCGATCTCGGGGTGCTCGGCGGCGATCTCGCGGTAGACGCAGTTCTCGAAGACGAAGACGGCGCCGTCGGCGCCCTTCTCGCAGTGCGCGGCGTAGCCCTCCTGGGCGAGCCAGGCGCAGGCGGCTTCGGGCGTCAAGCGTCCTTCGCTCGTGCCCTGCAGCTCCTGCCGCACGTTGACCCCGTACTCGTAGCCGGCGGCCTGCGCGTGATGCACGGCCATGTCGGTCGGCAGGAGGCTGTCGAGGATGTGGAAGAGGAGACGGGCGAGCGACTCGTACCGCCGCGGCGGCAGCATGACCTCGAGGCGCTCACCGCTCGCCAGGTAGGTCTTCGCCGGTCGCCCGTAGCCCGTGACCGGCGTCCGCTTGCCGGTCTTGAGCAGACCCGTGGCGACGAGCTTCTCGAGGTGGCCGCGGGCCACGGTGCGGTGGACACCGAAGACCTCGCCGACCTCGGCGGCCGAGACCGGCTCGTCGGCGTCGAGCACGTACTTCAGCATCGAGCTGCGCGTCGGGTCGCCGAAGACGTCGCCCAGCGTCTCCAGACTGCGCTTGGTCCCGTCGTTACGTACGCTCACTTCGTGACCGCCCTTCTTCTGCGTTGCCCCGCGGCGCACTCTACACCTGTGCCCCGAGGACGAGAAGGGTACTCCTCAGCCGCTCTTCTGCATTCCGCGCCGCGATGACATATGGTTTCGTGTGGATACGAACACGGTCGCGGCGGCGGAGCCTCCTGGGGAAGCGCCGAAGGGTCGTCACGGCTGCGTCGTCGCCAGCGCGAAGTAAGGATTCCGCGCTCCCGTCCGAGAATTAGTATGCCGAGCCGGGGGGCTCGGGGAGCCGAGGGGACTCGGGGATCCGCGGGGAGAGGGTCGTCGCTTGCACGAGCTCATGAGCGTGGTCGAGAACGCCTTCGGGCTCGTGGCCGAGCACGTCCCCGGCCAGGGCAGGGTGGAGGAAGAAGGCCTCCGCGGCCTCATCGACCAGATCGAGTCGTACTTCGGCATCATCGGCGTGCCGCTCTTCATCGCCTACGTGGCGACGCTGGTCACCTGGGAGGGCCGCAAGCGCTCGACGCGGTTCCGCGACCGCACCGACGCGCTCTTCGCCCGGTGGCGCCTGCACCCGTCGGCGCGGACCAAGCGGCGGGTCGCCTGGGTGCTGGCCCTGCTCGCGATCCTCGCCTATGTCTGGTGCATGTACTGCGGCAAGTCGATCACCGAGAAGGCCGCGCACGATGCCTCGTTCTTCCACATCCTGACGACGTTCTCGCTCTCGACCTTCCCTTACTTCGTCGCCGGGTGCGTGCTCTCGGGGGTCGTCGCCCGGGACGTCATGGACGACACGCGCTGGCTGCCCAAGACGATGCTCGGCGCCGGTCTCTTCGCCTCGCTGCTGCCCGTCTGCAGCTGCGCCGCCGTGGCCTTCGCCTTCAGCCTCATGCTCACGCAGAAGGTCCGGCTGCGGGCGGTCGTCACCTTCATGATGGTCGTCCCCGTGCTCAACCCCTTCGTCATCGTCTTCTCGTACGGCACGCTGGGGCTCGAGTACACCTTCTGGCGCATCGTCTCGATCTTCGCCCTGGGCATGATCACCGGCACCTTGATCGAGGAGTTCCTCGGCGAGCGCGACCCGGAGTTCCCCGAGAAGGGGTGCGTGGCCTGCAAGGGCTGCTCGAGCAGCGCCGTCAAGATCGGCAAGACCGACTCCTCGATGGAGACCGCCTTCGACCTGATGCGCCAGCTCGCCCCGTACATCATCATCGGCATGCTCATCGGCACGGCCTTCGCCCTGTACCTGCCGGCCTACGTGGTCGGCGACTACCTCTCAGGCCCGCTGGGGCTGCTGCTCGCGGCGGGCATCGGGGTCCCCATCTTCCTGTGCTCGGGCGAAGACGTGCTGATCCTCGCGCCGCTCATGGAGTCGGGCCTGCCGATGGGCCACGCCATCGCCCTGACGATCGCCGGCAACGGCATCTGTCTGTCTTCGATCGCCCTGCTGGTGCCGCTCTTCGGCAAGAAGGCGGCCGTTTGGATCGTCATCGCCTTCGCCGTCGGCAGCCTGCTCATCGGCTTGCTGCTCAACATGCTGGGGGCGATGCAGCCCGAGCTCGGGTAGCCGGCGTTCGCGGCCGGCAGCGCCCCGGGGGGAGCGGCCGGCGCAGACGGCGGCGGGCGGTGGCCGGACAGGCCCGACCCGCACGACGCCGGCGGATGCCGGCCGCGAACCCCCACCGTCCCACATGGCGCTCCAACGGTCCTGGCGTCGCACCCCGATTGGCCATTCTGGCAAGCGTCGCCCGGCTGCCTTGTACCGGCGCCGGCGTCCACCTGCCGGCAGGCACCGCCGGCGCCGCGCTACAATCACCGTGCCTGAGGACAGCCCCCGGCGACCGAGCGGTCGCCGGTCCCCTCGTCCTCACCCCCGGCACGCTGCCCCGCTCGCCCCGCGCTTCTGCGCGGCATGCCGCAGCGGCCGAGCGACGCGCAGACCGCCGACGGCGCGCTGCGACCTCGCCCCGCTTCCGACCACCGGAGCAGCCGGCTGCCGCCGCGCCCTCGCCGGTCGCCGCTTGCGCCGCCGCCTCGAGGCTCGCCCGCCGGCGCTCCCGAAGAGAAGGGACGTGGACGTGAACCGCCGCGCCGCGATCCGGCCCTCGGGGCCCTCGTACCGCTTCGCCATCCTGGGCACCGTCTGGGCCTCCTACCTGATCGTGTACCTCTCGCGGCTGAGCGTCGGTCCCCTCGCCCCCTTCCTCAAGGAGGAGTTCGACCTAAGCAGCGCGGAGGTCGGCTCGCTGATGAGCGCCACCGCGGTGACCTACGCCCCGGCGATGATCGCCGCCGGCCTGCTCGTGGACCGCATCGGCGTGAAGCGCGTGCTCGTGCCGGGCACGCTCCTCGCCGGCCTGTGCGTCGGCCTGCTCTTCGTCGCCCCGTCGTACCCCGTCCTGCTGGCGCTGCTCGCGCTCTCCGGGATCGGGTGCGGCTGCATCTACCCCTCCGCGGTGAAGGCGCTCGTGACGTGGTTCCCGCCCCGCGAGAGGGCCACCGCGATCGGCCTCAACCAGTCGGCGATCAACGTGAGCGGCATCGCCGGCGCGGCGCTGCTGCCCACCGTCGCCCTGACGATGGGCTGGCAGTACGGCTTCCTTTTCGTCGGCCTCCTGGCCATGGCGATCACCGTCGTGTGCTTC
>JAFGAW010000244.1 GCA_016933475.1 Thermoleophilia bacterium
CGGGTCTGTCGGCGGCGGCCGCCGAGGGGCCGGCGGCGGCCGCCGAGGAGCCGGCTGCGGCCGCCGAGCAGGCGCGTCGCGACGGCCGCCTGCGCGATCTCCGCGGCCGGCCGATCGCCTCGACGCTGGTCGGCTTGGCCGCCGCCGGCGGGCGGCTCGTGGTCGTGGCCGCCGACGTGGCCCGTCGTCGGCCCCTGTTGACGCGCGACGTGCTCCCACCCGAGCTGCGCCGCGGCGGTCTGTACCTGCACGGCGCCTGCGCGGGCGGGCGGGCCGGGCTCGCGGGCGAGGGCGACGTCGTGCTCGTCGGGCACGACGTCGCCCTCGCCCGCCCCGAGCTCCTGCGCGCCGCCGCCCACGTCGGTTTCGTCGACCCGCCGCCGACGCGACTCGCCTTCGACACCCTGCTCGCGGCCGCGGGCCCCGACGCCTGGCTTCATATCCTCTGGGGCCGGAGTGAAGTAGACTTCGCGGACAAGGTCGCGAGGAGCCTCTTCGACCTCCAGCCCGTGTCGCGTCTGCTGTGGCGCGTGCTCACCGCGGCCGGGGGCCGGTTTGGCGAGGTGCCTGAGCAGGAACTTTTCCTTCAGGGCCCGTTTCTGCGGCCGCTCGCGCCGCTCGTGGCCGCTGTGCGGGCCTTCACCGAGGCCGGGCTCGCCGGGGTCGTTGAGGGCGGCCTCCAGCTGGAGCGTCCAGACGTCAAGGCCGATCTCACCGGGACCGAGACATACAGAGCATGGCACCGACTGTTTCAGACAAACGACTTCACGGAGAGCTGCCTGACGCGGCGTCTCTGAGCACGGTCCCCGAGAAGTACGGGCCGCTGCTCGACGAGCTCTTCGCCGCCATCGAGCGCTACGACCCCGAGCCCGACCGCGAGCTGATCACACGCGCCTTCGCGGCCGCCGTGGCCCTGCACGGCCGCCAGACGCGCAAGAGCGGCGAGGCGTACATCCACCACCCGGTCGGCACGGCGCTCAACGCCGCCGAGCTGCAACTCGACTCGGTGACCATCGCCGCCTCCCTCCTGCACGACGTGGTCGAGGACTGCGAGACCCCGGTGGAGTGGCTCGAGGAGCAGTTCGGCGACGAGATCGCCATGCTGGTCGACGGGGTCACCAAGCTGACCAAGATGCACTTCACCTCCCAGGAGGAGGAGCAGGCCGAGAACTACCGCAAGATGATCGTCGCGATGGCGACCGACATCCGCGTCATCCTGATCAAGCTCTGCGACCGGCTGCACAACATGCACACGCTCTGCTACCTGAGCAAGCAGAAGCAGATCCAGAAGGCCAAGGAGACCCTCGAGGTCTACGCTCCGCTGGCCCACCGCCTCGGCATCCACAACATGAAGTGGCAGCTCGAGGACCTCGCCTTCGCGGCGCTGCACCCCCGTAAGTACCAGGAGATCCAGAAGTGGGTGGCGCAGCGTCGCGCCGACCGCGAGGAGTACGCCGAGGAGGCCGCGGGGTTCATCCGCGCCGAGCTCGAGAACGCCGGCATCGAGGCCGAGATCCGAGGCCGCGCCAAGCACTTCTACTCGATCTACGTGAAGATGAGCCGCCGCGGCAAGGAGTTCAACGAGATCTTCGACCTCACTGGCTTGCGCGTGCTCGTCGACAGCGTCAAGGACTGCTACGGCGCGGTCGGCATCATCCACTCCGTCTGGAAGCCCATCCCCGGGCGCTTCAAGGACTACATCGCGATGCCCAAGTTCAACATGTACCAGTCGCTGCACACGACGGTCATCGGGCCCGGGGGCAAGCCGCTCGAGATCCAGATCCGCACCTACGACATGCACCAGACCGCCGACTTCGGCGTCGCCGCCCACTGGCTGTACAAAGAGAAGGGCGACCGCAACCCGGACAAGCTCTCCTGGCTGCGTCAGATGATGGAGTGGCAGTCCGAGACCGGCGACCCGCGCGAGTTCATGGACACGCTCAAGATCGACCTGTTCGAGGACGAGGTCTTCGTCTTCACCCCGAAGGGCGACGTCAAGAACCTCGCCGCCGGCTCGACGCCGATCGACTTCGCGTATGCAGTCCACACCGACGTCGGCAACCACACCGTGGGCGCCAAGGTCAACGGCCGCATCGTCCCGCTGCACCACAGCCTGCGCTCGGGCGACATCGTCGAGGTCATCACCTCCAAGTCGAGTCACGGGCCCTCGCGGGACTGGCTCGACGTCGTGGTCACGACGCGGGCGCGGCAGAAGATCCGCCAGCACTTCCGCCGCGAGCAGCGCGAGGACTCCGAGCACTCGGGGCGCGACCTTCTGCAGGAGCTCATGCGCCGTGAGGGCCTGCCGGCGCAGAAGATCCTCGGCTCCAAAGTCTTCGGCCAGATCGTCAAGGAGACGGGCTACGCCAAGCCCGAAGACCTCTACGCGGCCATCGGCTCAGGCCGAGTGACGGTCAAGACCGTGGTCAACAAGGTGATGCAGCGCGCCGGCACCATGAAGGAGGCCACGCCCAGTGCGGAGCTGCTGCCGTCGCGGCGTGCCGAGCCGACGGCCGGCCCCGCCGCCGTCTCCGGCGAGTACGGCATCGCCGTCGAAGGCATGAGCGACATCATGGTGCGCATGGCGAGCTGCTGCCGGCCGATCCCCGGCGACGACATCGTCGGCTACATCTCGCTCGGCAAGGGCATCACCATCCACCGCCGCGACTGCAAGAACGCGCGCGCCCTGGCCAAGAACCCGGAGCGTTTCACCAAGGTCGACTGGCAGGGGCTCGGCGGGATCGCCTTCCGCGTCGAGATCCAGGTCGAGGCGCTCGACCGCAACCACCTGCTCGAGGACGTCGCCCGCACGCTCGGCGACTCCGGTGTCAACATCCTCTCCGGCAGCGTGCAGACGCTGCCCGACGGCGTGGTGCGCGACCGCTTCACGATCGAGGTCGGGGACGTGCGCCAGCTCGACAACATCCTCGCCAACATCCGCTCGATCGACACCGTCTACGACGCCTACCGCGTCGTCGGCTGAGGCGGGGCGGGCGGAGACTTCGGGGGCGGCGGGCGGCGCGCCGGCGCCCTCGCTCTCGCTCGACGCTCCCGTCGCGGGTCTGATACCGTACGGCCGGTCGGCCGACGTCCGCGAGGTCCCATGTCCGAAGCGCTCGAAGTCTTCGCCCTGCCGCTCGGCCCCCTGCAGGCCAACTGCTTCATCGTCGTGCGGGGGAGCGAGGGCCTCGTCATCGACCCCGGCGACGAAGCGGGGGTCGTGATCGAGGCCTTCACCGAGTTCGGTTTCGACCCCGCCGCCGTGCTCGTGACGCACGGCCACTTCGACCACTTCGGCGCGGTGGCGCCGCTCGCCCGCCACTTCGACATCCCCGTGTACGTCGGTGCCGCCGATGCGGCGGAGATGGCCGACCCGGCCCTCGGCGCCTTCGGCGGGTTCGACGTCGAGCCTGTGGCCGGCCCTATTCTGCTCGAGGGCGAGCAGGTGCTGGCCCTGCCGATCGGGGTGGAGGCGATCCCGACGCCGGGTCACTCGCGCGGCGCCTTCACGTTCGCGATCGACGGGCACCTTTTCGTCGGCGACCTGCTCTTCCACGGCAGCGTCGGGCGCACCGACCTGCCCGGGGGCGACATGGACCAGTTGCTCGACTCGGTGGCCACCCTGGTGCGCCGCTTTCCGGCCGACACACCGGTCCACTGCGGCCACGGCCCCGACACCTCGCTGGGGCGCGAGTTGGCGCTCAACCCCTTCCTCTCGCCCCTGCGGCACGACCCGGGGCACCGCTGGTGACGGCGCCGCGGGCGCCCAAGGGCACGTACGA
>JAFGAW010000245.1 GCA_016933475.1 Thermoleophilia bacterium
ACTCGACCGCCTCGATCTCCTCGATCTGGGTCGTCTCAAGGGCAGCGGCGCCGCCGGTGATGGCCAGGTAGACGCCGCCGAACTCCTCGAGCACCGGGAGCGAGTCGGCGAGCAGCCCGCCCTTGCCGATGATGGCGCGCACGCCGTACTGCTCCATCAGGCCGCGGGTGAAGCGGTTCATGCGCGCGCTCGTGGTCGTGCCGATGCAGACCTTCTCGTAGCGGCCGGGCCCGAGCTTGCGCACGTTGGGGGCGGTGTGGATCAGCACGGCGCCGGTCAGGTCCATCACCGGCTTCTCACCGCGGTCGAACATCGCGATCTGGGTCGCGTCGCGGATGCCGATGACGTGGCCGTCGATGCGCAGCGTCTGCCCGGCGCGCAGCTCGCGCAGGGCGTCGAGGTCGGTGAGCGGGAACGCGAGGCGCAGCTCGTCGCCGGGCGTGGTCGTGTCGGTCATCGTCTCCTCCTCCCCGCTCAGAACCCGTAGGTGACGTCGCCGGCCGGGGTGACGACGGCGCTCGCGCGCCGCGCCGCCCAGCACTGCAGGTTCACGGCCACCGGGTTCTGGGTGATGTGCGTGTGTGCGTGCTCGATGTTGACGCCGAGCACGGTGGTGCGGCCGCCGAGCCCCATCGGGCCGATGCCGAGCTCGTTGGCGGCAGCGAAGAGCTCGTCCTCGAGCGCCGCCACGACGGGATCGTCGTTGTGCGTGCCCAGCGGGCGCAAGACCGCGCGCTTGGCGAGCGCCGTGCAGAGGTCGGCGGTGCCGCCGAGGCCGACGCCGACGATCGTCGGCGGGCACGGCTTCGGCCCCGCCTCGACGATGCACTCGAGGATGAAGCGCTTGACCCCGGCGACGCCGTCGGCCGGGATCAGCATCTTGAGGAAGCTCATGTTCTCGCTGCCCGAGCCCTTCGGCAGGCAGTGGAGCTTGAGACCATCGGCGGGCACGTCGGCGCCCGGCAGTCGCGGGCCGTCCTCGGGGCTGCCCGGCACGAACTCGTAGTGCATCGCCGGCAGGTGACGCCCGGTGTTTGTCATCGTGTTCTTGCGTGTCAGCGGGTGCACGGCGTTGGGGCGCAGGGGGTGCTCGACGGTCGCGCGCTCGGTGCCCCGCTTCACGGCGGCGCTCACCCGCGCGAGGTTGAAGGCGCACTCCTCGCCGATTTCAAGCCAAAAGACGACCGTGCCGGTGTCCTGGCAGACGAGGTTCTCGTCGCGCTCCGCTACCTCCACGTTCTCGAGCATGATATCGAGGAAGCGGCGGCCGCTCTCGTCGGTCTCGGTCGCGCGCGCTTGCGCCAGTGCCGCCTTGAGGTCGGGCGGCAGCACCTTGAGGGCGCGGATGTAGAGCTGCATGGCCGCCTCTTCGACGGCCTCGTAGACGTGGGCTGGAACCTGGTTCGTCGCCGGCATCGCTTCGCTCCCGGGTGGTGGCTGCGGAGTCTCGACTCTACCGCGTCGGCCCTCGTTGCGTCACCTGCGGTCGCCGCTCCGCGCTCAGACTTTGGTGAGCATGACGACGCCGCTGGCGAGGAGGACGATCGCGAGCGCGATCCGCAGCCAGCGCGTCGGCGCGCGCACGGTGAGGCGCGACCCGAAGACCACACCCGGCACCGAGCCGATGAGGAGTGAGGCGACCATCCAGAGGTCCACGTTGCCGAAGCGCAACTGGGCGAGCCCGGTGACGCCAAGGAGCAGGGTCGCATGGAAGACGTCGGTACCGATGATGCGCCGCGGCGCCAGCGGATAGAACAGGATCAGGAACATGGCGAGCAGCGTGCCGCTGCCGACCGACGTGAGGCCGATGATCAAGCCCGTGCCGGCGCCGATCGCCATGCTCGCCAGCTTGCGCCTCCACGAGAGGTGGATGTCGGTCGCCTCGTGGTGGGCCTCGATGTTGAACCACATGCGCACCGCGAGCAGCACGCCGACGACGATGAGCGCCGCGCCGACCGAACGGTAGAGGACGGCATCGACGATGTCGCTCCGCTCGCGAGCGAGATAGGAGATGGCGGTGGCTCCCAGCACGCCCGCGGGCAGGCTGCCGGCGGCGAGCCACAGGGCGAGCGGCACGTCGACCGAACCCTGACGGTAGTGCTTCCACGAGCCGAAGATCTTGGTGATGCCCGCGTAGGCGATGTCGGTGCCGATGGCAAGGGTCGGCTGGAAGTTGAAGAAGAGGATCAGGATCGGCGTCATCAGGGCCCCGCCGCCCATCCCGGTGAGCCCGACGAGGAAGCCGACGAAGAGCCCGGTGAGACTCAGCATCGGGTCGAGCGGCTCGCCGAAACCCGACGTCAGGAGCACGAGGGCGGCGAGCCCCCAGCCTGTGATCGAGATGACCCAACGGCGGCGCCAGGCGACGCCGCGCAGGCCGGTGCGCCGTCTCCGCTTGCGGGCGGGGGTCGCGGGCACCGTCGTCGCGTCGGGGGTGCTGTCGGGGCCGGAGTCGGCGACGCCGGGGTCGGAGGAGGGAGCGGCACTAGCGCCCGTGGGCGCCG
>JAFGAW010000003.1 GCA_016933475.1 Thermoleophilia bacterium
GGCCGGCGCTCTGCCTGCTGAACGAAGGCGTGGCCGGCCCCGTCGAGTGACGAGGCCGGCCACTGACGGTCGGCGGGGCGGCCGACCAGATCGAGCGTTCAGCCCCGGCTCGGGATCCCGGTTAGCGTCCTAGGAAGTGGTGTACGAACAACTCTGAAGTGGTCGCCTTGAAGAAGAGGTGACCACTGCTCCATCCTCGAGGGTGGCGAAACCCAAGAGATCGAGGAGGAGACAGTGGCCGAGAACAACATGGACCTTCTGGCCTGGCTGCGCAAGCAGCTCGAGGAAGCCGAGCCCGACCTGCTGCGCGAGATGGTGCGCACGTTCGCCGAGGCGCTCATGGGAGCCGAGGCCGATGCGCTCTGCGGGGCGGCCTTCCGTGAGCGCAGCGGCGAGCGCGTGAACCGCAGGAACGGCTACCGCGAACGGCCCTTCGACACCCGCGCCGGCACCATCGCCCTCGCGGTGCCGAAGCTGAGGAGCGGCAGCTACTTCCCCGACTGGCTGCTCGAGCGCCGCAGGCGGGCTGAGAGAGCCCTGGTCGCGGTGGTCGCCGAGTGCTACGTGAGGGGCGTCTCGACGCGCCGCGTCGACGGGCTCGTGAAGACGCTCGGCATCGAGAGCATCTCCAAGAGCCAGGTCTCGGAGATGGCGAAGAGCCTCGACGAAGAGGTCGCCGCCTTCCGCTCTCGTCCCCTCGACGCCGGGCCCTATCCCTACCTGTGGCTCGACGCCCTGGCCGTCAAGGTGCGCGAGCAGGGGCGCATCGTGCGCTGCGCCTGCGTCGTGGCCAGCGCGGTGAACGGCGAGGGTTACCGCGAGATCCTCGGCTGCGACACCTTCACGAGCGAGGACGAGGCCGCCTGGCGGAGCTTCCTCGGTGACCTCACCGGCCGCGGCCTCGCCGGCGTGCAGCTGGTCGTCTCCGACGACCACCGCGGCCTCACCAAGGCGATCGACGCGCTGCTGCCCGGCGCCGCCTGGCAGCGGTGCAGGACGCACTTCATGCGCAACGTTCTCTGCCGCGTCGCGAAGAGCGCCCAGCCCTTCGTCGCGACCATGGTGCGCACGATCTTCGCCCAGCCGTCGGCCGAGGAGGTGGCCGCCCAGCTCGCCCGCGTCGTCGAGCAGCTGCGGGCGCGCTTCCCCCAGGTCGCCGAGATGCTCGAGGATGCGGCGCCCGACGTGACCGCCTTTGCCGCCTTCCCGGTCGAGCACTGGCGCCAGACCTGGTCGAACAACCCGCAGGAGCGCCTCAACCGCGAGATCCGCCGGCGCAGCGACGTGGTCGGCATCTTCCCGAACCGCGAGGCGGTGGTCCGGCTGGTCGGCATGGTACTCGCCGAGCAGCACGATGAGTGGGCGGTCGCGCGCCGCTACATGAGCGCCGGCTCGCTCGCCAAGCTCACGCCGGCGACCCTGATCGAGCTCGAGGAGCACGAGGAGGTGACGCCCCAGCTCATGGCGAGCTGAGCATCAGGAAAGCGGATGGAGCGGAGACGCTCGTACACCACCTTGACGGACGTGGCCGCACATCCTGGCGAGCTTCTTCTCGTTGTCCGTGAGTCGCCGGCGCAGGGCCGCCGGGTTGA
>JAFGAW010000246.1 GCA_016933475.1 Thermoleophilia bacterium
ATCAAGGCGCTCGGCGTGCCCATCGCGACGATCCGGCCCGAGTCCATGACCGCGACGCGGTCGCAGAGCCGCTCGGCCTCGTCCATGAAGTGGGTGACGAGGACGACCGTCGTGCCGCGCTCGCGGATCGCCTCGATCAGGCCCCAGGTGACGTGCCGCGCCGCCGGGTCGAGGCCGGTCGTCATCTCGTCGAGGAACACGACTTCGGGGTCGGTCACGAGAGCCAGGGCGACCAGCAGGCGCTGGCGCTGACCACCGGAGAGGCTGGCGAAGGCCGCGTCGCGCTTCGCCGCCAGCCCCCACGCCTCGAGCACCTCGGTCCAGTCCACCGGCCGCGGCGAGGCGGCGGCGAACAGGTCGAGCGCCTCCCAGACGCGCATGCGGTCGGGCAGGTGCGACTCCTGGAGCTGGCAGCCGACTCGGCCACGCAGGCGCTCGGGGTGGGCCAGCGGGTCGACGCCGAGCACACGCACCGCGCCCTCATCTGGCTTGCGCAACCCCTCGAGACACTCGACCGTCGTCGTCTTGCCGGCGCCGTTCGAGCCGAGCAGGCCGAACACCTCGCCCGCGCGCACGTCGAAGGTCACGCCGTCGACGGCCGTCGTCGCGCCGTACGTCTTGCGCAGGGCGTCGACGACGATGACGGGCTCTCGCTCGGTCGTGCTCACTCTGACACCACGCTCCTCAGTGTAGAAGGTCCCGCAGGGTGCACGCGCCAGTGTGACACCGCGGGAGACGCTCAGACAACGCCGGGTACGGTGTTCAGCAGTCCCGCGCGCCGCCTCCCGCGCGGCGCGCGGCGCATACAATACGGTCACCTACGCCGCGACAACCGGCCGACCGGGAGGTCGTCACATGACAGCGCAGGTCCTCGGCATCAGCGGCAGCCCGATCGCAGGCGGCAGCACCGACCGCATCGTGCGGCTCATCCTCGACGCCACCGGCCTCGAGTGCGAGTTCGTCCGCCTCTGGGACCTCGACGTCCGCCCCTGCAAGGCCTGTCTCGCCTGCGCGGCCTCCAACGTCTGCACCAGCTTCGACGACGACTGGCTGCCGCTGGCGACGAAGATCGTGCGGGCCGATGCCCTCGTCCTCGGCGGCTGGGCGCCGTTCAACATCCTCGACGCGCGCACCAAGACCGTGCCCGAGCGCATGTTCTCGCTCCGCCACTCGATCCTGTTGGGCGCCGGCAAGATCGGCGTCGCCGTCGTCACCGGCACAGTCGACCCCGTACCCATCGCCGACGGCCTGCTGGCCTGGTTCGCGACGGAAGGGCTGCGACCCCTCGGCCGCGTCACGCCGGCGGGCACCGACCCGTGCTGGTCCTGCGGCTTCGGCGATGCCTGCGTGCAGGGGGCGCCCGTGCCCCTCGCGCGCGGCGAGTACGACCTCTTCGAGTACCCCTACGCGGACCGGCTCCCGGCACCCAAGGACTTCGCCATCTCCCCCGAGGTGATCCCGCCGCCGGTCGAGGATCAGGCGCACGTGGTCGCCGAAGCGGAGAGGCTCGGGCGCGAGATCGCCGCCGGCGCGAGGCAGAGCGAGAGAGAGCGACACGGGGCCCTCGAGAGGCTCGCACCCGGCGCCGCGTCGCTTGAGCCGCTCCCGCGGCTGCGGGCGCTGCTGGAGGCCGGGACGGCGGGGGTAGCCGTGGACGTGGGCGAGGAGCTCTCCGCACTCCTTGCGCGAGCCGGCGAGCAGGCTGATCACGGCGCCGCACGCGGCGCCGTGATCAGCCTGCTCGCCCTTGGCCGCAAGGCGTTGCTGCGCAGCGCCGAGCAGCCAGCGACGGAGCTGCTCGTCACCGAGGTGCGGCACGCCGTCGCCGAGCTCTACGAGGCGGCGACCGAGAAGTAGGGGGCCTCCCAGCAGTCGGGTCGGCGGTCCGCGCCGCGATCAGGTCGGCGGTCGGCGCCGCGGTCTCCCGAGCGCGGCGTCCGCCGTCGCGGCCGTCCCCATCAGGACAGACGGAAGCGCGCGACCGCGAGGCCGAAGAGCCCTGCCGACCAGGCCAGCGCGAGGCCGAAGGCCGGCAGCACGTCGGCGACCCCGTAGCCCTGGGCGATGATGCCGCGCAGGCCGTCGAGGATCCACGCCGTCGGCAGCAGGTGTCCGACAGCCCGGAACGAATCGCCGGTGATCTCGAGCGGGAACCAGGCGCCGGAGAGGGCCGAGACGCCCATGGACGTGAGCACGATGGCGGCGACGAGGGCCTGCTCGCTGGAGAGGAGTGAGGCGAGCAGCAGCCCGAGGCACGAGGCGACGAGCGAGAGGGCGACCATCATGAGCAGCAGGGCGGCCGGGTCGTTCAGGTAGTCCACGCCGAAGAAGAGCTGACCGACACCGATCAGCAGGATCTGCTGCAGGAACGTCAGCGCGAACATGCCGCCCATCTTGCCGGCGATGAGCTCCCAGCGCCGGACGCGCGTCGTCACGAGCCGGCGGAGAGTGCCGTTCTTGCGCTCCATGATGACGGCCATGCCGGCGGTCATCAGGCTGAACATGATGAAGTTGACCATCATGCCGGGCGAGCTCAGCGTGAAGCCGGTCGGCACCTGGCCGGCGGCGGCGGTCGCGCTGACGGAGGTGAGCGCGACCGCCGGTCGCTCCATTGCCAGCGTCGCGACGGCGCGCGCCGCCTCTGGGACCTCGCTCTGGCCCGCGACCTGCGCGCCGATGCGCGCGGCGCGGTCGGCGGCCACGAGGTCGCCGGCCGCCGAGCGCACCTCGGCGGCGATGGCCTGGGCGCCCGACGAGGTCTGGTCGCTGACGATGACGAGCTCGGCGGGCTCCCCGGCCTGCACGGCCGCCGAGAACCCCTCGGGGATCAGCAGGCCGGCGGCGGCCCGCCCGTCGGCGATCCAGGGGTCGAGCTCCTCCGCGCCCTTGGGCACGACGCGCACCGCATCGGACTGCTGCAGGGCGCGCACGAGCTCCTGCGACTGCGCGCCCCGGTCGGCGTCGTGCACGGCGACGGCGAGGCGGTCGCTGCCGCTGCCGAACATGAGCCCGAAGAAGGTCGTGAAGGCGATCGGCATGATGACGATGAAGATCGCTGAGAGGCGGTCGCGCCGCGTCTCGAGGAGGTCCTTGCGGGCGAGCGTCAGAATCCTGGTCACGATCGCCGACCCCAGGTCTCGCGAGGCACGCCCCCTTGAGGCGCCCGGCTCATGCGTACCGCCTCCGGAACGTCCACACGGCGACCACGAAGAAGACTGCGGCGAAGGCGAGCGGGACCAGCAGGTGAGAGGCGACGTCGGCCAGGTCGCCGCCGCGCATCGCCGCGTCCCAGCCGCGCAGCAGCGGGCCGTTGGGCGTGAACCCCTGGATCGTCGCGTACGTGCCGGCCGACGTGGCCGTGCCGGTGAAGTTGCCGCCGAGCAGGGCGAGGACGAGGTAGACGCCGGCGCCGATCGCCCCGGCCTGCCCCGGCGTCTTCACGACGCCCATGATCATCAGGGCGAGCCCGCTGGCCACCGCGGCGGTCGCCACCGCGAGGACGGCGACGACGTCGAGCCTGCCCCAGCCGATGCCGAAGAGCACCGCCCCGCCGACCAGGAGGATGACGAGCTGCGCCGCGACCGTGAGGAACACGGAGGCGAACTTGCCGCCGAGGATCACGCCGGCGGAGGTCGGCGTGGTCATCATGCGCGGGAGGGTGCCGTCCTGGTCCTCGGTGATGATGGTCCGCGCAACGTTGGAGGCGCCGAAGAACATGAAGAAGACCATCATGCCGGCGAGCACCAGACCGATGGTCGTCGCGCCCTCGCCCTCGTCCCCGCCGACGCGCGGCGCCGTGGCGGTGACAACGAGGGCCTCGCTCACGCCGCCACCCCTCACGAAGGCGGCGGCTGCGGCCTGCGCGGCGTCGTCGTGGCCGGCGTCCCCGCCGGCCACCGCCGCCGCGGCCGCCGCGGCGGCGCGCGCCCCGTTGAAGTCGAGCAACGCCTGGCGGACGACCGACTCGGTGATCGCGCGCCCGAACTCCTGGGTGGGGTCGACGTAGAGCTCGACCGAGGTGCTCGCCCCGGCGGCGCCGTAGAGCGCGGCGGTGAAATCGCGCGGCACGATGACGGCGACGGCAGCGTCGCCGTCGTCGACCCGCGCGCGGGCCGCCGCCGCGCCCTTCACCTCGGTCACCTCGAGCACGTCCTCGAGGCCCTCACTCGTGAGGATGTCGGCGAAGGTGTCGCCGGCGAGCGGCGGCGCCTCCTCGCCGGGCGGCGCCGCCGGCCGCGAGTCCTCGTTCGTCACGGCCACCTTCGTCGCCGCGATCTCGAACGAGTCGCCGCCGCCGAAGGCGAAGCCGAGCAGGCCGGCGAGGGCGAGCGGCGCGACCAGCATCATGGCGAGGCCGGGTGCGTTGCGCGCCGTGCTGCGCAGGTCCTTCCAGGCGATGGCCCAGATCTTCCTCATCGCCATCCGGCTCCCGCCGCGCCGCGTGGCATCCGCCGCCCCCCTCTCAGTCGCGCAGCGCGCGCCCGGTGAGGTGCAGGAAGACGAGCTCGAGGTTGGGCTCGCTCACGTTCACCGACGTGATGCGCGAGCCCCCGGCGGCCGCCTCCTCGAAGAGGTGCGGCAGCACCGCGTTGGCGTCCTCCACGAGGAGCTCGGCGTGCTCCTCCTCGACGACGGCACGACTCACGCCGCCCAGAGCCGACCAGCGCGCAACCATCTGCTCGAGGCCCTTGTCGACCGTGAGCTCGACCCGCGCTTCCTCGCCGACGATCCTCACCAGCTCGGCGTGCGTGCCCAGCGCGATCAGCTTGCCGTGGTCCACGATGCCGATGCGGTCGCTGAGCTCCTGCGCCTCGGCCATGTAGTGGGTCGTGTAGAGCACCGTCATGCCCTGCTCGCGCAGGTCGAGGATGCCGTCGAGGATCGAGCGCCGGCTCTGCGGGTCGATACCCACCGTGGGCTCGTCGAGGTAGAGGATCCTGGGCTTGTGCAGCAGGGCGACGCCGATGTTGACGCGGCGCTTCATGCCGCCGGAGAACTTGTCGACGCGGTCCTTCTGGCGGTCGACGAGGCTGATGAGCTCGAGCACCTCGTCGACGCGGGTCTTCAGCTCGGCGCCGGCGAGCCCGTACATGCGCCCCCAGAAGAGGAGGTTCTCGCGCGCCGTCATGTCGGGGTAGACGGCGATGTCCTGGGGGACGACGCCGATGACCTGCTTGACCGCCTGGGGGTCGCCGACGATCGAGTGCCCGTCGACGAAGGCGTCGCCGTCCGTGGGCCGGAGCAGGCACGACAGCATCGAGATGGTCGTGCTCTTGCCGGCCCCGTTCGGGCCCAAGAGGCTGAAGATCTCGCCGCGCTCGATGGCGAAGCTGACGCCGTCGACGGCGAGCACGCCCTTCGGCGGGTCGTACTGTTTGCTGAGACCCTGAGCCTCGACGATGCTCACGCGCGCTCCTTCCGGCCGCCGTCGGGCCCGGCGCGAGCTGCCGCGCACCTTGCCCGAGGGTGCACCATCCCCGCGCCTGTATACACCTGCCGAGCGGTCGAGTCACCCCCAGCGGCCGTGTGTCATCCCTCGGGTCGGGAGGGCACCACTTCGCACCGCTCCGATATCTTGACAGTCACTTGCTTTTCATGGTTACATGCAATTGAGTCAAACCGTTGAAAGGATGTGACCGTCATGTCTCTCTCGAGCGTCCGTCGCTGGTGGGCTGTCGCCGCTCTAGTCCCTGCCGCCCTCGTGCTCGGCATCGACGCCACGGTCCTCGGGCTCGCCCTGCCGACCCTGGCCGCCGACCTGGAGGCGACGACGTCCCAGCTGCAGTGGTTCTTCTCGGCCTACATGCTCGCCTTCGCCGCGGCGATGATCCCCGGAGGCATGCTCGGAGACCGCTACGGGCGCAAGAAGCTGCTGCTCGGCTCGCTCGCCGTCTTCGGGCTCGGGTCGATCGCCTGCGCCTACGCTCCGTCGGCGTCGGCGTTCATCGGCGCCCGCGTCCTGCTCGGCCTCGGCGCCGCCGCAGTGCTGCCGACGATGATCGGGGCGCTCCTGGTCATGTTCTCGGAAGAGGAGCGCCCCAAGGCCATCGCCGCCATCATGACGGCGACGATGCTCGGGTACCCCATCGGACCGATCCTCGGCGGCTGGATGCTGACCGAGTTCTGGTGGGGCTCCGTCTTCCTCATCAACGTCCCGGTCGTGATCGTCGCCCTGGCCGGCGTCGCCGTGCTGCTCCCCGAGTCGCGGAGCGAGCTCCGCCCGCGGTTCGACGTCCCCGGCATCGCCCTCTCGGCGGCCGGCCTGGCGACGCTGACCTACGGCCTGATCCGCGCCGGGCAAGACGGCTGGAGCGACGCGCTCGCCCTCACGGCGATGGCCGCCGGTACCCTTGTCACGGCAGCCTTCCTGCTCTGGGAGCGCCGCGCCCGCAGCCCGCTCGTCGACCTCGCGCTCTTCCGCTCTCGCAGCTTCGCCTGGGGCACGATGCTCTCCACGATGGTGTCGTTCACGATGTTCGGCATCATGTTCGCGACGCCCCTGTACTTCCAGGAGGTCCTCGGCACGACCGCCCTGGGCAACGGTCTGCGGCAGCTGCCGCTGGTCGGCGGCCTGATCCTCGGCGCGCTCGCTGCGACCCGCCTCTCGGAGCGCCTGGGGCCGCACGTCGCGGTGTCGCTCGGCTTCGTCGTACTCGCCGGGGGGCTCGCCCTCGGCGGCACCACCGGCGCGACCGACGGCAGCGGGTCCGCGATGACCTGGCTGGCCGTCTGCGGCCTCGGCCTCGGGGTCGCCCTGCCGACGACGATGGACGCCGCGCTCGGCGCCCTCCCAGCCGATCGCAGCGCGGTCGGCTCGGGGCTCGTGCAGGCGTTGCGTGGGGTCGGCGGCACCTTCGGGGCCGCCGTGCTCGGCTCGCTCCTCAGCGCCGCCTACCTCGATCGCCTCGACGTCACCGGACTGCCGGCGGCGGCCGCGCAGGTGGCGCGTGACGGCGTCTCCGGGGGAGTCGCCGCCGCGCAGCAGCTCGACTCCGCGGCCTTGCTCGAGAGCGTACACGCCGCCTTCATCCACGGCATGAACGTGGCTCTCCTCGTGTGCGCCGCCCTGGCCGTGGTCGGCGCCGTCACCGCGGCCCTGCTGCTCCCGCGACGCGCGGCAGCCACCGCCCGCGGCACCGGACAGGAGATAGAATCGGAGCACCATGCGGGACGCAACGAACAAGAAGCGGTCGGCGGCGCCACGGCGGCCGTCGCGCCGGAGTGAGGCGCCCCCCGGCGGCCAGGCAGCGCCCGGTCACGCCGAGCCACCGGTGATCGGTCTGCGTGAGCGCAAGAAGGCGCGCACGCGGGCGGCGATCCAGGAGCACGCCCTGCGGCTCATCGGCGAGCACGGCTACGCGGGGACGACGGTGGAGCAGATCGCCGCCGCCGCCGAGGTCTCGCCGAGCACCTTCTTCCGCTACTTCCCCACCAAGGAAGACGTGGTGCTCTACGACGCCACCGACCCCGTGATGTTCGCCGCCTTCGAGGCGCAGCCCCCGGAGTTGTCGGCGCTCGAGGCGATCCGGCGCGCCGTGCGCGAGGTGTTCGCCGGCGTCTCCGACGAGGACCTCGAGGCACAACGGGTACGCACAAGGCTGATCCTCGCCACCCCCGAGTTGCGCGCACGCTGGATCGACGAGTACGTGCGCGGCGTCGATGACTTCAGCGCGGTCGTCGCGCGTCGCGTGGGGCGGCCCCCCGACGATCTCTCCGTGCGCACGTTCTCCGGAGCCCTCATCGGCGTGGTGCTCGCCACCTTCTTCTCGTACGGGGGTGACGAGAAGGTCGACTTCGCGAAGCTGGCCGACGACGCCGTGCGCCAGATGCAGGAGGGCTGGGACTTCTAGCCGGCGGCGGGGCACCACCTCCCGGTCCTGCCGGCCTTGGCGCAGACGCCTGCGCCGGTGCGGGTGTCCCGCGAGGCCGGCCGGTGGCAGGATGGCGTCGTGGACACCGACATCCTCGCAACCGTCGTCGCGGGCCTCGTGCTCGCCGTCGCCGTCGTCGGCACCGTCTACCCCGTCCTGCCCGGCAGCCCGCTCGCCATCGGCACGTTCGTCGCCTGGGGGTGGATCCTCGGCTCGGCGACGTCG
>JAFGAW010000247.1 GCA_016933475.1 Thermoleophilia bacterium
CCGCGACCCAGACCGGCTGCATGAAGTAGAGGAACGTCGCGATCGCGACCCCCGTCTCGCGGACGGCGATGAAGAAGAGAAGCAGCGTCGCCGCGTCGAGCGCCCCCATGAGAAGCAGCCGGCGCCGCTCGCGCAGCGCGAGGAGCCTCGCCACGCGTCGGCGGCCCCCGAACACGGCGCCGAGCAGCACGAACGCCACCGCGAAGCGCAGGACCAGCAGAACGCTGGGCGGCGCCGTGGTCAGCGCGACGAGCGTCCCGGAGAGCGCGACGAGGAGATAGGCGACGACCACCATCGCGTATCCCCAAGGGGCTCGACCGCTCGCACGGGCCGCCTTGCGGCCCAGACCTGACCTGACGATCGTCACGTCGGCGATGATCCTCCATCGTATCGAGGGCCGGCAGTCATTCAGGCCCGGATGCGCGCCGCGCAGCGCGGCCGGGCGCAGAAGCGAGCGCTTGGCGCGGAGACGGCCGGGGCCGGCGCTCCCCTGAGGGAGCGCCGGCCCCGGCCGTCGCAGGTGGAGATACGCGTGGGCTTACTTGCTCTTGCCGATCTTGAACATCTTCGTGCCACACACCGGGCAGATGCCCTGCGTCGCAGGCTTGCCGTTCTTCATCGTGACCTGCTGCTCGTCCTTCATCTCCCTTTTGGTGCGGCACTTCACGCAGTAAGCCTCAGTTGCCATGTGCTCTCCTTTCCGGGCCAAAGCCCCCTGGCCCGCCCCCGTGATGTCGCGGGCAGTATAGTGCGTGAGCGGTATACACGCAACGAGGCTAGGGGGCTCGCGGCCAGCCTCATGTTGCCCGTTCGCCGCACCGCTGGTAAAACCTGCCCCGGGAGACGGTGCCGCAGGGCGCCCCCTGGCTGAAAGGATGACGATGAACGAAGAGCTCCAGGCCAGGACCCGCAGGCTCGTCGCCGACGAGAACGTCAAGCACGTCCAGCTCTGGTTCACCGACATCCTCGGCAATCTCAAGATGGTCGAGGTCCCCGACCGCCAGCTGGACAGCGTCCTCGAGAGCGGCGCCCCGTTCGACGGGTCCTCCATCACCGGCTACGCCGAGATCGAGGAGTCGGACATCGTGGCGATGCCCGACTGGACCACCCTCACCGTGCTGCCGTGGTCGCAGAACCAGGAGCGCACCGCGTTCGTCTTCTGCGACGTCCTCGACCGCAACTACCGCCCCTTCGAGGGCGACCCGCGCTGGGTGCTGCGCCGCCAGCTCGAGCGCGCCCGCAGGCTCGGGCTCGAGTTCTACGTGGGGCCCGAGCTCGAGTACTTCTACTTCAAGCAGGGAGCCACGCCCGAGCTGACCGACGAGGGCGGCTACTTCGACGTGCTGCCGGCCGACCTCGGCAACGACCTGCGCAAGCAGACGATGCGCACGCTCGACAAGCTGGGCATCCCCATGGAGGCCTCGCACCACGAGGTCGCCCCCTCGCAGCACGAGATCGACCCGCACTACGACGAGGCCCTCCTCATGGCCGACCGCGTCATGATCTGCCGCCTCATCGTCAAGGAGGTCGCGGCCCACAACGGTGTCTACGCGACCTTCATGCCCAAGCCGCTGCACGGGGTCAACGGGAGCGGCATGCACGTGCACCAGTCGCTCTTCCGCGGCGACGAGAACGCCTTCTTCTCGCCGACCGACGAGAACCACCTCTCCGACATCGGCAAGGGCTTCATCGCCGGCCAGCTCAAGCATATGCGCGAGTTCGCCAGCGTGCTCAACCAGTGGGTCAACAGCTACAAGCGCCTCGTCCCCGGCTTCGAGGCGCCGATCCACATCTCCTGGGCGCACCGCAACCGTACGGCGCTGATCCGCGTGCCGCTCTACATCCAGGGCAAGGAGAGCACGCTGCGCGCCGAGCTGCGCAACCCCGACCCGGCGGCCAACCCGTACCTGGCCTTCGCCGTGATGCTCGCCGCCGGCCTCGAGGGCATCGAGCAAGGGTACGAACTGCCGCCCTCGGTCGAGCCCAACATCTACAAGATGACCGCCGAGCAGCGCGAGGCGATCGGGATGACGTCGCTACCCAACAACCTCTTCGAGGCGATCACCGAGACGCAGGGCAGCGAGCTCGTCCGCCGCACGCTGGGCGAGCACGTCTTCGAGCGCTTCGTCACCAACAAGCTGAACGAGTGGTACGACTACCGCGAGCAGGTCACCGACTTCGAGATCAAGCGTTACTACGCGGTGCTCTGATGGACGACGCGACTGACGCGGCCCGCCTCGCCGGCGCGCACGACGGCCCGGCCGCCGGAGGCGACCTGGGCGCCGGCGGCGACCCGGGCGCCGGCGACGAAGCCGGCGACGGCCCGGGCGGCGACACCGCCGCCCGCCTCGCCGACCCGGCGCGCCTCGCCGACCACCTCGCCGGCTGGCTTCACACTGAGGTCACGGCGGGCGGCGGCGCGGGGGTGGTCTTCGGGCTGAGCGGCGGCATCGACTCGGCCGTCGTCGCCGCCCTCGCCCTGCGCGCCTTCCCCGAGACCTCGCTGGGCGTCATCATGCCGTGCCACAGCGACCCGCGGGACGCAGCCGACGCCGACCTCGTCGCCGACGGCTTCGGGCTGCCGACGGAGACCGTCGACCTGGGTCCCGTCCACGATCTGCTGCTCGACACGCTCGCCGCGGCACGGCCCGACATCCGCAACGACCGCCTTACCGGGGCCAACCTCAAGCCGCGCCTGCGGATGATGACGCTGTACGCCTTCGCCAACCGCCTCGGCTACCGCGTGCTCGGCACCGGCAACCTCAGCGAGCTGACCATCGGGTACTTCACCAAGTACGGCGACGGGGGCGTCGACCTGCTGCCGCTCGGCGAGCTGGTCAAGTCCGAGGTGCGCGCGCTGGCCCGCCACCTCGGCGTACCGCAGCCGGTCATCGACAAGCCACCCTCAGCGGGCCTCTGGGCCGGCCATACCGACGAGGGCGAGATGGGCCTGACGTATGAGGCGCTCGACGCCTACCTGCTGGGGCGCGGCGCCGACCCTGCCACCGCGGCGCGCATCGAGAGCATGAGAGCGGCGAGCGCGCACAAGCGTGCCCTGCCCAAGATCGCGCCCAAGACCACCGAGCGGTAGCACGCCCTGCCGCGGATCGCACCCGGACCGACCGACGAGCAGGGCGCCGGGCCGGGCCGGCGCCCGCGGAGGGCCGGGGCGCGGTGGCGTCTGACTCATGCAACCCCCGGATGCCGTGCCGACCGCCCGGTCCCGCGCGCGCACTCGTGTTCCATTGCGCAACATCCTGAACGATCGAACATGGCTGCGGCGACCCACCTCGACCCCGGACTTGGGGCGCTCACGCGGACACGGTAGACTGTTGCGCCGGTCGGGAGACGGGCTCCCGGCGAGGCGTGAGGCGGGGTCCCGGGGGCCGGGAGGCAAGGTCCCGGGGGCCGGGAGGCAAGGTCCCGGGGGCCGGGAGGCAAGGTCCCGGGGGCCGGGAGGCAAGGTCCCAACAGGCCGCGCCGGCCCCGGGGATGGCGCCGGGGATGGCGCCGGGGAGGTCAGAACCAGCGTGTCGATCGTCGTCCAGAAGTACGGCGGCACCTCGGTCGCCGACGTGGTGCGCATCATGAACGTGGCGCGCCGCATCGTCGCTACCGCCGAGCAGGGCAACCAGGTCTGCGCGGTCGTCTCGGCGCGCGGCGACACCACCGACGAGCTCCTCGAGCTCGCCCGCGAGATCTCCCCCAACCCGCCCGAGCGCGAGATGGACATGCTGCTCTCGACCGGCGAGCGCATCAGCTGCGCCCTCCTTGCCATGGCCATCGACCGGCTGGGCGGCCAGGCGGTCAGCTTCACCGGCTCCCAGGCGGGCATCATCACCGACACCGTGCACACGAAGGCGCGCATCCTCGACATCCGCGCGTTCCGCGTACAGGAGGCGCTCGACACCGGCCACATCGTGCTCGTCGCCGGCTTCCAGGGGGTCTCCACCGACAAGGCCGTCACGACCCTCGGGCGCGGCGGCTCCGACACGACCGCCGTCGCCCTGGCGCACGCCCTCGGGGCCGAGGTCTGCGAGATCTACACCGACGTCGACGGCGTCTATACCGCCAACCCGAGCGTCGTCGCCCGCGCCTGCAAGATCGACCGCATCTCGTACGACGAGATGCTCGAGATGGCCGCCGCGGGCGCCCAGGTGCTCGCCCTGCGCTCGGTCGAGTACGCCCGCAAGTACGACATCCCGATCCACGTGCGTTCGAGCTTCAGCGACTCGGAGGGCACCTGGGTGAGAGAGGACGACGAGACCATGGAGCTCGAGCAGCCGATCATCAGGGCCGTCACCTACAGCACCGACGACGCCAAGGTCACGGTGCGCGGCGTGCCCGACAAGCCCGGCGTCGCGGCGCAGGTCTTCTCCGCGCTGGCCGACGCTCACGTCAACGTCGACATGATCATCCAGAACGTGAGCGAGCAGGGCCGCAGCGACATCTCCTGCGTGATCGCGGCCGAGGACGGGCCCGCCGCCGACCGCGCCTTGCGCGACATCGTGGCGCAGCTCGGGGCGAGCGGCTACGACGCCGACGAGCGAGTCGCCAAGATCAGCGTGGTCGGCGCCGGCATGCGCGCCAACCCGTGGGTAGCGGCGAAGATGTTCTCGACGCTCGCCGATCTGGGCATCAACATCGACATGATCTCGACCTCGCCGATCAAGATCTCCTGCGTGATCGAGGAGGCCCGGGTCGAGGAGGCCGTGCGTACCCTGCACACGGCGTTCGAGCTCGACGACCAGTGCGTCTACGCCGAGACGCCCGAGGGCGGCGCGGCGGCGAAGCCGCGTGCGCCGGCGAAGAAGGCTGCTCCGGCGAAGAAGACCGGGGCGGCGAAGAAGGGTGCGCCGGCGAAGTCGGGCTCAGCTGCGAAGAAGGCCGCGCCGGCTGAGAAGAGGTCCTCCTGATGGGCGGGCGCGCCTACACGGTCGCCATCGCCGGCGCGACCGGCGTCGTCGGCGGCACCGTGCGCGCGATCCTCGAGGAGCGCGCCTTCCCGGTCGCCGAGCTGCGCCTGCTGGCCAGCGAGCGCTCGGCCGGGCGCCGCCTGCCGTTCAGCGGCGAGGAGGTCGAGGTGCGCCGCCTCGACGAGGCGGCCTTCGAGGGCGTCGACCTCGCCTTCTTCGCCGCCGGCGGCGAAGTCAGCAAGGAGTACGCGCCGAAGGCCGTCGCCGCCGGGGCGACCGTGATCGACAAGTCGAGCGGCTTCAGGATGGACCCCGACGTGCCGCTCGTCGTCCCTGAGGTCAACCCCGAGCACCTCGACGGCCACAAGGGCCTGATCGCTACACCCAACTGCTCGACCATCCAGATGGTCGTCGCCCTCAAGCCGATCTACGACGCCGCCGGCATCCGCCGCGTCGTCGTCTCGACCTACCAGTCGGTGTCGGGCAGCGGCCAGGGCGGCATCGCGGCCCTCGACGCCCAGGCCCGCCAGTGGGCCGCCGGCGAGACCGTCGAGCAGCAGTTCTATCCGTACCAGATCGCCTTCAACCTGCTGCCGCACATCGACAGCTTCCTGCCCTCCGGCGCCACCAAGGAGGAGCAGAAGATGGTCGACGAGACGACGAAGATCTTCGCCGACCCCGAGCTCAAGGTGACGGCCACCTGCGTGCGCGTCCCGGTCTTCGGCGCGCACAGCGAGGCCGTCAATGTCGAGACCCGGCGGAAGCTCACGGCCGCAGAGGCGCGCGAACTCTTCGCCGCGGCCCCCGGCGTCGAGCTCGTCGACGACCCCGCCGAGCTGCGCTACCCGATGCCGCTCCACGCCGAGGGCGCCGACCCGGTCTACGTCGGCCGCCTGCGCGAAGACGTGACGGTCGACTGCGGCCTCGACTTCTGGGTGGTCGCCGACAACCTGCGCAAAGGCGCGGCGCTCAACGCCGTGCAGATCGCCGAGACCCTCGTCACCCGCGGCCTGCTGTGAGCGCGGGAGCGACAGGGTAGACTGTCGATAGCATGGGCCTCGACATCCGCATCAACCTCCCCAAAGGCCAGTCGACCGAGGCGTACGACGTCGTCATCGTCGGCGCCGGCCCGGCGGGCCTGACCGCCGCCCTCTACTGCGCCCGCGGGCGCCGCAGCACGTTGGTGCTCGAGCGCAACATGGCCGGCGGCCAGATCGCCCTCACCGAGCTGGTCGAGAACTACCCCGGCTTCCCCGAGGGCATCTCCGGCTTCGACCTCTCCGACCGCATGAAGCGCCAGGCCGCCCAGTTCGGCGCCGAGCTGCGCGAGATCACCACGGTCTCCTCGCTCACGCCCGACCCCGACGGGTCGTTCACGATCACCACAGACCAGGAGAAGATCCGCGCCCGCACCGTCATCCTCTCCCCCGGCGTCGAGGCCAAGCGCATGGGCATCCCCGGCGAGGCCGAGTTCGTCGGCCGCGGCGTGTCGTGGTGCGCCACCTGCGACGGCGCCCTCTACAAGGGCAGGCAGGTGGCCGTCGTCGGCGGCGGCGACTCGGCCGTCGAGGAGGGCATGTTCCTCACCAAGTTCGCCGACAAGGTCTACCTCGTACACCGCCGCGACGAGCTGCGCGCGGCGGCCATCGCCCAGGAGCGCGCCTTCGCCAATCCCAAGATGGAGTTCGTCTGGGACTCGGTGCCGCGGCGCGTCGAGGGCGACCAGCTGGTCTCCGGGCTCGAGGTGCAGAACGTCAAGACCAAGGAGCTCCGCAGCCTGCCGGTCAACGGGGTCTTCTTCTACATCGGGCAGGTGCCCCTGACGAGCTTCCTGCAGGGGGTCATCGCACTCGATGGATCCGGCTACATCCTCACCGACGAGCTCATGCGCACCTCGCAGTGCGGGGTGTACGCGGCCGGCGACGCGCGCGCCAACCCGCTCAAGCAGATCGCCATGGCGGTCGGCGAAGGGTCCCTGGCCGCCGTCCAGGCGCAGCGCTACCTCGACGAGCTCGAGTGCCCCTCCTCGGGGCCGGCCGTGGCGCAGGCGGCGGGCGTGGCGCACGCGGAGGCCGCACTGCAGGCCGCGGGCGCAACGCAGAGTGATGGAGCGGCGCAGGAGGACGCAGCGGCACAGAAGAACGCAGTTGCACAGAGGGACGGAGCGGCACAGGGGGACGGAGCGGCACAGGGGGACGCCGCCGACACGCCCGCGCGTGAAGAGACCGCCGACGCCCCCGCTCCCGTCGAGCCGGACCCCGCGCCATCGTCAAAGGACTGACAGGAGGACCCTTGGACGCTGTCTCGCAGGAGGATTTCGACACCGTCGTGACCAAGGCCGCGGGCAAGGTCCTCGTCGACTTCTGGGCCGAGTGGTGCGGCCCCTGCCGCATGGTCAGCCCCGTCCTCGAGGAGATGGAGGGCGACTACCCCGACGTCACCTTCGTCAAGCTCGACGTCGACCAGGCCACTGAGATCGCCCAGCGCTTCGGCGTGATGAACATCCCGACGATCCTCGCCTTCGAGGGCGGCGAGGTGAAGCAGCGCATCGTCGGCGCTATGCCGCGCCAGCGCCTCGTCGAGGAGCTCGGCGGGTTTCTCGGGTAGAGGCGTTTTCAGGCGCGCTCGAGGCGCAGGGCCAGCAGGTCGGTACTGAACGAGACCGTACGGTCCGAGAAGGCGACGTCGAGGTGCTCGAGCACCTTCACCGGCAGCGCCTGTACGCGTGACCTGATCAACTCACCCTTCTCCGTCGGCACGGACGCCGCCTGCAGCCAGTAGTCGAGGTCGACGGTGCGGCGCAGGACGCGGCGCTCGGCGACCCGCAGGCCCGCGTCGCGCGCCAGCGCTTCGAGCTGTTCCGCGCGGTAGTGGCGCCGGTGGGCCGGTTCGCGCAGGCGGGCGAGGTCGTTGAAGGCCTCGTCGGTCACGCTGTCGACGACGGCGTCGGCGATGACGATGCGGGCTCCCTCCCCGCCGACACGGCGCAGCTCGTGGAGCGCCCGCGTGGGCTCCGGCAGGCGGTGCACAGCCCCCCTCGAGATCACGAGGCTGAACTCGGCGTCGGTGAACGGCAGCTGGTAGAGGTCGACGACGCTGAAGACGACGTTGCCCATACCGAGCTCGGCGACCAGGCGCCGGCCCTCGTCCAGCGTGGCGGCGACCTCGTCGACGGCCAGCACGGAGGCCACGGCCGGGGCTATCGCGAGGGTCGCGATCCCGATGCCGCAGGCGTAGTCGAGCACGGCATCGTGCTCCTCCGGCCGGGCCAGATCGATCAGCACCTGGACCGACGGGTCACGAAACGTGTCTGTCACGGCGTTCGCCCTCCTGACGGCGGTCACCAGTCGTTGTCGGCCGTGCGCGGCGCGACTTGAGCGGTCGGGCGGGCGCGAGCCGGTCGGCGAGGCGCGATCCGCGTGCGGACGCTCGCGCCCGGCCGCCGCCGGGCCCAACGGCGCTCAGGCGCTGAAGATCGTGCCGGTGACGGTGAGCCCGATGCCGACCTCGTGGCCCTCGACGCGCACCGTCTCGGCGTGCGCGCCGTCGGCGCCGTCGAAGGACATCTCGCGGGCGAGCGTCTCGGCGCCGATGGTCGGCGCGAAGCGCTCGGCGATGCCGCGGAGCTCGGGCGGCAGGGCGAGAGCCAGGCGGATCGTGTCCTCGATCCGAAGGTCGGCGTTCTTGCGCGCGAGCTGCACGGCGTGCACGAGCTCGCGCGCCACGCCCTCCTCGCGCAGGGCCTCGTCGACGACCGTGCGCAGCGCGACCGTGCGGCCGCCCTCCTCGACCATCTCGTAGCCCTCGGGGGCGCCGGTCTCGACGAGCAGTTCGTCGCGGGTGAGCGAGACGACGGCGCCGTCGGGCAGCGTGAGCTGCAGGGCGCCGCCGGCCTCGAGGGCGGCGACCGCGGCCGCGCCGTCGGCTTCGCGCAGCGCGGCCTGCACCGCCCCGACCTGCTTGCCCAGCTTGGGGCCGAGCACCGGCAGGTTGGGCTTGACCGTGTAGGCGACGAGCTCGTCGCCGGCGGCGAGCAGGCGCAGCGCCTTGACGTTGAGCTCGTCGAGCACGACGTCGCGCAGCGCCTCGACGGCCTCCTGCTCGGCGGCCGGCAGCGCGACGACGACCTCGGCCAGCGGCTGCCGCGTCTTGACGGCGGCGGCGTTGCGCGCGGCGCGTCCCATCTCGACGACGCGCCGCGCCGCCGCCATGCGGAAGGACGCGGCCTCGTCGACCAGCGCCGCGTCGGCCTCGGGCCACGAACAGAGGTGCACGCTCTCGGGGGCGCTCTCGTCGACCGAGCGAACGAGATTCTGGTAGAGCTCCTCGGCGACGAACGGGGTGTAGGGAGCGAGCAGCTTGGCCAGCGTCACCAGCGTCTCGTACAGCGTCTGGTAGGCGGCGAGCTTGTCGCTGTCGCTCTCGCTCTTCCAGAAGCGGCGGCGGCTGCGGCGCACGTACCAGTTGGAGAGGTCGTCGACGAACTCCTGGATCGCGCGGCCGGTGTTGGTCGCGTCGTACTCCTCGAGGCCGTCGGTGACGGTCCGGACGAGGCGGTTGAGCTCGCCGATGAGCCAGCGGTCGAGCAACGGCCGCTTGGCGAGCGGCACCGCCTCGTCGGCCGGGTCGAAGCGGTCGATGTTGGCGTAGACGGTGAAGAAGCTGTACGTGTTCCACAGTGTGAGCAGGAACTTGCGCACGACCTCGTCGACCATCTCGGCCGAGAAGCGCCGCGGGAACCAGGGCGAGGAGACGGTGAACATGTACCAGCGGAAGGCGTCGGCGCCCTGCCGGTCGAGGATGTCGGCCGGCCGCACCACGTTGCCGCGGCTCTTGCTCATCTTCTGGCCCTCGGCGTCGAGGATGTGGCCGAGGCAGAGCACCCGCTTGTA
>JAFGAW010000248.1 GCA_016933475.1 Thermoleophilia bacterium
CCGTGGGCTCGATGACCCGGTGGGCGCCGTACCTGTTGCCCTCTTTCATGTGCGCTGTCCTTCCCCTTGGGCGGTCGTCTGGCACCGCGAGGCCCCGCCCGACGGCGGCCTCGGCCGGCGCCCGGACGACCCTTCGTTGCGTCCGACTCAGCCTTCGACCTTGATCACGGTACCGGCGCCCTGGCCGCCGCCGACGCAGGCGGCGGTGAGACCGATCTCCTGCCCGCGCTTCTTGAGTTCGTGGATCAGCGTGACGATCAAGCGCGTCCCCGTGTTGCCGAGCGGGTGGCCGAGCGCCACCGCGCCACCGTTCACGTTCACGATGTCGCGGTCGAGCCCGAGTTCGCGGGCGGCCAGTGCCATGACGCAAGCGAACGCCTCGTTGAGCTCCGCAAGCTGGACGTCCTTCGTGGTAAGCCCGGCCTTCTCGAGCGCCATCTGCCCGGCGACGGTCTCGCCGTAGCCCATGATCGCCGGGTCGACCGCCGCGGTGGCGTAGCTGACCAGCTGGGCGATCGGCTTCAAGCCAAGTTCGTCGGCCTTCTTGCGCGATGTCACGACCATCGCGCTGGCGCCGTCGGAGATCGCCGACGCATTGCCGGCCGTGACGACGCCGTCGCTCTTGAACACGGGCTTGAGATTGGCGAGCGCCTCGGGCGTCGTCTCGCGCGGGCACTCGTCGGTGTCGACGATCTTGGGGTCACCCTTGCGCTGTGGGATCACCACGGGCACGATCTCGTCCTTGAACCTGCCCGCCTTGATGGCCGCGGTCGCGCGCAACTGGCTCTCGTAGGCGACGTCGTTCTGCAGTTCCTTGCTGATGCCGAAGCGCTCGCTGAGGGTCTCGGCGGTGAGTCCCATGTGGGTGCCGCCGATCGCACACCAGAGCCCGTCGAGCACCATCGCGTCGAAGATATCGGCGGACGGCATGCCCATGCGGTAGCCCTTGCGCCCGTTCTGTAGCAGCCACGGCGCGCGGGTCATGTTCTCGGTCCCGCCGACCAGGTAGAGCTCGCCGTCCCCCGCCTTGATGGCGGCGGCCGCCATGGCCATGGCGGCCGCGCTCGACACGCAGACGCGGTTGATGGTCGCAGCCGGCACATCGTCCGGGATGCCTGCCTTGAGCTCGGCCTGGCGGGCGACGTTCTGCCCCAGCCCGGCCTGGATCACGTTACCGAAGAGGACCTCGTCGAGCTGCTCGCCCTTGACGCCGGCCCTGTCGAGGGCCTCCTTCATGACGAGCGCGCCGAGTTCCTGCGCCGGGGTGTCGCTGAGACCGCCCTGGAACCTGCCCTGGGCGGTCCGCACCGCTGAGAGAATGACGATGTCGTTGTCTGGCACTTCTCCTCCTCGTGTCACGTCTGCCGGCCGCCTGCTTGAGTGGGGCCGCAGCGAGTCGATCGTCTCGCAGATCTCCGCTCCCGGACTCTGCCGCGTCAGGCCTCGTCCGCGCGGCGCGCGATCTCCTGGGCCAGGAACGAGGCCACCTCGAGCGGTGTGCTGCGCGGGCCGAACCCGGCGTCGTAGCCGAGCTCCTTGGCGAAGGCGTTGTTGATGCGCGGCCCGCCGACGACGAGTACGAAGCGCTCGCGCACGCCCTCGGCCTCGAGCAGCTCGATGAGCTTGGTCAAGTTCTGCACGTGGATGTTCTTCTGGGTCACGATCTGTGAGACCAGGATCGCGTCCGCGTTCCTCTCGAGCGCCGTGCGCAGCAGTTGCTCGCAGGGGATCTGGGAGCCCATGTTGAGGGCGTCCATCTGCGGGTAGCGCTCGAGCCCGTAATTGCCGGCGAACCCCTTCATGTTCATGATCGCGTCGATGCCCACCGTGTGGGCGTCGCTCTCGATGGCGGCGCCGACGACCACGAGCTTACGGCCCAGCCGCTTCTCGATGAGGGCGTTGATCGCGTAGTAGTCCATGACCTCGACCTCGAGGTAGTCGCCCTTGACCTCGTCGGGGTCGATGCCGACATCGGTGCGCGCGTAGGCGACGTAGAAGGTGAATGACGGGTCGATGCCTGTGCACTCACCGATCGCGACGCTGTGGAAGCCGAGCTTCTCGAGGAATTGCTTGCCGATGTCGGGCGCCTTCACGGAGTACCCGACGGGGAGCGTGAAGGAGAACTGGATGACGCCGTCGTCGCGGGTGTCACCGTACGGCCGGACGATCATGACGCCCCCTTCCCTTGTGCGACGGAGTTTCCGGGAGGTGGGCCCGTCGGCGGCCCGCTCATCCTGCCCTCGCGAAGCTCCGCGAAGAACGGGTTGAAGTAGTCGTCGTCGCGCCCGAAGACGCCTTCGGCCCCGCGACCGCCGTCGGGGTCACGCACGACGTCGGCGAACTCGCCGCGGCTCAGGGCCTCGAAGAGGCCCATGTCCTCGACTTCCTCGAGCTGGTCGACGGCTTTGGCCAGCACGTCGTTGGCGCGCGTCTCCATGATGCCGCCGGGCTTGAACGTGACCTCGTCGCGCAGGTGACGGCAGGCTTCGAAGATGTACTTCGCGTTTCGGATGGATGCATAGCGGTCCTGCAGCAGCGGCGTGTGCAGCGCCTCGGTCAGCATGCCCAGCAGCATGACGTCCTGGCCCGTGAAGATGCCGGTGAAGTTGAACATCGCGTCGATCACGTGGCCCTGAAAGATGTCGCCGGGCATGTACTTGGTCGGCGGCATGTACTTCGGCGAGGCCTCAGGGAAGAGCTGGCGCACGAGCTGGGCGTCGGCGATCTGGTAGACGACCTGGTCGGGGGTGGCCGGGTCGATCTCGAAGGCGTGGCCGATGCCCATCTGCCACTTCTCGAGGTTGGCCCGCAGGGCGAAGGCCTCGTTGATGAAGTCGGACGCGATGACCGTGTAGCCCTTCGAGAAGGCGTCCGCCGTGGTCAGGTAGTTGTCCTCACCGGTATTGATGATGATGCCGGCGCGGGCGTTGAGCAGGCGGGCGAGGTACTGGTCGACGAACGTCCGGCGCATGTTGATGTTGCGGAAGATGATGCCGTACATGCAGTCATTGAGCATCATGTCGAGGCGCTCGATCGAGCCCATGTAGGCGATCTCGGGCATGCACAGGCCGCTCGCGTAGTTGCAGAGGCGAATGTAGCGCCCCACCTCCGCGCCGACCTCATCGAGACCCTCGCGCATGAGGCGGAAGTTCTCCTGCGTCGCGTAGGTGCCACCGAACCCCTCGGTCGTCAGCCCGTACGGCACATAGTCGAGTAGGCTCTGCGCCGTCGTGCGAATCACGGCGACCACGTCGGCCCCGGCCCGCGCGGCGGCCTTCGCCTGCAGCACGTCCTCGTGGATGTCGCCGGTGGCGACGATCACGTACACGTAGGGGCGCAGCGGCTCGCCGCTCGTCGCCACGAGCTCCTCACGTCTCCGGCGTACGGCGTCTATCGCGGCGACGCCCTCCCGGGCGAGCTCCGCGGCGCGCTTCTCGACGCCGACCCTCCGCTCCGTCGGCACCGGGGCCAGGGCTAGTGCGCCGCCGGCGACGCCCTCGGCGACCTCCTGAGCTCCCTGCCCGGTCTGCAGCATGAGGTCGACGAAGGGGGCGGTGACGCCGCCGCCGAGCAGCGGGTGCGCGTGCTCGACGACGACGTTGACGAGAGGCACGTCGATCTCGTTGACGCCGACGACGCCGAGCAGGCGCAGCGTGGCGCGCTCGGTGGAGTCGGTCGTGTGGGCGTCGATGTGCTGCTGGATGTCGTCGGCGATGGACTCGGCGGCGGTCCGTGCCCGTGTGACGAGCGCCTCGTCCAGGTGGAACGCGTCGGTCATTGGACCACCTTCTCTCCTGCCTTCATCGCCGCGCCGGACGGCGCCGGCGAGCTCAGGCCATTGACAACGTCGAACGCGGGTACGCGGTCGCCGAGAGCGTCGGCGACCGCGGCGAAGAAGAGCTTGGGGCGATACGGCTGCGGCACGCGGAACGGGTTCACCGTGACGGCGAGGACGTGCAGGGGACGGAGCACGCGGAGTGCGATGCCCCGCCGCTCGAAGCGGGCGACCGAGTTCGGCGGCATCACCAGGACGGTCGCGTCGCGCACGACGACGCACAGGGTCTGGCGAGGCGGCAGCACACGCGTGAAGTCGTCGACGAACTCCTCGGTGAGCGCCCCGCCGATGTAGAGCGTGGCTGCCTTCCGGCGCGCGACCTCACGCGCCACAGCCACGCCTTCGCCGATGACGGTCTGGAGCTCGAGCGGCATGACGTCACCGTCCGTCCCGACCGTGACTGCGCGGGTGGCGCCGACGTGCGGCTCGAGCTGCGTCCTCACCTCGCCGGGCGCTTGCGGCAGGCTCAGCATGTCGAGCGCGGCGCGTGTGGTCTCCACGACCTCGTCGAGTGTGTCGCCGACCATGCCGCCCGTCGCCATCACGAGGCCGTCGCTCACTCTCGGTGAGGCGCTGCCGAGCCGGTTGATGGCGCCGTCGACGAGCACCTGGCGGGCGCCGTGCGCGGCCACTCGCTCGATGGTGGCACGCAGTTCGGCGAGGGTCGTCGGCCCGCTGACCTCGACGCAGCCGTCGCCTGAGGCCAGCCCTATGACGACGTGGCCGAGGGGCGTGTGGAAGGGGAGCGTCTCAAGTACCTCGAGCTGGTAGCCGGACCGCGCGAGCGAGCCCTCCGTCGTAGCGACGACGGTGCCGGCGGGCGGCGAGATGCTGGGCTTTGCGAGCCCGGTGAGATGGTCGGTGCGTTCGCCGTCCAAGCCGAGCGAGGTGAGGCCGAAGGCGCACTCCGCCTGGGCCAGCAAAGCGTTCACGACCGTCGTCTTGCCGGCGTTCTTGACGAGTCCGATGATGGCCACGGCAGTGGCCCCCGAGGCGGCGACCAGGTCGTGGAGGGCTGCAGCGGTGGCGGCGTCGGCGCGGGTCTCGGACGCACTGCCGAGTGCTCGCGGCCGGCTCCCCGGGGTCGCCCCGGTGCCGGCGCAGCCGCTCACAGTTCGCCTCCCCGGGTCGCGGCTCCGGCGGCATGCGGTCGACGGATCTCCTTGAGGTAGCTGAAGATCGTGTAGCGCGAGAGGTCGAGCGCCTCGGCGACCTGCTCGGCCGAGCGCTTGACGAGGAAGGCGCCGCGCTCCTCGAGCCGCTTCACGACCTCCATCTTCTCCTCGCGACTCATGACCGCCGGCGTCTTGCCCATCTCGTTGAGGATCTTCGCGATCATGCCGGCGACGACGTCGCGGATGTCGCCGGCGAAGATCTCCTCGCGCTCGGGCACCGTCTCGCTCCCGAGACGCCCGACGGCGGCGAAGTTCGCCAGCGTGCGCTGCGTCTGTACGACGTCGGAGAGGTCGTAGTTCAGGCCAAGGATCGCGAACGCGCGGCCCTCCTCGTCGCGCAGCGTCACGGCGAGCGACTTGAGGATCTTGCCGTCGCTCGAGGTCACGTAGAGGCGCACATCCTGAGCATCGTCCGCGGCGCGGAGGGTTCGAAGCATGAGGTCGGTAGGCACGTCGCCCGCCGTGCGGCCGGTGACGTGCCCGTTCTCGATGGCGACGATCGAGTGCGGCAGCCGGGACAGGTCGTGAAGGACGACCTCGCAGTCGGGCCCGAACATCTCGGCCAGGCCTTGGACGATCGGCAGCAGTGCGGTCATGCGCGGATCGAGCGGTTGTGTGACCACGGGCTCCTTCTCGTGAGGCGAAGTGCGGATGACGGGTGCCGCGGACGAAGCGGCCGGGGCCGCGGGCGGCCCGCCCACTACTTATACCGGACCTGCAGCGGCGTGTCAAAAAGAGTGGGCGTCGTATCGCTTTTGGTGGTTACTTCGGTGTGTGCAGCTTCAGAGGGCGCGCCCAGCCAAGATCGACGTCACGCGGGCAGGCAATTCAGCCTGCCCGCGTCAACCCGTCCTGACTGCGGCCGCGCACCGCGGCGCCGTCACATCGCCGACGGGCGCTCGCCGAGCGTGACCTCGATCTGTTGTGTCTGGCCGTCACGGACGATCGTGACGCCGACCGTGTCGCCGGGCCGCTTCTCGGCCAGATAGGCGACGAGATCGTCGTACCCCGTGATCGGGATCCCGTCGATCTCGGTGATGATGTCCCCCCCGATGACGTAGTCCTGACCCTGAACGTCGACGGTGCGGCCCCCGCCGCGCAGGCCGGCTTCGTCGGCCGGGCCTCCGGGGACGACCTGCTCGATGAGGGCGCCGGCTCGGACGCCGAGGTCGAACATCTCGGCGACCTCGGCGGTCACGGTCTGGCCGCCGATCCCCAGCCAGGCGTACGTGACCTCGCCGTTCTCCTTGAGCTGCTCCATCACGCGGACCGCAGTGTTGATGGGGACGGCGAAGCCGAGGCCTTCGTTGCCGCCGCTCTGCGTCGCGATCTGCTCGTTGATGCCGATGACCTCGCCGCCGGCGTTGATGAGCGGCCCCCCGGAGTTGCCCTGGTTGATGGCGGCGTCGGTCTGGATGCCGTCGGGGATGACGGCGCCGCTCGGCGAGCGCAGGCTGCGTCCCGTAGCTGACACGATGCCCGAGGTGACGGAGAAGTCGTAGCCGAGAGGGTTGCCGATGGCGACCACCGGCTCGCCGACGGTGACGGTGTCGGAGTCGCCCAGCGGTAAGGGCGTGAGTTCGAGCCCCTCGGGGTCGACCTGGATCAGGGCGACGTCGCTGTCGTTGTCGACACCGACGAGCGTCCCCTCGACGCGCTGTTCACCGTCCTCACTCCTGAAGACGACCGTCACCTCCTCGGCCACCGAGCCGTCCCGGCTCACGACGTGGGCGTTGGTCAAGATGTAGCCGTCGTCCGAGGTCACGAACCCCGTCCCGAGGCCCTGCGAGGGGCCGGAGTCCCACCATGAATCGGGCGCCTCGAAGACCGCGAGGATCATCACCACGCCGCTGGCGAGTTCGTCGTAGATCTGCGCCGGGCTCAGGCCCTCGCCTTGGCCCTGGGTGAGCGGGATGGTCTCTGTCTTCACGACCGTCTCGCGTTGCACGCCTCCGGCGTCGAACGCGAGGATGAGGATGACGGCGACGGCGATCGCGCCGACCACGCCGCCCGCCAGTCCGACCACGAAACTGCTCATCGACCGCATCTGATCAACCCTTCTGCTCGCGTGGCTGACAGCGCCGCCCGGCCGTCGCGGTGACGCCTCGGGTGGTGCCCCTCGAAATGTATGTGAGCACTCGGCACCGCGCGCAAACCGCGCCCGGGCGGTGGATCCGTCGCGCCGCTGCCCGGCCGGGTCGCCACGGCTCAGGTGCCCCCCATGCGTCTGCCCCGCGCGGTGCGCGCGTTGCGCGGCAGACGCACGGTGAAGGTCGTGCCGCCACCCTCCGCGGGCGAGGCGCTGAGCGCGCCGCCCATCAGCTCGACGAGCTCGCGGGCGATCGACAGGCCGAGGCCGGCCCCCGTCGTCGTCGCGCGCTCGTCGCGCCCGCGATGGAAGCGCTCGAAGATCAGCGGGAGCTCGTCGACGGCTATGCCCGGGCCGTCATCGCTGACGAGGAGCGAGGCGAAACGCTCGTCGCCGTCCGTGGAGACGCGGATGGTGCTTCCGTCGGGCGAGAACTTGACTGCGTTGTCGACCAGGGCGCGTACGACCTGGGCGAGGCGCTCCTCGTCGCACCACGCCGTTTCGGGACCGTCCCCGGGCTCGACCGTGAGGACGAGCTGCTTCGCCTGGGCCTGAGGCTGGAACTCGTCGAGGACCGACCGGGCGACTCCGGCAAGGTCCACATCCGTGGGTTCCAGCTGCAGTGAGCCGGTCTCGACGCGCGACAGGTCGAGCATGCTGACGGCGAGGTCGCGCAGGCGGTCGACCTGCTGACGCATGACGGCCAGGAACTCACTCTGCTCCTCCGGGCTGAGCTCACCCTCATCGAGGAGTTCGAGCGCCCCCGCGAGAGAGAAGAGCGGGGTCTTGAACTCGTGTGAGGCGTTGGCGATGAAGTCTCGGCGAGCGCGCTCGAGGCGCGCCTGGGAGGTGACGTCGCGCACGACGATGATCGACGTGAAGTCGGCTCCGCTGCCCACGGGGTAGGTGACCGCCTCCAGGGTGCGGTCTCCATGCACGAAGACGACGTCCTGCACGCCGCCTGCGTCGCGCGACTCGTACCAGATGTTCGCGACGTCGTAGGGAAAAGCGCTGCCCAGCTCCGCTCCCGGCGGCAGGCGGTTGCCGAGCAGGACGGCGGCGGCGGGGTTCGAGATCGTGACCCGCCCGTCGGCCGAGATGCCGATGACGCCCTCGCTCAGGTCGTTCAGGAGAAGCTCGATGCGGTCGCGTTCGCGCGCGACCTGCGTGAAGGCGTCTCGCAGGCGCTCGGCCATCGTATTGAATGAGGCGGCGAGCTGGCCGATCTCGTCCTGCATGCCGACCGGCACGGCGGCCGAGAGATCGCCGCCGGCGATCGACTCGGCACTGCGCTCGATGCGCTTGAGCCGCCGGGCGATCAGCGACGAGGCGAGGTAGCCGGCGACGACGCTGGCCACGAGGGCGAGAGCCGTGGCCTGCAGCAGTTGGCGCTGCACGGCGGCCACGGCGCGGTCGACGTCGACCAGCGACGTCGCGACCACGACGGCTCCGACGGGGCCCTGCGAAGCCTCCGAGAACAGCGGCACGGCGGTAACGGCGAAGCGCCCCTGACCGGTGTAGACGACGCCCTGTTCGACACGACCGCTCGCCAGGGCGACGGCCAGGTACGGGTAATCGTCGCTCGAGGCCGGCGTGCTCCCTCCTGAGTCGGCACGCGCCGTCCCCCGCTCGTCGAAGACGATCACGCGCCCGTTCAGCCGCATGCCGATGCGCGAGATGAGCTGCATCAGCAACTCGTCGTCGGTGACCACGAGCTGACCGGTGGTGCTGTCGTAGCGGGTGAACTCGCTGACCGTGCCGCTGCTGATCGCGGCGTTCGCGCGCATGTCGGCGAGCTTGCCGTCCTCGAGGCGGTCGCGCAGCGGGGGGACGACGTACGCCCACGTGATCGCGGAAGCGATGGCGACGAGGGCCACGACCAGGAGGGTCAGCCAGTTCTTGACGGAACGCAGCATGCCAGAAGGGGCGGGACGCGGCGGGCACCCGCGGGCTCAGAACTCCCTGAATTTGTACCCAATGTTGCGGACCGTGAAGATGAACTCCGGGTCCTTCGGATCCTTTTCGAGCTTCTCCCGCAGGTGCCGGATGTGCACGTCCACGGTGCGGGCGTCGCGGTAGTCGGAGTCGCCCCAGACGAGTTGCAGCAGCAGCTGGCGGCTGTACACCCTGCCCGGGTGCGAGACGAGTGTCTTCAAGATCTCGAACTCGATATAGGTCAGGTCGACCTTGTCGCCGCGCACCAGCACACTGCGCTTGAGCAGGTCGATCTCGAGCTCGTCCACCTTGAGCACGTCCCGCTTGGCGGCGACGGCGCTGCGCGCCATCTCGCTGCGCCGCAGCTGGGCGCGCACCCGACTGCGGAACTCACGCAGGCTGAAGCGATCCTTGGTGATGTAGTCGTCGGCGCCGATCTCGAGACCGAGGACGCGGTCGATCTCCTCGGAGCGCGCGGTGAGCATGATGATCGGGACGATGCTCTGTGCACGTATCCGGCGGCAGACCTCGAGGCCGTCGAGGCCGGGGAGCATGATGTCGAGGATCACGAGGTCGAAACGCTCGCGCTCGAAGGTGTCCATCGCTTCCTCGCCGTCGCGCGCCGTGACGACGGTGTAGCCCTCCTTCTCGAGCGGGAAGCGCAGCAGCTTGAGGATGGCTTCCTCGTCATCGACCAGCAGGATACGCACTCCCTTGTCGTTCATACTTCTCCCCCCTCGCTCGTCCGGGTCTCCGGCGGCCGAGCCAGCCGACGCAGCCGGAACCCCGCGCCGATGGCACCGGCGATCGCGGCGCAACCCTCGGGGTCGGCGCCGGGGTAGTCGACCGCGGTCAGCGTCGTCTCGATACCGTGCCCGACACACAGTTCGGCGAACCGGATGACGGCCCTGTGTGCCTTGCTGAACATCGGCCGGCAGAGCAGGTCGTAGGTCTCGGGGTCGGCGGCGTTGAGGCTCACCGTAGCCGCGGTGAGGCCGGCCGTCGCCAGGACCGCCGGCACGTCGACGTCGGGGTTCAGCAGCTGGCCGTGGCCGTTGGTGTCGAGCCGGCTGCGGATGCGGCGCAGGCGCAGCCACTCGGTGACGCCGAGCACGACGTCGAGGCGCATCGTGGGCTCGCCGAACCCGCAAAAGACGACCTCGTCGGCAGGCCCGTCCATGAAGGCGCGCTCGACCTCGGCTGTGACGTCCTCGACCCCGGGCTCCTGGTCGAGCACCAGCACCTCACCGTAGACCCCGTCGCTGAACTCACGGATGCAGAACTCGCAGGCGCACGAGCAGCGGTTGGTGAGGTTGAGGTAGATGGCGTCGCCTCGGCCGCGGTAGGCGATGGTGCCGCGACCGGCCGACGGCTCGTGATCGTCCATACACGTCAGCTCCGCGGGGGCGGATGGACGGGCACGGGTGCCGTGACCCGCGCCGCGGGTGAGAGTATAGCAGGGTAGAATCGAGGCCCCAGGCGCCGCGCGGTGAGCCGCTGGCGACTACGAGGGGAGAACGCGAGGGTGCCCGTGAGCGACGTCGTCCGGCAGCTCGAAGACCTGTGCGCCTCGTTGCGCGCCGTCGTCCTGCCCTCGATGGGCAGCCACGCGGCGCGCGTCCACGCCGGCGTCGCCGTGGGAGGCGACGTGACCTTCGGCATCGACGAGGAGGCGGAGGGGCACCTCGCCGCCTACATGGCGCGCCACCTGCCCGGCTGGGCTTACTACTCCGAGGACGGCGGCCTGATGGGCGCCGCCGACCCGGAGATGGTCCTCATCGTCGACCCGATCGACGGCACGCGCCCCGCGGCCGCCGGCTTCGAGATGTCGTGCGTGAGCGTGGCCGCCGTCGCGCCGTCGGCGGCCCCGACGATGGGCGACGTCACCGCCGGCGTGATCCAGGAGATCAAGAACGGCGACGTCTTCTCGGCCGAGAAGGGCGCTGGGTTCCGCATGCGCCGGGCCGACGGCACCGACCTGCCGTTCCGCCCCGTGGCGGGCGCCAGGCTCGATAGCCTCTTCTGGACCCTCGGCTTCCGCGGTCGCCCGGCGGTCATCCTCGCCACTGTCCTCGAGGAGCTCATCGACGTCTCGTCGGTCGGCGGCGGCGTCTTCGACATCGGCTCGGCGACGTACTCGATCACGCGCATCCTCACCGGCCAGCTCGACGCCTACGTCGACATCGGGCCGGCGATCATCGCCGCCCATCCGTGGACCGAGGCCGAGTTCCGCCGCGTGGGGCGCGGCAACGTGCTCTGCAACTCGCCCTACGACCTCGCCGCCGCCTACGTGCTCTGCCGCGAGGCCGGCATCCCGGTCACGGGAGCCCACGGCGATTCTCTCGACGAGCGCCTGGTGCTGGGCTCCGACGCGAGCTTCCAGATCGCCGCTGTGGCCTCGGGCAATGCAGCCCTGCAGGCGGAGTTGGTGGCGGCCGTCGAGCACGGCATCGGCCGTCTCGCGCCCCGGACGGCCTGAACGGCCGCCGCGCGCCGCGACCGGGTACGAACAGCGAGACGAGGAGGAGGCGGTCGTTGGCGACGGATCTGCACGAGGCGATGCTCTGGGATCGGCTGGACGACGGGTGGGTGCGGTGCCGCGTGTGCCCCCGGCTCTGTCGCATCGCACCGGGCGCCTCCGGTGTCTGTCGGGGGCGTGTCAACCGCGACGGCCGTCTGTACTCGCTCATCTACGGCCGCGTCTGCAGTGTCGCCGCCGACCCCATCGAGAAGAAGCCGCTCTACCATTTCTTCCCCGGGACCACCGTCCTGTCGCTGGGCACGGTCGGCTGCAACTTCACCTGCCGACACTGCCAGAACTGGCAGATCGCGCACGCCGACGCGGCAACCGTCGCCCGGGACCTGCGCGAACTGCCCGTCCGCAACCTGCCGGTGCTCGCCGAGCACAACGGCTGCGCCGGTGTCGCTTGGACGTACAACGAGCCGACCATCTGGCTCGAGTACGTCCTCGACGGCGCCCAGGTGGCGCACGAGCACGGCCTCTACACCGTGATGGTCACCAATGGCTACATCACCGAGGAGGCCCTCGATGTGCTGGGCCCGCACATCGACGCGTACAGAGTCGACATCAAGGGCTTCACGGCCGAGGCCTACTACGAGCTGTGTCGCATCAAGGACTTCAGCCCTGTGCTGGCAGCGGCCGTGCGCGCCCAGTCCGAGCACGGCTGCCACGTCGAGATCGTCACCAACGTCGTACCGACGGTGAACGACGACCCGGCTGCGTTACGCGCCCTCGCAGGCTGGATCGTCGCCGAACTGGGCCCCAAGACCCCGTGGCACGTCACGCGCTTCATGCCATATCTCGAGCTGTCGCACCTGCCGGCGACACCGGTGAAGACACTCGAGCGGGCCGTCGCCATCGGGCACGAGGCAGGACTCGAGTTCGTGTACGTCGGCAACGTGCCCGGCCACGAAGGAGAGAACACGGTCTGTCCGAACTGTAAACGGCTTCTCGTGCGCCGCACGGGGTACGAGGTCGAGGATCTCGCTCTCCGAGGTACCTTTTGCGCCTTCTGCGGGCACAACATCAACGTACGTGCGGACCTCGGGCGCCGAGAGCGCGCTGGCGGGGCATCGTGAGCGTCAGGTAGGATGCGGCAGCCATGGATGAGTTCGTCAGACTGGACATCCCCGCACGGGCCGAGTACGTGGTGCTCGGTCGGCTCGCGCTCAGCGGCTTCCTGCGCCGCCGCGAGTGTTTCTCCGACGACGCCGTGGCCGATCTCAAGCTCGCCCTCACCGAGGCGTGCTCCAACTCCGTGCGGCACGCCTACGACCACGACGACGGCAAGGTCCACCTCGAGTTCCGCATGGGCGACGGCTGCGTGGTGCTCTCCATCCGCGACGAGGGCGCCGGCTTCCACGACGACGCTACCGAGTGCCCCGACTGTCAGGCGGTTCCCGGGCTGCCCGACGCCGAGGGCGGTCTCGGCATCTCGATCATCCGCGCCGTGGTCGACGAGTTCGACCTCCAGCGCCCGCGCGACGGCGGGACCATCCTGGTCCTGACCAAGCGCACCGACGCCTGAACCCGGCGGCGGGCGTCGCTTTTGCCCCCGTGACCGCACTCGGCGCTCTCGCCTCCCGTTTCACCCTTGCTCCGGACCAGGTGGCGGCGCTCGAG
>JAFGAW010000249.1 GCA_016933475.1 Thermoleophilia bacterium
AAGAACGACCTGACCGACGAGGTCATCGCCAACCTCGAGTATCTCGGCATCGACTACCTCGTCCCGATCGGCGGCGACGACACCCTGAGCTACGCCGTGGAGCTGGGACGCAAGGGCGTGCCGATCGTCGCCGTGCCGAAGACGATGGACAACGACGTCCCCGGCACCGACTACTGCCTCGGCTTCAGCACCTGTGTCACGCGCATCGTCAACCTCACCAACCAGATGCGCACCTCGGCGGCCTCGCACGAGCGCATCATGATCGTCGAGGTCTTCGGGCGTTACGCCGGCTTCACGGCGCTCCTGCCGACGATCGCCGGCGCCGCCCACCGCTGCCTGATCCCCGAGTGCAAGGGTGACATCGACAAGCTCACCGAGATCCTCGTCGAGGACCGCAACCAGCACCCCGAGAAGTACTCGGTCTGCCTGGTGAGCGAGGGCGCCGCGCTGGAGGGCGAGGAGATGCTCTTCAGCGTCCAGGAGAAGGACCAGTACGGGCACGCCAAGCTGGGCGGCATCGGTGACCGGGTGAGTGCGCTCGTCAAGCAGCGCGCCCCCGAGTACAACGATGGGCGCAAGATCGACATGATCAGCATGAACCTGGGCTACGCGGTGCGCAGCGGCGACCCCGACGCCATCGACTCGATCGTCCCGATGGCCTACGGCAACCTCGCCATCGACCTGCTGTTGCGCGGCGACCACGGCCGCATGGTGGCGCTGCGCAGCGGGCGCTACGACTCGGTGCCGATCGACACCGTCGTCGCCTACAAGAAGGTCGTCGACGTCGAGAAGTTCTACGACACCGAGCGCTACCGGCCGACGTACGCGACCTTCGAGCTGCAGCCGATGCTGGTGCTCGGCGCGTCGAGCTGAGGGGAGTGGCAGCGGTCGACACGACGGGCCGGGACCGGCGGCGCGTGCCGGGCGGGGATGGCCGGCGGGTGACGTACCGGGTGTGGACGGGCGCCGCGTCGGCGCCGCGCGGGAGCGCCTGATGCGCCGCCGCCTGCTGCTCGTGCCTGACGGCATGGCCGACGAGCCTCAGGAGGCGCTCGGCGGCCGCACGCCCCTCGAGGCCGCCGAAACCCCCGCCATGGACGCGCTCGCGCGCGGCGGCACCGTCGGCCTCGTGCAGACGGTGCCGCCGGGCATGCCCGCCGGCAGTGACGTCGCCAATCTCTCGGTGCTCGGCTACGACCCGCGGGCCGTGTACACCGGGCGCTCGCCGCTCGAGGCGGCGAGCATCGGGGTCGAGCTCGGCCCCGGCGACGTCGCCTATCGCTGCAACCTCGTGACCATCGTCGACGGGGTGATGAAGGACCACACCGCCGGGCAGGTCTCGAGCACGGAGGGGCGCCGCCTGGTCGCGGCCCTCCAGGCCGCGTTGGGCGGCGGCGCCTTCGAGTTCCATCCCGGTGTGAGCTACCGCAACCTGATGGTCTGGCGCGGCGGCGCCGTCGTGCCCTGCACGCCGCCGCACGACATCCTCGACCGCCCGGTCGCCAGGTATCTGCCCGGCGCCGCCGGCGAGGGTGCAGAGGCCGCGGTCGCCGCCGATACGGCCGGGGCGGCGGCCGGCGGCGGTGCGGCCGCGGGGGCGGCCGCAGAACTGCGCGAGCTGTTGGTCGCGGCCCGCGAGGTACTGGCCCCGCTGCGGCCGGGCACGCAGATGTGGCTCTGGGGCGAGGGCACGGCGCCGCACCTGCCCGCGTTCCGCGAGCTTCACGGGTTGTCGGGGGCCGTCGTCGGCGCCGTCGACCTCGTGCGCGGCATCGGCCGCTGCGCGGGCCTGACCGTGCTCGACGTGCCCGGCGCCACCGGCGATCTCGACACCGACTACGGGGCCAAGGCACGAGCCGCGCTCGAGGCGCTCGAGGACCACGAGTTCGTCTGGGTCCATGTCGAGGCCCCGGATGAGGCCTCCCACCAGGGAGACCTGGCCGAGAAGATCAGGGCCATCGAGCGCGTCGACCACGAGGTGCTGGCGCCGCTGCTCGCGGCTGCGGATCCGCCGGCGGTCATGGTCTTGCCCGACCACCACACGCCGCTGCACCTGCGGACGCACGCGGCCGGGCCGGTCCCCTTTGTCATCGGCGTCCCGCCACAGCCCTCGCCTTTCGGCGGCGTGCGCATCGCCGGCGCAGGAGCCGACGCCGGCGGCGGCGCGGCGGTCGCCGGCACAGGGACCGACGCTGCCGGCCGGGCTCCCGGTGCCATCGGCGTCGGCGCGCTCGCCTTCGGCGAGAGCGAAGCGGCGCGCACGGGCCTCACGGTGGCTACGGGGCCCGAGCTCATGCGGCTGTTCCTCACGGCGACCGGGTAAGTACCGTGACGACCCGCGGCCCAAGAGCCTGACCCGCATGGCCGACACCCCACAGCCCCCAGGAGAGCGACCCGACGAGGTCGTGGTCGGCGACGAGCGCTTCGACGCCGTCGACCGTGAGCCGGCCATCACGATGGCGGCCGAGCGCTACGTCATGACCGGAAGCCGCGCCGCGCGGCTGGTGCTCAAGGAGGGCGACCTCTTCCTCTACACGAATCAGGCCGGTCACGTCACCGGGGCCGAGAATTCGGTGCTCGGCCTCTACTTCCGCGACACGCGCCACCTCAGTCGGCTCGAGCTGCTCCTGGGGGGGAAGGAGCCGGTCGTGCTCTCCTCCTCGGCCGAGCGCGGGTACAGCGCCCTGATCGACGCGACCAACGTCGAGTTCCGCGGCCGCGACGGTCGTACGGTGCCGCAGGCGACCGTGCACGTTCGCCGGTTGCGCTTCCTCGAGGACGCGCTCCACGAGGTGGTGCGCGTCCGCAACTACCACGACGCGCCGGTCGACCTTGCGCTCGATCTCGTCTTCGACGCTGACTTCGCCGACTTCTTCGAGGTCCGCGGCATGCGTCGCCGCCGCCGCGGCAGGCTGCTCGCGCCGAAGGCCGAAGCGGGCGTTCTGACGTTCGCCTACTTGGGCCTCGACGAGACGCTGCGGAAGACGGTCGTGCGCTTCGACCCCGCCCCCGAGTCGATCCGTGAAGGGAAGGCTCGCTTCCGCCTCCGCCTCGACCCCGGCGAGCGCGCCCTCGTGCGCGTATCGACCGCGGTCGTCGGGCCCGAGGCGCCGGTGCCGCAGCCGGGTGACGAGACCGAGAAGCTCGGCGCCTTGCGCCGCGATTACGAGGAGTGGCGGGCCGAGGCGACTGGGATCTACACCGACAACGAGCAGTTCGACCAGGTCCTCCAGCGCGCACAGCACGACCTGCGCATGTTGACCGAGGAGACCGCCGCCGGCCGCGTGCCCGTCGCGGGGCTGCCCTGGTTCGCAGCGCCGTTCGGTCGCGACCTGTGCCTGGTCGGCCTCGAGACGCTGCTCTTCGACCTGCGTCTCGCCGGCGCCGCGGTGCACACGCTCGCCGCGCTGCAGGGCCGCACCGACTCGGCGTTCCGCGAGGAGCAGCCCGGCAAGATCATGCACGAGCTGCGCCGCGGCGAGCTCGCTGCTCTGCGCGCGATCCCCCAGACGCCGTACTACGGCTCGGTCGACGCCACGCCGCTCTGGCTGCTGCTCGTCTGCGAGCGGACGATGTGGACGGGGGATCTCGAGGCCTTCGAGGAGCTCGGCCCGGCCGTCGACGCCGCCCTCGGCTGGCTCGCCGGCGACGGCGACCCCGACGGCGACGGCTTCGTCGAGTACCTGCGCCGGTCGCGGGTCGGGCTCGTGAACCAGGGCTGGCGTGATGCTGCCGGCGCGGTCGTGCACGCCGACGGCACTCCCGCCGAGGGCCCGATCGCCCTGGCCGAGGTGCAGGGCTACGTCTACTACGCCAAGCGCCGCCTCGCCGCCATCTACGGGCGGCTCGGCGACGTCGAGCGCTCCGAGCGCATGGCCTCCGAGGCACGCGACCTCAAGCGCCGTTTCAACGAGCGCTTCTGGGTCGAGGGCGCCGGCTTCCTCGCCATGGCGCTCGACGGCGAGAAACGCCCGGTCGCGACGCCGTGCTCGACCGCCGGTCACTGCCTCTGGTCGCGCATCGTCAGCGACGAGCTGGTGGCCCCGATCGTTCGCCGCCTCATGTCGGCCGAGTTCTTCAGCGGCTGGGGCGTGAGGACCGTCGGCCGCCACGCGAAGGCCTACAACCCGGTCAGCTTCTACAACGGTGGCGTCTGGCCGTTCGACACGGCGATCGCCGCGAATGCCCTGAAGAAACTCGGCTACGTGCAGGAGTCGAACCGCCTCGCCAAGGGCCTCTTCGACGCCGCCCTGGGCTACGACTCCGACCGACTGCCCGAGCTCTTCTGCGGCTTCACGCGCCAGTCATCGGCGCGGCCCGTCGCCTTCCCCATGGCCTGTTCGCCCTTCGCCGCCTCGAGCGGCGCCCTCCTGCTCGTGCTCCAGGCGATGCTGGGCATCTACGCCCAAGCTGAGGAGAACATCGTCTACGTGCACAACCCCGTGCTGCCCAGCTGGCTCGGCGACGTGACCCTCTCCAACCTCCACATCGGACACACGACGATGCACCTGCGCTTCCGCCGCGAGGGCGGCCGCACGACGTTCTCGGTGCGCGACAAGCAGGGGCCGGGGCGCATCGTCATCGTCGAGTAGGGGATGCAGCTCCGTCGGCGAGCGACGGCGGCCGGGCGCAGCGACCCTGGCCGAGCCGTTGTGCGCCGAGTACCATTGCACGCGCCGGGGGCCGAAGGCCCACCCGCCGCCTTGGGGGCCAGCGTGAAGGCCATCACCATCGCCCACATCTCCGACCTGCACGCGGGCTCGCCGTACTTCGTGCCCAGCCTCATGGACCGCACCGTCGTCGAGCTCAACGAGTTGCAGCCCGACCTCGTGCTCTGCACCGGCGACCTCACGGAGATGGGGTTCCGCCAGGACTACGTCACCGCGCACGAGTACCTGCGGCGCCTCGAGTGCCCCGACGTCATCGTGATCCCGGGCAACCACGACTCGCGCAACGTCGGCTACGTGCACTTCGAGGAGCTCATCGGGCCGCGCTGGCAGTCGGTGCAGTTCGGCGACGTGCGCGTCGTCGCCGTCGACTCGACCGAGCCCGACCTCGACTTCGGCCAGATCGGGAGGGCCCGCTACCACTGGCTGCGCGAGGAGTTCGCGGGCCCGGCCGGCTTCCGCATCTTCATGCTTCACCACCACCTGCTGCCGATCCCGGGGACCGGGCGCGAGCGCAACATGGTCTACGACGCCGGCGACGTGCTCGAGGTCCTCGCCGAGTGCGGCGTCGACCTCGTCCTCTCGGGCCACAAGCACGTGCCCTACGCCTGGCGGCTCGAGGGTCTCTTCGTGGTCAACGCCGGCACGTGCTGCTCGCTCCGCCTACGCGGCACGACCCGGCCCTGCTACAACGTCATCCATCTGGATGACGACCACGTCACGGTGGCACGCAAGTTCCCCTTCCACGGCAGCGAGAAGCTGATCGAGTTCACCCCCTCGAGCGGCCGCTTCACCAAGTACCCCGTGCTGTCGCCCGAGGAGCCCGGCGCGGGGGCGGTCGACCAGTGACCCGCCGCCGCGCCGTGGTGGTGATCGACGGCGAGCACTACCCGCCGGTCGTGCGCGACTGCGTCGCCGGCCTGGGCGAGCGCTTCGAGGTCGCGGCCGCCGCCTTCGTCGGCGGCCGCGAGAAGCTGCGCCGCGAGGCCGGCGAGCTCGGCGAGGAGTACGGCGTGCCGCTGCTGCGCACGGTAGAGCCGGGCGGCGAGGTGGCGGCGACGGCGGCCGCCGTCGCCGCCCTCGTCGCCGAGACCGGGGCCGAGGTCTTCGTCGACCTCTCCGACGAGCCGGTGCTCGGCTACCGCGAGCGCTTCGTCCTCGCGAGCGCGGCGCTGGCGGCGGGCTGCGTCTACGAGGGCAGCGACTTCGCCCTCAGCCCGCCGCCGCGGGAGCCCTTCGCGCTGCCGTCGCTGGCCGTGATCGGCACCGGCAAGCGGGTCGGCAAGACGGCGATCGCCGGCCATCTGGCGCGGCTGCTCGACGGGCGTCTCGAGACCGACGGTGGCGTAGTGATCGTGGCGATGGGCCGCGGCGGGCCGCCCGAGCCCGAGGTCGTGCGCGGCGGCGGCGTCGACGCGCACGACCTGCTCGAGGCCTCGCGCCGCGGCCGCCACGCCGCCTCCGACTGCTACGAGGACGCGGTCCTCGCCGGAGTCACCACCGTCGGCTGCCGGCGCTGCGGCGGCGGCCTCGCCGGCGCCGCTTACGAGAGCTCCGTGGCGGCGGCGCTGCCGCTCGTCGAGGAGCTGGCGCCGGCCCTGGCCGTCTTCGAGGGCAGCGGCGCCGTCGTGCCGCCGGTGCTCGCCGACGGGGTCGTCTGCGTCGCCGGCGCCCACCAGCCGCCCGACTATGTCACGGGGTACCTCGGCACCTACCGCCTGCTGCTCTCCGACGCCCTCGTGCTGACGATGTGTGAGCCGCCGTTCGCGAGCCGCGAGGCCGTGCGCCGGCTGCGCGACGCCGCGCGTGGGGTGCGGCCGGGGCTCGAGGTGGTGGCCACCGTGTTCAGGCCGCGTCCGGCGACCCCGGTGCGCGGTCGCCGCGTCGCCTTCTTCTCGACAGCGCCGCCCGAGGCGCTGCCACTGATGTCGCGGCACCTGGAGGAGGCGCACGGGGCCGACGTCGTGCTCGCCTCCGGCGCCCTCGCCGACCGCCGTCTGCTTGTGGCCGACGTCGAGCGCGCCGCACGCGCCGCCGACGTGTTCCTGACCGAGATCAAGGCGGCCGCCATCGACGTCGTCGCCGAGGCGGCCGCTGCC
>JAFGAW010000250.1 GCA_016933475.1 Thermoleophilia bacterium
CGCCCTCGCGGGCCATCTGCAGGCGCTCGGCGCCGGCGACCATCGCCTTCGTCGGGATGCACCCACGGTTCAGACAGGTGCCGCCGACCTCGCGCGACTCGACGACGGCGACCTCCGCCCCGAGTTGCGCGGCACGAAGCGCCGCAACGTAGCCGGCGGGTCCGCCGCCGAGCACGAGGATCTTCGCCATCAGCTCGCCTCCTTGAGCAAGCGCAGGCCCGCCTCGAGGCGCAGCAGCACGCCGCGCCAGAGCCGGTCCGCGTCCACGACCACGCCCGTCGCCTCGAGGCCGTCGCCCTCCCACGGCTCACCGAGGAGTGTCTCGACGGCCGCCACCAGTTCGTCCGGCGGGCGGCGCTCGAGCACCGAGCCGTGCACGAGCACGCGCCCCTCGCGGCGCGCCTGCGCCACGGCCACCAGCTTCTCCCCGCGCGACATGAGGTCGTGACGCAGGACGCTGGCGAAGCACAGGGCCGAGCGCTGGTACGGGGTCCCGCGCGCGTCGTCGAGCGTCACCCCGAGGTCGCGCAGGGCGCCCGCGAAGGCGCCGGCGACGAGCTCGTAGGGCAAGGCGACGTCGGCGCCGGCACGCCGGCCGGCACCGAGGGCGCGCGGCGGGAAGGCGACGGCGAAGGACCACTCGAAGCCCTCGCCGTGCAGCACCGCGCGGCCGCCCGAGGGCCGGCGCACGACGTCGAAGGGCAGGCCGGGTTTGAGCTCGACGGCCTGGAACTTGCCCAGCGAGAGCGCCGGCGGCGCCCACGCGTACCGCCGCGCCATGACCTGGTCGACGGTCTGGAGCAGGCCGTCGTCGAGCGCCATCTGGGCACCGCCGGAGGCGCTCGCGTCGGGCAACACCTTGACGAGGCTCACGGGCACGCCATCCTCGGCACCGAGAGGGCCGCGCAGCACGGGCCGCTCCTGCCCGTCGCGGCCCTCACGAGGCCGCGGCCCCTTCGTCCTCGGGGAACCGCTGGCGCACCACCGGCTTGCGCGCCGCCGACGCCTCGTCGAGGCGGCGCACCGGCAGCGTGTGCGGTGCGGCGCACACCATCTCCGGATCCTCGGCCGCCTCGCGCGCGACGGTGCGGAAGGCCTCGACGATGCGGTCGAGCGACTCGCGCGACTCGGTCTCGGTCGGCTCGACCATGAGCGCCTCGTCGACGATCAGCGGGAAGTAGGTGGTCGGGGGGTGCACGCCGTGGTCGAGCAGCCGCTTGGCGACGTCCATCGCCCGAACGCCGTGCTCGCGGAGCGGCGTCGCCGAGACGACGAACTCGTGCATGCAGCGCCGCTCGAAAGGCACGTCGAAGAGGTCGCGCAGGCCGGCGAGGACATAGTTGGCGTTGAGCACCGCGCGCTCGCTGACCCGGCGCAGGCCGTCGGGGCCGAGGGCGCGGATGTAGGCGTAGGCGCGGACGAGCACACCGACGTTGCCGTAGAAGGTGCGCACCTTGCCGATCGACCGCGGCCGGTCGTGATCGAGGTAGTAGGTGCCGTCGTCGCGCTTCTCGACCGTGGGCACGGGCAGGAACGGCACGAGCTCCTCGCCGACGACGATGGGGCCGGCGCCCGGCCCGCCGCCGCCGTGCGGCGTCGAGAACGTCTTGTGGGTGTTGAAGTGGACGATGTCGAAGCCCATGTCGCCGGGGCGCGAGATGCCCAGCACGGCATTCGAGTTGGCGCCGTCGTAGTAGAGGAGACCGCCCGCCCCGTGCACCAGCTCGGCGATCTCGAGGATGTGCTCCTCGAAGAGGCCGAGCGTGCTCGGGTTGGTGAGCATGAGGCCGGCGATGTCGCCCTCGGCGACGATCTCGCGCAGGCGGTCCATGTCGACCCCGCCGCGGGCGTCGCTCGAGACGGCCACGGGGTCGTAGCCGGCCATGATGACGGAGGCCGGGTTGGTGCCGTGCGCCGTGTCGGGGATCACGATGCGCCGCGGCGCGCGGCCGCGGGCCTCGTGCGCCGCGCGCATGAGCAGCAGGCCGGTGAGCTCGCCGTGCGCGCCCGCGGCCGGTTGCAGCGTGGCGCGGGCCAGCCCGGCGATCTCGCAGAGCCAGCCCTCGAGCGTGTACAGCAGCTCGAGGGCGCCCTGGGCGAGCGACTCCGGCTGGTACGGGTGCAGGCCGCGGAAGCCCTCGAGGGTCGCGGCCCGCTCGTTGACCCGCGGGTTGTACTTCATCGTGCAGGAGCCGAGCGGGTAGGCGCCGTTGTCGACGCCGTAGTTGAGCGCCGACAGGTTGGTGAAGTGCCGGACGATGTCGACCTCGGCGACCTCGGGCAGGCGCGCCGGGCGAGTGCGCCGCAGGGCCGCCGGCACGACCTCGTCGAGCGGTTTGTCGGGCACGTCGAGGGCGGGCGTCGCGGCGGCCCCGCGCCCCGGCCGCGAGCGCTCGAAGATGGTGAGCCGCGGCTCGCGCCCGAGGATCCCCTCGCGACAGGCGGTCGACATCTCGCCGTCAGGCACGGTCCGCCTCCTCAGCCGCCGGTCCGCTCTCCGACAGCACGGACGAGCCGCCGCGAGCCTCCCCGTGCCCCGCCAGCACCTCGGCGACGGCAGCGACGAAAGCGTCGATCTGCTCGCGCGTGCGCTTCTCGGTGACGGCGAGGAGGAGCACGTCGTCGAGAGCCGCGGCGGCGGCGTTGCCGCCGGCGGCAGGGTCGGCCGCGGTAGCGCTCGTCGCCGCACCGGTCGACGGCGCACCGGTCGACGGCGTCTCGGCCGCGACGGCACCGAACGCGCCGGCGAAGCGGCTCATCGGCACGCCGGCGAGGAAGCCCCGCGGCACGAGCGCGTCGACGAGCCGCGTGGCCGGCAGGGGCAGGCGCACGACAAACTCGCGGAAGACGGGCCCGGCGGTGTACGCCTCGACGCCGGGCAGCTCGAGCAGCCGCTCGCGCAGGTAGGCGGCGCGGCGCGCGCAGAGCTCGGCCAGCGCCGGGAATCCCTCCTTGCCCAGCCAGCTCAGGTAGACGACGGCGGCCAGGGCGTTGAGGGCGTGGTTGGAGCAGATGTTCGAGGTCGCCTTCTCGCGGCGGATGTGCTGCTCGCGCGTCTGCAGCGTGAGCACGAAGCCGCGCCGGCCCTCGGCGTCGACGGTCTCGCCGACGAGGCGCCCGGGCAGGCGGCGCATGAGCCTGGCGGTGACAGCCATGAAGCCGAGGCCCGGGCCGCCGTAGCTCATCGGGTTGCCGAGCGCCTGTCCCTCGCCGACGACGATGTCGGCGCGGTACTCACCCGGCGGGGCGAGGAGACCGAGTGAGACCGGGTCGACGACGGCCACGAAGAGCGCCCCGGCCTCGTGTGCGAGACGAGCCGCTGCGGCCATGTCCTCGAGCGCGCCGAAGACGTTGGGCTGCTGCAGGACGACGGCGGCGACGTCGTCGCCGAGGGCGCCTTGAAGCAGCGCCAGGTCGGTCGCGGCGCCGGCGGCGAGCGGCGCCGTCTCGGGGCGCGGCCCGTAGCCGGCCGACTCGGTCGCGAGCACCTGGCGGTACTCGGGGTGTACGCCCTCGGAGACGATCACGCGCGCGCGGCGCGTCTGGCCGCCGGCGAGGAACGACGCCTCCGCGAGCGCGGTCCCCGCGTCGTACATGGAGGCGTTCGACACCTCCATGCCGGTCAGCTCGCAGATCGCCGACTGGTACTCGAAGATGCTCTGCAGCACGCCCTGGCTGCGCTCGGGCTGGTAGGGCGTGTAGGCGGTGAGGTACTCGCCGCGCGAGACGATGGCGTCGACGATCGCCGGTACGTAGTGGTCGTAAACGCCGGCGCCGAGGAAGGAGACGAGCCCGGAGGCCGGGCAGTCGGCCGCGGCCAACCGCGTCAGCTCGGCCATGAGCTCGGCCTCCGAGAGCCCGGCCGGCAGGTGCAGTTCGTCCGCGAAGCGCACGGCCGCGGGGATCTCGGCGAAGAGCTCCTCGACGCTGCCGGCGCCCACGGCCTCGAGGAGCTCCCGGACGTCCGTCTCGCTGTGCGGTGTGTAGTCCAGCGCCGGCCTCCCGGTCACGCCTCGGCGAGGAACTTCTGGTACGCCTCGGCGTCCATGAGACTCTCGAGCTCGGCCTGGTCGCTCAGGCGGACGCGCAGGATCCAGCCCTCGCCGTAGCAGTCCTCGTTCACGAGCTGCGGCTCGTCCTCGAGCACGGCGTTGACGTCGGTGATCTCGCCCGAGAGTGGCGCGAACACGTCGCTCACCGCCTTGACCGACTCGAGCTCGCCGTACGGCGCCCCGGCGGTGACGGTGTCGCCGACGTCGGGCAGATCCGCGTAGACGATCTCGCCGAGCGCGTCCTGGGCGAACCAGGTGATGCCGAACACGGCCTCGTCACCCTCGAGGCGGACCCAGTCGTGCTCCTTGTAGTACTTCAGGTCCTGGGGGTAGCTCTCGGCAGCCATCGCTCCTCCTGGATGAGGTGTTCGCGGGTCCTGTCGGAAGTGCCCGCAGGGGACGGAGAGAAAACGCAGGTCTGGGGCACGGGCTGCATCCTCCGCTCTCGACGCCGACAGGTCGCTCACGCTCCCTGTCGGACCTCTCGCGGAGGCGACACTTCAGGGGCCCGTCCGACCGCGCTCCGCTTGCCTGAGAGATTCGACGCCCTACGCGTCTTGCCCCTTCGGCGCCCGACATCCCCTGGGGGGACCGGACTCTCACGCGGTCTTCGACCGGGCTGCCAGCCTGAGCCGGCCGACCCACTGTAGCATCGGTTGACTGACCGTTCAACGCCCGGCAGCCGGTGCTAGACTCGGTCGTCATGGGTGAGTACGCGAGACACGAGCGCACGGAGGGCCGAGTCGGCGACCCGGGGACCGGCCTCCCGACGCCACCCGGGTCGGATCCGTCGCCGGTCGCGCACGACGCGCCGCCGCTGCCCGCGCACGACGCGCCGCCGCTGCCCACGGGCTACGCGGTGCGGCGACCGACGCGCGACGACTTCGACGAAGTCGTCGCGCTCCTCATCGCCGCCGACCTCGCCCTCGTCGGCGACACCGACTGGAGCCCCATGGAGCTGGGCTACCACTGGCGCCGTCCCCGCTTCTCCCTCGAGCGTGACGCGTGGGTCGTCGAACCCGACGGGGGCGGAATCGCCGCCTACGCCTGGTCCTACAACGACGAGCCCGAGGGGCAGCCGACGGGCTACTTCGGCCTCCACCCCGAGCACCGCGACCCGGCTCTCGCCCGCCACCTCCTCACTCTGATCCAGCGGCGCGCCGGGGAACAGCTCGCCTCGAGGACGTGGGGCGAGCCCGCGGTCGGCGCCTGGTTCCTCGAGGAGGACGAGCTGAAGCGCGCGCTCTACGAGAGCGCCGGCTACACGCAGGTCCGCGTCTTCGAGCGGATGGTCGTCGCCGCGGCCGACGTGCGCGAGCTCGACGAGACGCCCGCCGGCATCGAGATGCGCCCGATACGGCGGCCCGACGACGAACACGCCGTGCACGACTGCGTGGAGGAGGCCTTCACCGACCACTTCCGCTACGCGCCGTTGCCGTTCGACGAGTTCTGGGCGCCCTTCGACGACACCCCGGCGGAGGACCAGGTCTGGCTCGTGGCCTGCGACGGCCCGGAGATCGTCGGTGTCGCCCTGGGGTTGTCGCTCGAGCGCTACGGGTACGTCGATCTGCTCGCGGTGCGGCGACCCTGGCGCGGCCGCCACATCGGGCTCGCCCTGCTCGTCGCCACCCTCGTCCGCCTTCGCGACCTCGGTCACGGACGGCTCACGCTGGGGGTCGACGCCACCAACCCCACGGGGGCCGCACACCTGTACCGGCGCGCCGGCATGAGCGTCCGTCAGCGCGTGCTGTACTTCGAGAAGCCGATGCCCTGAGGCGGCGGGCGGCCGCCGACGCGCCGGATCGGCGGCCGCGCCACACCTGCGGCCGGCGCGCTCGGGCAGCGACCGGCGCCCTGAGGCGCGGCTCGCTCCGCTTCCCCGCCTTCAGGACGTCTTCCCGCGTGCCGATACCCGAAGTGCGGGCGGCGCCAGGGCATGTCCCCGCGCCGTGGTCCCGGGAGAGGAGCGATCACGCACGGCGAACGACGGACAGCCGCACATCCCCCCCGCACGATGTACCTCGCCGTCTTCGTCGGCGTCGCCGTCGTGCCCGTCGTCGCCTACGCCTGCCTCGCGTCGCTCACCTCGGTGCGGGCCGTGACCTCCCTCGTGGTAGTCGTGGGTCTCGCCGCTGCGGGCGCCGCCGCGCTGGAGGTCGCGATCGACAAACGGCCCGAGCGGGCTGACCCCGGCGGCGAGATCGACGAGCTCAGCGAGCGCGTCGAGAGCCTCTCGCAGTGCCTCGTCCACTTGAACGTGTTCGGCGAGACGCTGGCCGACACGCCGGACGTGCAGACCCTTCTCGCGCGCATGATCCCGATGGTCGAGCGGACGTTCGGCGCCGACTGGAGCAGGCTCCAGCTGCTCGCCGAGGACGGGGGCGTCAGTGTCGTGGGCGCGCGCGACGGCGTGCCCGCCAGCGCCGCGGTCGCGCTGCGCCACGTGCTCGCCAGCGCCCAGCCGGTGTGCCTGCCCCACCCGCAGGGAGAGACGAGCCCGCTCGCGCCGGACATCGCCGCCGACGACGCCGGCAGCCTCATGGCGGTCCCGCTGATCTGCGGCGGCCGGGTCACCGGGGCGCTCGCCGTCGGCGCCCGGGAGCGCCGGGAGTTCTCCCAGCGCGACACGGGCGTCCTGTCGACGATCGCGGCGCAGGTCGCGGTCTCGGTCGAGAACGCCGCGAACTACCGCAAGCTCGAGGAGAGCTACCTGGCGACCATCAGCGCCCTCGCCTCCGCCATGGAGGCGAACGACGAGTACACGGCCGACCACGCCGAGACCATCGCGAGGATGGCCGTCGTCGTGGGCGCCGAGCTCGGCTTCGACGAGGCCGAGCTACGGCGCCTGCGCTGCGCCGGCCTGCTCCACGACATCGGCAAGATCGGCATCCCGCTGCCGGTCTTGCACAAGGACTCCGTGCTGAGTGCGGCCGATGCGGCGCGGATGGCGGAGCACACCATCATCGGCGAGCGCATCGTGTCGCAAGCCGAGTACCTGCGCCCGGTCGCCCCGCTGGTGCGCGCGTCCCACGAGCGCTGGGACGGGCACGGCTACCCGGACGGGCTCGCCGGTGAGGAGATCCCGCTGGCGTCACGCATCGTCTTCGTCTGCGACGCCTTCCACGCCATGACCTCGGACCGCCCGTACCGCCGCGCCCTGCCGGTGACCGAGGCGCTCGACGAGCTGCAGGCGCAAGCCGGACGGCAGTTCGACCCGCGGGTGGTCAGCGCCTTCGTGCGAGTCCTGCCGAAGTTGGTCGCGGAGCCCGAGCCGGCACGCACCACGTAGCGGGCGCGTACCCTCCTCGGTCCCCGAGCCGCGGCGCGACCGCGCCGCCCGTGCTCAGCCTCAGCCGAAGTGGCAGCTGCGGAGCTCCTCGAGGTCGGGCTTGCACGGGTCGGCGAGCGCGTTGCGCAGGTAGCTCGCGAAGGTCTGCCGCACGTGCCCTGAGTCGCAGCGCGGGCAGCGCGTGCTCCCCGCATCGGCGGTCTCGGGCACGTCGACGGTGAAGGCCTCCCTGCAGTCGAGGCAGATGAAGTCGTGGTCCAGCATGCGTGCAGGATACCCCGGGAGGGCCGCTGTCCGCTCGCACCCTGCCGGGGGAGCGCCGGCCTACTGTGCGACCACCGCGGTGCCGGTCGCGCTGACCATCAGCATGTTGCCGGTCTGGCCGAGCGCCTCGATGTCGAGCGTGACCCCGACGATGGCGTTGGCGCCAAGGGCGGCGGCGGCCGACTCCAGCTCGGCGATCGCCTCCGACTGACCCTTGTCGAGCTCGTTCTCGTACGTCTTCGAACGGCCGCCGACGAGGTTGCGGCCCGCCGCCAGGAAGTCCTTGCCCACGTGGATGCCATGGATGGCCGTCGCGCTGACGAGCCCCTTGTACTCGACGATGGGCTTGCCCTCGATGCTCGGTGTGGTCGTCACGATCATGGTCGTCTCCCTCTGTGAGGCCCCGGAGTGATGGTATGTCGCGCCCCCGCGGCGGCGTCGCGCCGCCGGGCGCGACGGCCGTATACCCGCGACGGACCGGCGGTGAAACGCGAGTGGGCAGGGATCTACCCGGCGCGCCCGTGGTCGTGCGCGACCGTCTCGCGCGACGGCGAGAACGCTCCTGCACGCGAGCCTCAGGGGACGGTGATGTTCCCTTTCGGGTCCATCTCGAAGGTCTTCGAGAAATCCTCGGCCGAGAGCCGTCTGACGAGGCGGGCGGCGACGTGGCTCGAGTCGACCTCCGGCACCCCAGGCGGCTCGAGGCGCAGCGACAGCCAGCGCCCTCCGCGGATGCGACCGTTCTCGTCGACCTTGACGGTGAGCAGACCGGAGAGCCCGAGGGCGCCGCCGGTCCCGAAGGTGTGCCAGCCGGCGAAGTCGCCCAGCGAGTAGGCGATCAGCTTGCCACGATACCGCTCGACCCCGCGGATGACATGGGGCCCTGAGCCCAGCACGAGGTCGGCGCCGGCGTCGACCACCGCGTGCGCGAAGGCGCGGGGGTCGCCGCGGTTCTCGCCGAATGCGTATTCGGTACCTTCGGGGGTGTGCGTCTGGTCGACGCCCTCGGCGCCGGCGTGGATCAGCACGACCACGACGTCGGCCTTCTTGTCGGCTCGGCGCGCAAGCGCCTCGGCGGCGGGGATGTCGAGGAGGCTCTGGTTCCACGAGTAGGGCGAGAAGCCGAGGACGGCGACCTTGAGACCGTCGACGCGGACGACCGCCACCTGGCCGGGCAGCCCCGTGTACTTCACGTCGTTGCGCTCGAGCGCCGTCTTCGTCTGCTCAAGGCCGCGGGCGAAGTAGTCGTTGGTGTGGTTGTTGGCGAGGCTGACGAGGTCGATGCCCGCCCACCTCAGGGCGTCGGCGTACGAGGGCGGCGCCTGGAAGGCGAAGCAGAACTTCGAGTCGCTGTCGTCGCACTTGGACGGGCCGCCCTCGGAGTACGTCCCCTCGAGGTTGGCGATCGTCAGGTCCGGGGCGCGCAGCCGGTCGCGCACCCGCGCGAAGAGGGCGCGCCCACCGTCCGGCGGCAGCCCATACTTCGACCCCGGCGTCGTGTCGCCCACCCAGCCGATCTCGATGACGCGGAGGGGTGTCGCCGTGGCCGTCGGGGACGGCGACGGTGAGAGGCTCGCCGCGTCGACGGCCGATGGCGACGGTGATGGGGCGGGGGCGGCCCCGACTTCGGCGTCGCCGGACCCGGCACCCGCGCCCCACGCCCACGCGCCCGCGGCGAGGGCCGCCGCCAGTACGGCGACCGCGGAGCTGCCGACGAGCCACCGCCGGCGGCCCCGCCCGACGCTGCGATAGACGCGTAAGTCGTCCGGACGGCGGGGGCCGTCGCTCGTCCGGCCGCCGCTCATGTCACCGTTCATGCCGCCGCCC
>JAFGAW010000251.1 GCA_016933475.1 Thermoleophilia bacterium
CGGCCGGTGTCGTGATCGAGCTCCATCTCCAGGTGGTCCGTCTCGATGCGCGAGGTCTGCCCCGGCGTCTTGCGCACGCGCCCGCCGGCCCATGGGGTCGGCGTGCCCCACAAGAGCCACGAGCCGAACATGGCGAGAGGAAAGGCGACCGCCGACAACCCGCGCACGAACAGCACGCCGGCCAGCAGCAGCGACGCGACGCCCGTCCCGACCTGCATGCGGCGCGCCACCTTGGCGGTGTTGGCGCGCGCAAACGAGCGCATGGCCAGCAGCGCCAGTACGAGGGCGGTCGTTCCCAATATGAGCCAGGTCATCGCGCCTCAGCGCCCCGCAGGCAGCATTTGCTCGAGCAGCAGGCGTGCGCCCGCCCCCTGGCGCTCACTCAGGGCGAGCAGCGCCTTGCGGCCGCCCGCGGCGTAGACGGCGACGGCCGTGAGCAGCTCGCGCAACTGCCCGGCCGAGCCGCGATCGAAGCGGCAGTAGGCGCCCTTGGTCAGGCGCGCGATCTCGCGGAAGGCGCGTTCGGCCGCCTCGTCGTGGCCCTCCTGGAACAGGAACACTGGAATGCCGAGCAGCGCCAGCTCGCCGGCACGCGCGCACAGCCGGTCGACGTTCTCCTCCATGCAGTCGCCGACGTAGACGAGGGCGTTCACCTTGCGCTCCTTCGCCTCGTCGACCGCGTGGCCGAGCACCTTGCCGATCTGCGTCAGGCCGCCGTGGCAGGCAACGCTCGTCATCAGGCGCGCGAGCGCGTCAGGATTTGACACCCAGCGCGAGGCCCGGCATTCGCCGTGGCCGCGGAAGTAGACGAGCTGCACGTCGAGGCCGCCGACGTCCTTCACCGCGACGAACATGTCGGCCTGCAGCGCCAGCGCCAGGTCCCAGGTCGGCGCGCGGCTCATCGTTGCGTCCATGGCGAACATGAGGCGTCCGTGCTCGGTGCCGGCGGCGGGCGTCAGCGCCTTCATCTTGGCGACGAAGTCGGCGACCTCGGCGTCGGACGAGCGCTGCGTCTCGGGGACGCCGCCGCGGCTGCGCTCGGCCGGCGGCGCGGTTCGAGAGGAGGACGGGGTGGTTGGCTTACGCGTGATCATCTACGGGTCTCGATACGGTGTGCATCCCGCCAAAAGATGGCCGCGAGGACCGGCCCCCGCAATATCCCGGCCAATTCCTCAACTATCGGTGACGGCGGCCGTGAGCAATTGCAGATTGCCGCCCGTCGCCGTGATGTCGGTCGTGCGCACGCGCTCCAACGCGTAGGCGAGCAGCGTATGCGGCCCGCCCGCCTTCGGGCCGGTGCCCGACAGGCCCTCGCCGCCGAACGGCTGCACGCCCACCACGGCGCCGATCTGGTTGCGGTTGACGTAGAGATTGCCGACGCGCGCGTGGCGGGCGACGTAGTCGGCCGCCGCCTCGATGCGGCTGTGCAGCCCCAGCGTCAGGCCGTAGCCCGACGCGTTGATCGCCGCGACGACCTTGTCGAGGTGGCCCCGCCCGTAGCGCACCACGTGCAGGACCGGCCCGAATACCTCCCGCTCGAGCACGCTCAGGCTGTCGATCTCGTAGGCGGCCGGCGCGACGAACGAGCCGTCGCGGCACTGGTCCGGCAGCACGCGATCAATGAGCTCGCGCCCCTCCGCCTGCATGCGCATCTTGTGGCCATCAAGGCGGTCCTGCGCATCCTCGTCGATCACCGGGCCGATGTCGGTCGCGTAATCGAAGGGATCGCCGATATCGAGCGCATCGATGGCACCGGCGAGCATCTCGATCGTCGCCGGGGCGCTCTCCTCCTGCAGGAAGAGCACCCGCGCCGCCGAGCAGCGCTGGCCGGCGCTGTCGAAGGCGGAGCGTACGCAGTCGCGCACCACCTGCTCGGGCAGCGCCGTCGAATCCGCGATCATGGCGTTGAGGCCCCCGGTCTCGGCGATGAACGGCACGATGGCGCTGCGGCGATCGGCGAGCGCCTTCTGGATCGACCACGCCGTCTCGTTGGAGCCGGTGAATGCCACGCCGCGGATGCGCACGTCCTTGACCAGCGCCTCGCCGAGCCGCCCGCTGCCAGTCAGCAGGTGCAGCACATCCTTCGGCACGCCCGCCGCGTGCAGGAGCTGTGTCGCCAGGAACGCCGTCACCGGCGTCTGCTCGGCGGGCTTGGCCAGCACGGAGTTGCCGGCGGCGAGCGCGGCCCCAACCTGGCCGATGAAGATCGCCAGCGGGAAGTTCCAGGGCGAGATGCAGGCGAAGGCTCCGCGCCCGTGCAGGGTGAGGACGTTGCGCTCGCCGGTAGGCCCCGGGAGCTCGACCGGGCCTGAG
>JAFGAW010000042.1 GCA_016933475.1 Thermoleophilia bacterium
AGGACGGCGAGCGTGCCGCGGTCCTTGGAGAGGACCTGCAGCACGCGCCAACCGACGCGCAAGATGGTCTGGGGTCGCATGGCTCTCCTCCTTATTCGAAATCGAACCGCCAGAGGCCAAAGAGGAAAAAGGCTGCCGTGAAGGCCAGCAGCGCGAGCAGCGGTTGGGCGATGCCGGCCAGGTCGCTGCCGCGGACGAGCACGTCGTAGAAGGCGATGTTGGCCCAGCCGTGGGGCGTGTAGCGGCCGACCTGGGCGAGGGCGTTGTCGAAGAGAAAGAGGGGCACGAGCGAGCCGCCGAGAAAGGCCATCACCCAGAGGATGGTGGCGCTGAGGCCGCCGATCTGCGCCTCGGTGCGGGCCAGGGCGGCGATGAGGATGCCGAGGCCGGTGGCGCAGAGGGCGACGACAAAGACGAGCACGGCCAGGGCGAGCGGCGCTTCGCCGAGCCGCAGCCGGTCGAGGCCGACGAGCGGGAAGAGAAAGACGCCGGCGGCAAAGATGACCACGACCTGGAGGATGCAGATGAGCAGGGTCGGCAGCATCTTGCCGGCGAGCAGCGCGACCTTGCCGATGGGCGCGGCGAGCAGGCGGCGAAAGCTGCCGGTGCGCTTTTCGTCATAGATCGAGCGCGCGGTGGCGGCCGCGGTGAGGAAGACAAAGAGGACGGTGATGCCGGGGACGCCGATCTGGACCTCGCCAAAGATCGCCTGCTCGCGGCCTTCGGTCAGGCTGCGGGGCGTCTGCTGGGCGACGGCGACGAGGGGGCGGACGGCCGAGCTTGCGAACTGGCTCTCGGCCTGGGCGATCGAGCGCTCGACGGTAAAGACGGGCTCGGCGCCGGCCCCTTGCATCTCGCCCATCTGCTGCAGACTGGCGATGATCTGGTACTGGAGGGAGAGGTCGCGGGCGACGCCGGAGACGGCGACGCTGACGGCCTCGTTGCCCTGCGCGTCTGCGCTGACGGTGCGGAGGTCGAGAACGACGGGGCGGCCGGCGTCGACGTCATCGGAAAAGCCGGCCGGGATGGTCAGCAGGCGCGGAATGTCGCCGTCGAGCAGCAGCGCTTCGGCCTCGGCCCGGTCGAGCAGCTCGGGGCGCAGGCCGCCGTTCTGCTCCAGGTCGCGCAGCAGCCGCTCGCCGAGCGCGCCGCCGGGGTCGAGGTTGACCACGGCGAGGGGGGTGGCGGCGCCGGCCTCTTGCTCCGGAAAAAAGAGGGGAAAGACGCCGACGAGGACAAAGGCAAAGGCGACCGGCAGGATGAGGAGCTCGAGCAGGGCGCTGCGGTCTTGGAGGTACAGCAGCAGGTCTTTGCGGGCGATGCGGATCGCGTTCATGGCTGCTACTCCCTCAGCTTTTTGCCGGTCAGGTGGAGAAAGACGCTCTCGAGGTTGGGCTCGAGGATCTCGACGGAGACGACCTGGACGTTGCGGGTTTGGAGGTAGTTAAAGATGCCGGCGAGGGCGGTGCGGCTGTCCTCGATCTCGATCTTGACCTGCTGCCCGGCGGCCGGCTTGGCGGCGGCCGGCTCTTCGCCGGGGGCGGGCGGCGCGGCGAGGGGCTGGGCGACGAGGGAGGCGCCCGAGACGGCCGGCAGGCCGGCGAGCTCGGTGCAGATGGCGTCGTCGGCGCGGCCGAGGGTCAGGTAGATGACGCCCTCACCGAGGACGCCGATCATCTCCTTGACGCCGCCGATGGCGACGATCTTGCCCATGTCGATGATCGCGGCCCGGCTGCAGAGCAGCTCGACCTCTTCCATGTAGTGGGTGGTGTAGATGATGCTCATACCGCGCTCGCGGTTGAGGCGCAGGACGCTGTCAAAGATGTGGTGGCGGCTCTGCGGGTCGACGCCGACGGTGGGCTCGTCGAGGAAGAGCAGGCGCGGTCGGTGGACGAGGCCGGCGGCGATGTTGACGCGGCGCTTCATGCCGCCCGAGTAGGTCTCGACCGGCTCGTCGGCGCGGTCGGTGAGGGCGACGATGTGCAGGACGTCGTCGACGCGCTCTTTGAGGGCGCGGCCGGAGAGGCCGTAGACGCCGCCGAAGAAGGTGAGGTTGGCGCGGGCGCTGAGGGTGGGGTAGAGGGCCAGCTCTTGCGGCACGAGGCCGTTCAGCTTTTTGGCCTCGCCCATCTGGGTGCGGATGTCGAACCCGCCGATGGTCGCCGTGCCGGAGGTGGGCTTGAG
>JAFGAW010000252.1 GCA_016933475.1 Thermoleophilia bacterium
CTCTCGACCGTGATGAGCCCGCGCACCGTGATCATGTGGGCGGAGAACGCCGAGATCTTCGGCGACATCGGCTTTGCGTTCCGCCTGACGTTCCTCAACAAGTGCGACGAGCTGGAGCGTCCCCTGGTGGCGGAGTTCTACCAGCGTTGCTTCGGTGAGGAGCTGCCCGAGAGCGCCGCCAACGTCGCGCTGAGCTGAGCGCGATGACGATCGGCCCCAAACGCAAGGAGGCGCCAACCGAGCCCTTGAAGCGTGCGATCGGCCTCACCGTGCGCGCCATCGCCGGCCAGTCCGATCTCGACGTCGCTTTCGCGCCCGGCGCGCCCGAGCTCACCCCGCGGCACGTGCAGCTGCCCGAGCCCTCGCGCGTGCCCTCGCAGCGCGAGATTGCGGTCATCCGCGGCTGGGCGGACAGCTTCGCCCTGACGGCGGGCTGTCACGACGTGAAGCTGCACAACAGGCTTGTCCCCGGCGCCGGTCCCGCGCGTCTCGTCTTCGAGGCGGCCGAGCGCGCACGCGTGGAGGCGCTCGGCGCCAACCGCATGCCCGGCATGGCGCACAATCTCACCGCCCGCATCGAGGACCGCTATTCCGACCGCCGCTACTCCATGGTGACGACCAAGGAGGAAGCGCCGCTCGAGGATGCGGTCGCCCTCATGATCCGCGAGCGGCTCACCGGCCTGGCGCCGCCCGAAGGCGCCAAGGCGCTGGTCAATGTATGGCGCGGCTCGATCGAGCAGCGCGGCGCCAAGGTGCTGCGCCGGCTCGACGGCCTGGTCGAGGACCAGGAGAGCTTCGGCCGCCTCGTGCGCGATCTGCTGCGTGCGCTGGAGCTCACCGAGGAGAGCTCCGACTCCGACCAGCGGGAGGAGGACGGCGGCGCCGACGACGATCCGCAGACGAGCGACGGCGAGAGCGAGGCTGCCGACCAGGGCGAGGACGGCAGCGAGCAGCAGCGCGACGAGGGCCACGCCGACGGCGATGCGAGCGAGTCCCAGGAGATGTCGGACGCGGCGAGCGCCGACGAGCTCGAAGGCCAGTTCGACGAGCTGGAGGAGGTCGACACCGCCGAGCCGTGGCGTCCCAACGCGTCCGTCCTCGAAAACCCGGAGGCCTTCGGCTACAAGGTCTTCACGCGCGA
>JAFGAW010000253.1 GCA_016933475.1 Thermoleophilia bacterium
GCCGGCACAGAGCCGGCACAGAGCCGGGTGGGCATCCCCGCCGCTCGACGCCTCCGAGGTGGAGTGCGCGCGCCGCCCTGGATGCGCGAGGGCCGGCGGTGCGTCCGCACCGCCGGCCCTCGTTGACGCGAAAGAGGCTGGCTCTTTCGTACTGCTCCCTGCCGCGAGATCACAACCCGCCGCAGGTGGGGTTGAAAGACCCTCGCCGCAGGCGAAGGGTATTACATCATCCCCGGAGGCATGCCGCCGCCCGGCATACCGCCACCGGCGCCTTCCTTCTCGGGCTTGTCGGCCACGATGCACTCGGTGGTGAGGATGTTCTTGGCGATCGACGCCGCGTTCTGCAGGGCGGAGCGGGTGACCATGGCGGGGTCGATGATGCCGGCCTTGACCATGTCCTCGTACTCGCCGGTCTCGGCGTTGAGGCCCTCGCCCTTGGCGAGATGCTTGACCTTGTCGACCACGACCGAGCCCTCGAGACCGGCGTTCTCGGCGATCTGACGGAGGGGCTCCTCGAGGGCGCGGGCGACGATCTGCTTGCCCGTGCGGTAGTCGACGTCGTCGGACTTCTTGTCGACCTTGACGGCCGCCACGGCGTTGACGAGCACGACGCCGCCGCCCGGCACGATACCCTCTTCGAGGGCGGCGCGTGTGGCGTTGAGGGCGTCCTCGACGCGGTGCTTGGTCTCCTTCATCTCGACCTCGGTCGCCGCGCCGACCTTGATGACGGCGACGCCGCCGGCCAGCTTGGCGAGACGCTCCTGGAGCTTCTCGCGGTCGAAGTCGGAGTCGGTGTTCTCGATCTCGCTCTTGATCTGCTTGATGCGACCCTTGATCTTCTCGGTGTCGCCGGCGCCGTCGACGATCGTCGTGTCGTCCTTGCCGACGACGACCTTGCGCGCCTTGCCGAGCTGCGCGACCTGGGTCTTCTCGAGCTTGAGACCCATCTCCTCGGTGATGACCTCACCGCCGGTCAGGATGGCGATGTCCTCGAGCATGCGCTTGCGACGGTCGCCGAACCCCGGCGCCTTGACGGCGACGACGGTGAAAGTGCCGCGCAGCTTGTTGACGACGATGGTCGCGAGGGCCTCGCCCTCGACGTCCTCGGCGACGATGAGCATGGGACGGCCCGTCTGAACGACCTTCTCGAGCACGGGGAGCAGGTCCTGGACCGCGCCGATCTTCTGGTTGGCGATCAGGATGTACGGATCCTCGAGCACGGCTTCCATGCGCTCGGGGTCGGTCACCATGTACGGCGACAGGTAGCCCTTGTCGAACTGCATGCCCTCGGTGAACTCGAGGTCGAGCCCGAAGGTGTTGGACTCCTCGACGTTGACGACGCCGTCCTTGCCGACCTTCTCGATGGCGTCGGCGATGACGTCGCCGACGGCGCGGTCACGAGCGGAGATGGTGGCGACGCGGGCGATGTCCTCTTTGCCGGAGATCTCCTGCGACTGCTTCTGGATCGCGGCCACGGCCTCGTCGACACCGGACTCGATGCCGCGCTTGACGGCCATCGGGTTGGCGCCGGCGGCCACGACGCGCAGGCCCTCACGCACGATGGCCTGCGCGAGCAGGGTCGCCGTGGTGGTGCCGTCGCCGGCGATGTCGTTGGTCTTGGTCGCGACTTCCTTGACCAGCTGGGCGCCCTGGTTCTCGAAGACGTCCTCGAGCTCGATCTCGCGGGCGATGGTCACGCCGTCGTTGGTGATCGTCGGCGCACCGAACTTCTTGTCGAGCACCACGTACCGGCCCTTGGGGCCGAGGGTGATCTTGACGGCGTCGGCGAGCGCGTTGACGCCGCGCTCCAGCGAGCGGCGGGCGTCGTCGTGATACTTCAGTTCCTTAGCCACGCTACGTCAGCCTCCTCTCTACTTGACGACTACGGCCAGGATCTCGCTGGCGCGCAGGATCAACAGTTCATCGCCGTCCTTGGTCTTGTACTCGGTGCCCGAGTACTTGCCGTAGACGACCTTGTCACCCTTCTTGACGTCGACGGGGATCCTCTTCTCGCCTTCGTCGTCCCACTTGCCGTCGCCCACCGCGACGACCTCGCCCATCATCGGCTTCTCCTTGGCCGTGTCGGGCAGGACGATGCCGCTCGCCGTCTTCTCCTCTTCCTTGACCGCCTTGATGATCACGCGGTCTTCAAGCGGCTTGAGCTTCATGCAACCCTCCTTCGTGTGAGTTCTGGCACTCTCAGGACGAGAGTGCTACGTGCTCTGAGCCAGAGATGTTATGGCCTTCACGGCACGGTGTCAAACACGCCGACCGTGGCGCGGAGCTTCGCCGTCCACGATACAGAAAGTCCTGCACATCGACACTTTACTAGGGAGGTGACACCCACGTACCCCGGGCTTGGCAGTCATCGCCAGCGTCTGCCGGACCCACCGATTCGCCACGCCGCCGCTGCGCGGCGGCCCTGCGGCCCATAGAATGCGCCCCATGCGAGTACTGCTGCAGCGGGTGTCGCGAGCGTCCGTGACGGTCGACGGCCGAGGCGTGGCCGAGATCGGCGCCGGGTTCGTCGCCCTGGTCGGCGTCGGCCACGACGACACGGCGGCCGAGGCCGGCCGCCTGGCCGCGAAGACCGCGAAGCTCCGTGTCTTCGAGGACGGCGCCGGGCTCATGAACCTCGCTCTCGGCGAGGTCGGCGGCGCCGTCCTCGCGGTCTCGCAGTTCACGCTCTACGCCGACACCCGCAGGGGCAACCGGCCGAGCTTCACCGACGCGGCGGCGCCGGGGCAGGGCGAGGCCGTCTATGAGGCGTACGTGGCGGCGCTGCGCGCTCTGGGGGTGCGGGTCGAGACCGGCGTGTTCGGCGCCCACATGGAGGTCGAGCTGGTGAACGACGGCCCCGTCACGATCATGCTCGAGGCGGCCACAGCCTGAAGGCGTGGGCCGGGACCGGTCGAGCGCGGTGCGGCCGGGCTCCGGGGACTAGAGGTCGATCGCGCAGATGAGATCGAGATCGCCGGGGCTCGCCATGACGGTCTTCAAGCGCACGGCGACGTCCGCGATCGCCGGCTCTCGCTCCGACGCTCGAGGGTCCCGGACGATCAGCTCCTCGACCACGTCGTCGCCCGGGTACCGCACCAGAAGCAGGGCGCCGTCGTTCTCGGAGAGCTCGGTGACGGTCGCCCCATCGGCGACGTTCTCGGCGAGCTTGGCGGTGATCGCCCCGTCGTCGAGTGCCGGGCTGAACCTGGTCGCCGCCCGGCGCAGGTAGGTCGCGAGGTCGATCACCTCGGCCCGCTGCACGAGCTCGAAGCCGCGGCGGCGCCAGTACCGCGTGAGACCGTCGTCGAACAGTGTCAGGACGACGGCGTCGGCCGCGAAGCGGCGGCACAGGTCCTCGACATCCGTCCGCGCCAGGCCGTAGCCTCGACCCCGGTAGGCGGGGTGCACGTAGTAGCTCTGCAGCATCACCGCCGTCCTGCACTCCTCGCCGCGTACCAGAGGCAGCGTCTCCGCCGCGTAGCTCGCGGCGATCGCGCCACCGCTCGCCACACGGGCGAAGCAGGCACCGCGCCGCACCGTGGTCTCGACCCAGGTCCGCGCGGCGCCCGGCGTGAGGCCGAAACAGGCGGCGAGCTGCTCCTCGATCTGGGCGCGCTCGTCTACCGTCAGGTCGAGCTTCACGAACGGCGGCGGTGCAGGGGGCACGGTCCTCCTTGCAGTCGATACCTCGACAGACTACAGGTCGCGGGGCCGGGTGAGCAGCTCCATGCGGTACCACTGGTGCGTGTAAGTGAAGGCCAGCCCTACGACGGCGGCGGCGACCATGACCATGCCGCCGATCGCCGGCGACTTCGATGTGACCGGCGCGCCGGCGATCATGACGAGGCCCATGCCGAAGAGCGGGCCGACGGCCGACGGCGCCGTGAGCAGCAGGTCGGACTCGGCGACGCAGCCCCAAGTATGACCCCACGGCGGACCGGGGAGCGGGCCCTGCGAGTTCATCGCGAGTGCGGTGACTGTGGTGACGACCCCGGAGAGGGCGCTGATCGCCGCGGCGTACGTATGCATCACGTCGCCATTTCTCA
>JAFGAW010000254.1 GCA_016933475.1 Thermoleophilia bacterium
CGCACCGCGACCCGCCGACCCGCTACCATAGGGGCCGGCCACACCGAATCGACATCACCGGCAGTGAGGGGACGCATGGATCCGTGGGTATGGGCGTACGAGGGCTTCGACCCCGAGAACGAAGGGCTCCGCGAGGCGCTCTGCACGCTGGGCAACGGCTACATGGCGACGCGCGGGGCGGCGGCCGAGTCGGCGGCCGACGACGTGCACTACCCCGGCACGTACCCTGCCGGCGTGTACAACCGCCTCGACACCGAAATCGCCGGCCAGACGATCACCAACGAGTCCATCGTCAACATCCCGAACTGGCTCGTGCTGCAGCTGGCGATCGACGACGGGCCGTGGGTCGACCTGCGGGAGGTCGAGCTGCTCGACTACCGTCAGGAGCTCGACCTGCGCCGCGGCATCCTCACGCGCACGGCCCGCTTCCGCGACGCCGCGGGGCGCACGACGCGCACCGTCGAGCGGCGCATCGTCCACATGGGTCGCGCCCACGTCGCCGCGCTGCAGACGACGGTCACGGCCGAGGACTGGCAGGGACGCCTGCGCGTGCGCAGCGGTATCGACGCCTCGGTGACCAACTGGGGCGTGCCACGCTACCGGCAGCTCACGAGCCGGCACCTCGAGGTGCTCGACCTCGAGGCAGCGGACGACGAGACGCTCCTCGCGCGCGTCGAGACGGTGCAGTCGCACGTGCGCATCGCGGAGGCGGCGCGGACACGGGTGTTTCTGAAGGCCGGGCGCGCGGCGCCCGAGAGGCGGCTGAGCCGCGACGAGGGCGTGATCGCGCACGAGTTCGCGGTCGACCTGGCGCAGGGCGAGACGGCGACCGTCGAGAAGGTCGTCGCCGTCTTCACCTCGCGCGACGACGGCATCACCGAGCCCGGCCGCGACGCGCTGCTGGCGCTCGAGCGGGCCGGCGACTTCGCCAGGCTGCTCGCCGGCCACGAGACGGCCTGGGCCCACATCTGGGCGCGCTCCGCGCTCGAGCTGCCCGAGAACGACGACGTCCTCCAGATCGCCCGCCTCCACCTCTTCCACCTCTTCCAGACGGCGTCGCCCAACACCCTCGATATGGACGTCTCCCTCGGGCCGCGCGGCCTGCACGGCGAGGCCTACCGCGGCCTCGCGATGTGGGACGACCTCTACGTCTTCCCCGTGCTCGACCTGCGCCTGCCCGAGGTCACTCGCGACCTCTTGAAGTACCGCCACCGGCGGCTGCCGGAGGCGCGCCGCATGGCGCGCCGCGACGGCCTCCGCGGGGCGATGTACCCGTGGCAGTGCGGCAGCAACGGCGAGGAGATGGCGCAGAAGATCCACCTCAACCCGAAGTCGGGCAGGTGGATCCCCGACGTGACCAACCTGCAGCGGCACGTCGGCCTCGCCATCGCGCGCAACGTCAGCCACTACCACGACGCCAGCGGCGACGACCAGTTCATGGAGGACTACGGCGCCGAGCTGCTCTTCGAGATCGCGCGCTTCTTCGCCTCGCTCGCGAGCTTCGACGCCGCGCGCGGGCGCTACGCGATCCGCGGCGTCCTCGGCCCCGACGAGTTCCACACCGGCTACCCGGGCGTCGAGAAGCCGGGCCTCGACAACAACGCCTACACCAACGTCATGGCGGCCTGGCTCTTCGGCGAGGCCGCCCGCCTGCCCGCGCAGCTCTCCGAGCGGCGGGCGGCCGAGCTCACCGACACCCTGGGCATCGACGACGACGAGCTCGCCCGCTGGGAGGAGCTCAGCCGCAAACTGATCGTCCCCTTCCACGAGGACGGGGTCATCAGCCAGTTCGAGGGCTACGACAAGCTCGAGGAGCTCGACTGGGAGGGCTACCGGGCGAAGTACGGCGACATCCACCGCCTCGACCGGATCCTCGAG
>JAFGAW010000043.1 GCA_016933475.1 Thermoleophilia bacterium
CTCGGTGCCGTTCAGCACCAGGTCGTACTGGGCGCCGTAGACCTTGAGCGGCTCGGACTCGAGGAAGGGCAGCGTCTCGTCGGTCGGCAGGCTGAACGGGTTGTGGCCGTACGTGAGCTCGCCGCTCTCCTTGTCGATCTCGAACAGAGGGAAGTCGACGACCCAGAGCAGGGACCAGCGCGTGGAGGGCTCGGGCTTGAGCAGTGCGATGAGAGCCAGACGGAGGGCGCCGAGTACCTCGGCGGCCGGTGCCGCCTGGTCGGCGGCGAAGACGACGAGGTCACCGGGCTCCGCGGCGACGCGCTCGACGAGCGTGGCCTGCTCGGCCTCGGCGAGGAACTTGACGATGGGGCCGCGCAGGGCGCGGCCCTCCTCGACGTACACGTACGCCATGCCGCGGGCGCCGTGCTCCTTGGCCGTCTCGGTGAGGCCGTCGATCTGGGCGCGCGAGAGGCGCCCCCCTCCGGGGGCGCGCAGCGCGCGCACGACCCCGCCGGCCTCGAGCGCCCCGCGGAAGACCTGGAACCCACTGGCGGCGAAGACGTCGGAGACGTCGTCGATCGCGAGCCCGAAGCGCAGGTCGGGCTTGTCGGAGCCGTATCGCAGCATGGCCTCGTCGTAGGTCAGTGTCGGCAGCGGCAAGGTGAGCGGGCCCTCACCCACGGCGTCGAAGATCGCCGCCATGAGCCCCTCGAGCAGGGCGCGGATCTCGGCCGCCGAGAGGAACGACACCTCGGCGTCGATCTGCGTGTGCTCGGGCTGGCGGTCGGCGCGCAGGTCCTCGTCTCTGAAGCAGCGGGCGATCTGGTAGTAGCGGTCGACGCCCGCCACCATGAGGATCTGCTTGAACATCTGCGGCGACTGCGGCAGCGCGTAGAACCGCTGCGGCTGGAGGCGCGACGGGACGAGGAAGTCGCGCGCGCCCTCGGGGGACGACCTGGTCAGGCACGGCGTCTCGACCTCGAGGAAGCGCTGCGCGTTGAAGAAGGCGCGCGTCGCCTGCACCACCGTGTGGCGCAACTCGAGGTGGCGCAGCATCTCGGCGCGCCGCAGGTCGAGGTAGCGGTACTTCAGGCGCAGGGTCTCGTCGACCTCGGCCGCCTCGTCGCCCTCGACGGCGAACGGGGGCGTCTGGGCCCGGTTCAGGATCTCGAGCCGGGCCACCCTGACCTCGACCTTGCCGGTCGGCAGCGCCGGGTTGACGGTCTCGGGGGCGCGGGCCACGACCTCGCCCTCGACGGCGAGCACCGACTCGGGGCGCACGGTCTCGGCGAGGGCGTGCGCCTCGCGCGCCCGCGACGGGTCGAAGACGAGCTGCACCACGCCGCTGCGGTCGCGCAGGTCGACGAAGATCAGGTTGCCGTGGTCGCGGCGGTGGGCGACCCAGCCGGCGAGCTCGACGCGGCGGCCGACGTCGGCCGCGCGCAGCTCGCCGGGGTACGTGTCACGCAGGCTCACGACGCCTCCCCGGCGAGCCGGGCGAGGCGCTCGACGGCCGCCTCGAGGGCGACGTCCTCCTCGCCGCCGCCGTCGAGCCGCCGCAGGCGGACGGCGCCGGCGGCCAGGTCGTCGAGCCCGAGGAGCACGGCCCAGGCGGCGCCGCTGCGGCCCGCCTGCTTGAGCTGACCCTTGGGGCTGCGCGCGGCGAGGTCGAGCTCGGTGCGCACACCGGCCGCGCGCAGGCGCTGCGCCAGCGCGAAGGCCGCTTCACGCTCGTCGCCGGCGAAGCTCACGACGTAGACCTGCGGCGCCGCTGCGGCGGCATCGGTCTCGCCCATGGCGAGACCGATGCGCTCGAGGCCGGCGCCCCAGCCGACGCCCGGCGTCGACGGGCCCCCGAGCTGCTCGATGAGGCCGTCGTAGCGTCCCCCGCCCCCCACGCCGCTCTGGGCACCGAGGCGGTCGGAGCTGAACTCGAAGGTCGTGCGCGTGTAGTAGTCGAGGCCGCGCACGAGACGCGGGTCGAGCTCGGGCTCGAGCCCTGCGCGGCGCAGCAGCGCGAGGACCCGATCGAAGTGCTCGCGGCAGTCGCCGCAGAGATGATCGACCAGGTGCGGCGCGTCGTCGAGCACGGCGCGGCAACTCTCGACCTTGCAGTCGAAAGTGCGCAACGGGTTGAGCTCGAGACGCTCGCGGCAGTCGCCGCAGAGCTCCGCCTCGCGGCCGCGCAGGTGTTCGCGCAGGCGGGCGACATACGCCGGCCGGCAGGCCGGGTCGCCCATGCTGTTCACAGCGAGCCGCAGGCCGCCTACGCCGAGCTCGGCGAAGAGCTGTGCCAGCAGGAGGATCACCTCGGCGTCGACCATCGACTCGGCCGAGCCGATCGCCTCGGCGCCGAGCTGGTAGTGCTCGCGGTACCGCCCGGCCTGAGGCCGCTCGTAGCGGAACATCGGGCAGTAGTACCAGAGCTTCACCGGCTGCGGCCACTTGTGCAGCCCGTGCTCGAGGTAGGCGCGGCAGATCGGCGCCGTGCCCTCGGGGCGCAGGGTCAGCGAGCGGCCGCCCTTGTCCTCGAAGGTGTACATCTCCTTGCGCACGATGTCGGTGGCCTCGCCGACGCCGCGGGCGAAGAGCCCCGTCTCCTCGAACTCGGGAGTCACCACGCGGCGGTAGCCGAAGGCGGCGAAGACGCGCGCCGCGACGGCGACCACGGCGTCGCGCGCCGCGGCCTCGTCGGGCAGCAGGTCGTACGTGCCCTTGGGCGCCCGCGGCGCCGTCACCAGCGGTGCCCCGGGTCGTGCCGCAGGGGCGAGAGGAAGGGGTTGAGCGCCA
>JAFGAW010000255.1 GCA_016933475.1 Thermoleophilia bacterium
GCTGCCGCGGCGACGGTTGACGGCGCCCCGTGGAGACCGTCTGCCCGGGAGCGGCGTAGGGACCGCTGATAGAATCCTTTCATGAGGATCGCCCAGCTGGCACCTCCGTGGATCGCCGTGCCCCCTCCCGGGTACGGCGGCACGGAGTGGGTCGTGCAGCAGCTCTGTGACGGCCTGCCGCCGCGGGGCCACGAGGTCGTCCTTTACGCCGCCGGCGACTCGCACACGGCGGCCGAGTTGCGGGCGTACTTCCCCCGGGCCATGCCCGAACTCATGCAGAGGACGTCGATCGACGTCTGCCACGTGAGGTTCGCCCTCGACGACATCCTCGCCGACGGCGGCTTCGACCTCGTCCACGACCACTCCGGTTTCCTCGTCCCTGCGTTCCACCGCTGCCTCGACCTGCCGCCGGTGCTCCACACCATCCACTGCTCGTTCAACGCCGAGACCACCCCCTTCTACGTCCGGTTCGGCGGAGAGGTTCCCTACAACGCCATCAGCGAGTACCAGCGCGCGCAGGGCCCGCCGGGCATGGACTGGGCCGGCGTCGTCTACAACGCCATCGCCGTAGAGGAGTGGCCCTTCGTGGCCGAGAAGGACGACTACCTGCTCGCCTTCGGGCGCGTCTGCGAAGCCAAGGGCTTCCATCTCGCCATCGAGGCGGCGCGCCGCACGGGGCGCCGCCTCATCATGGCCGGGGTGGTGCAGGAGCAGTCCGCCGACTACTTCCACGAGCGCGTCGAGCCGCACGTCGACGGCGAGCAGATCGTCTTCGAGGGTGAGGTCTCGCTGGCGCGCAAGCGCGAGCTGTTCGCCCACGCCCACGCTTACGTCTTCCCGATCGCCTGGCCCGAGCCCTTCGGCCTCGTGATGATCGAGGCCCTGGCCACCGGCACACCCGTCGTCGCCCTGCGACAGGGCTCGGTGCCCGAGGTCGTCACCGACGGACGCACCGGTTTTGTGCGCGACGACCTCAACGGCCTCGTCGCCGCCATCGGCCGCGTGGGCGAGATCGATCCCCGGGTCTGCCGGGCGGAGGTCGAGCGCCGCTTCTCGGTCGAGCGCATGGTCGGCGACTACGAGGCCATCTACCGGCGCCTCGTCGCGCGCCGCTGACCAGCGCGGCGCGGGTGGGGGCCGGGGTGGAGGCGCCGCGTTCCGGATCCGAGCCGCAGCCGGTGACCATCGACTCCGGCGGCGTCCCGCTGGCCGCCCTCCTCTACCTGCCCGACGTCCGTGCGCGAGGCGCGCTGCTCGTCTGCCACGGCGCCGGAAGCCGCAAGGAGAACCACGTGATCATGGCCGAGCAGGCCGTGGCCACGGGGTTCGCCGCCCTGCTCTTCGACTTCCGCGGCCACGGCGCGAGCGGCGGGGCGATGGACGACCGCGGCAGCGACGACGTGATCGCCGCCGGCGACGCATTGCGGCGACTCTCCGGAGCTCCGTGGGTCGCGGCACGCGGGGCCAGTATGGGCGCGATGCTGCTGGTGCTGGCCGCCCGCCGACGCCCGGGCCTCCTGCGCTCGCTCGTTCTGCTGTGCCCCGCCGACGGCCGCTCCCTGCTTCGCGGCCTCGACCGGGCCACCGGACGCAACGGCCGGTTCGCGCCGGCGCCCCCGGACGGTCCCGGCGCGGCCCTACCCGCGGACCCGTCGCGGCCCGACGACCGCTATGCAGGGCGCTTCGACGAGGCGACCCTGCGGCCGTTCCTCGCGCGCCTCGACCTGATCGCGGAGGCACGCGGCCTGCGCCGGGTGCTGCTCGCTCACGCGCGCGACGACGCCGATGTGCCCTTCGACCACAGCCGTCGTCTGGCGGCGGTGCTCGAGCCCCCTACCCGCTTCATGATCCTGACTGAGGGGGGTCACCACGGCCCCGGCCGCTCGCCCGAGGTGGCGCGGGCGACGCTCGCCTGGGTGCTGGCCCACGGCACGACAGAAGACGCCACGACAGGATGATGCGGCCGCGCAGCGCCCGCCCGGCCGCCGGCAAGCCTCAGTAGCCCAGCGCCTGCAGTAGGTGGGCGGCCGCGCCCCCGATCAGGAGGGCGATCGCCACCGTCCCGAGACTCACGTAGGCCGTCCGCCGCCAGCCCAGCTCGCGCCCGAGGACGGCGATCGTCGCCACGCAGGGCACGTAGAGCGACGTCACCAGGGCGAAGGTGACGATCTGGCTCGTGTCCATGAACGAGCTGATGTCCTGCACGCTGCTGCCGTAGGCGACGACGGCGAAGGTGAGCAGGAGCTGCAGGGCGAGCTCCTTGCGCAGCACGCCGAAGACCAGGGTGAGACCCGCCACCGCGGGCAGCATGAGCCAGGTCTCGACCACCGGCGAGAGCGGCTCCGTGAGCTCCCAGATCCATCCGGTCTCGTAGAGCGTGCCCAAAACCATGCTGCCGATCACGATGATGGGTGCGGCATCCCAGATGAAGTCGCGAAAGCGCCGCCACGTCTTCACCCCCACCTGGCGGAGGACCGGCCGCCGGAAGGGGAACATCTCCATGACCAGGCCTTGCTTCTCGCCGGGCAGCAGGCGGTTGAGGCCCAGCCCGGCGAGCACCCCGACGGCGATGAGCACGGCGTAGACCAGGATGGCCCACTGCCACCCCGCGTAGAGCGCGACCGCCCCGATGATGATGGCGGTGCGGGCGCTACACGGGGTGAGCGTGATCAGGGTGCTGGCGATGAGGCGCTCGCGCATCGAGTTGAGGGTGCGCGTGCCGATGATCGCCGGCACGTTGCAGCCCAGGGCGGCGATCAGCGGGATAACGGCGCGCCCGTGCAGACCGAAGCGGTGCATCACGCGGTCGGTGAGGAAAGCGGCGGCGTTCAGGTAGCCCGAGTCCTCGAGCAGGGCGAGCAGCACGTAGAAGGTGAGGATGTAGGGGATGCCGATCGCCAGCGTGGCGATCACGCCGCCGTCGACGCCCCAGAGCACGGTGCGCCCCAGGGCGCCGCCGCCGAAGATAGCCGTGACCAAATCGGTGAGTAACGGCGAGACGGTCGCCTCCCAGGCATTGGTCAGGATCCCGGAGAGGAAGCCGCCGACGACGAACAGGACGGTGAAGACGCCGGCCACGACGCCGCCGAGGATCGGCAAGCCGGTCCTCGGCGTCGTCGTGATGCGCCACCAGGTGTCGGGGGCGACGTCCGCCGATGCGGTGCACGCCTCGGCCAGGCGGCGGGCGACGTCGTGGCGCTGGCGGGCGATGAGCAGCGGCAGCGCCTCATCGCCCGGGTCGATGTGCAACTCGCCGAGCTCGGAGAGCGCCGCGGTCGTCTCCGGGTCGCCCTCGAGGACGGCGAGCGCCGCGGCGCGAGACGAGAGCCCGAAGGGCAGCTCGCGGCTCGCGACGCGTTCTTCGAGCTGCCCCTCGAGCTCGTCGATGCGTTCCTCGACCAGCGGCCCGTAGCGGCGGCGGCGCCCGCGCCCCGCGCCGTCGCCGGCCTCGACCACGGCGAGCACGGTGCGCATGACGCCCTCGACGCCCTCACCCTTCGAGGCGACCGTGCGCACCACCGGCACACCGAGGTCGCGGGCCAGCACGGCGGCGTCGATGTCGATGTTACGGCGGCGGGCTTCGTCGACCAGATTGAGCGCGACGACCACGCGGTACCCGAGGTCGAGCAGCTGGAGGACGAGGTAGAGATTGCGTGCCAGATTGGTCGCATCGACGACGGCGACCACGACGTCGGGCCGGGCCTCGAGCAGCGCCGCCCGGCCCACACGCTGGTCGCCGGCGTGGCCCTCGAGGGCGTAGGTGCCCGGCAGGTCGATCACCTCGACGGCGTGCCGGCGCCAGCGCGTGCAGACCGAGGACGCGGTCGTCGTCACCCCGGCGCAGTGCGCCGTGTCGCAGGCGGCGCCGGTGAGACAGTTGAAGAGCGAGGACTTGCCCACGTTGGGGTTGCCGGCGAGGCAGACGGCCAAGGTGCCGGCCTCGCGGTCGGCGGCAGCCCGGGGGGTCGTGACCGCGGTCGTCATCGCTCACGCATGTCGGTCCTGCCGGCGACCGCGCGACCGGGCGCGCTTCGGGCGCCCGTCGCGTGCGTGAGCGGCGTTACCTCTGCCGGCGCGGCGCTCCCCAGGACGTTCGCGTACGAGGACCTTGCCCGCGACTTCGCGCCCGAGCGCGTACTGGGCGTCGGCCACGCGCACGAGCAGCGGGCCGCCGAACGGGGCCACACTCTCCACGGTCACGGATGTGTCCGGCAACAGGCCGAGCGACGCCAGGTAGCGCAGGAGCTCAGGCTGCTCGTCGCTGATGCGGCCTATGGTTGCCTGCTCACCCGGCTCCAGTTCGGCCAGGGACCGCAGCGGCTCCTCCACGCAGGCGCCGTCCTCGTCGGGGATCGCGTGCCCGTGAGGGCAGGTGCGCGGGTAGCCGAGCTGGGCCGCGAGCCGCGCCTCGACCTCGGGGCTGATCGCGTGCTCGAAGCGGCAGGCCTCGGCGTGCACCTCGTCCCAGGGCACGTCGAGGAACTCGGTCAGGAAGCGCTCGCTGAGCCGATGCCGGCGCACGAGGCTGGCACCCTCGCGTTCGCCCTGCGCCGTCAGCGCGACGCCGCGCCCGCCGCCCTCCTCGACGAGGCCGGCGGCGCGCAGGCGGCCGAGCATCTCCGAGACGGACGGCGGCGACACCTGGAGCGCGGCGGCGAGCCGCGACACGGTCGCCCCGCCCTCGCCGTCGCTGCGGGAAAGCTTGTAGATGGCCTCGAGGTACTCCTCGACGCTCTCGCTGCGCTTGCTCATCGCTCCGCCGCTCCCCGACGGCACCCATGAAGGTATCCCGAAAACCTAGCGTTAGGATAGCCGAAAAGGTGCGTTGCGGCCAGCTTGACTTGCGTCAGTGGGATGACCATTGCACACACCCGAGGAAGGCCGTCACGCGCCTCGGCGGGGAGCCGGGACGGGGAGGCGTCTGGAGCGGGTGAAGGGACTCGAACCCTCGATCTTCAGCTTGGGAAGCTGACGTGTTACCAACTACACTACACCCGCTCGCGTACACAGTAGACCATATGTCGCGAGGCCCCTCAACACTCCCCGCGAAGCATGGGCGCCCGCCGGCGCGCCTCGACGGCCGGCGTGCGAGCGGCTCCCCGGCCGCGCCGCAGACATCCTTCCGCGCCCGTGCCGCCCCGCGCGAACCGCGCCGGGTCGCGCCTCGTCGTCAGCCCGCGGTCGCCGCCAGGTCGAGGCAGGCGAGGAACGTCGTGTAGAGGCGCCCGTAGTCCCCGGCGTCGAACTCGAGCGTGCGCCCATCGACGCGTCGCACGCCCGGCGCCTGCGCCGCCGCATCGCAGAAACAGACCCGGGTGAAGGCGAGGCGCATCGGCGCGCCGTCCCAGACGAAGGGCCGTGGCGGCGTGGCGCTGAGAGCTCGCTCGACGTCGGCGCGGATCTCGCGCCGGACCGGGTCCGGGGGGCGCAGTTCGGCGCAGGTCCGCGACACCCCGCGCTTGACCACGGTCCCGACGACACCCGGCACGAGCGCCTGCGCCTCGGCGACCGCTTTGTCGTCGCCGGAGACATAGACGGCCGGTGCGCCGAAGTGGCCGGCGAGCAGCGCCCCGAGGCCGAACTCGCCGAGCGAGACGCCGTTAACGGAGACGTCGAACACCTTGTACGTCCAGGTGTGCTCGAGAACGGCGGCTCGGGTACCGGCGCGGGCGTGGTAGCCGACGAAGAGCGCCGCGTCGAACCCCGGCCCGATGCCCTGCAGCATGCTGTGCGGCCCAGACCCGGAGACCAGCGTGACCCACGGGGGCAGCGCCTCGGCGCTCAGGTTCGTCCCGTGGTAGTGCGCGTCGCAGACGACCGCCTCGGCGACCCCGGCCGCGGCGCAGCCGGCGAGCACGGCGTCGAGGTCGGCGCGCATCGCTCGGCAGGCGTCGCCGTAGAGCGGCCCATCGGGCTCCGTCTGCCGCTCGTCGACGACACCGCAGATGCCCTCCAGGTCGACGGCGATGAAGACGCGCATCTCGGACCTCCTCTCGCGGACGACGCAGAGGATTCTAGCAGCGCGCGACGGCAGCCGGTTTCGGCGAACGGGGTTCTGGCTATGAGTGGTACTAACGTGATGGGTAGTGCGGGGTGGGGTCACCGGCGCTGGCCGAGCAGCGACGAAGGGAGCCCTCATGGAGCAGACCAGACCGAAGTGGCTGAAGAGCACGAAGGGCGCGCCGTTCACGGGCATCGGCTCCCTCGAGGCCGACATCCTCTCGATCGTCTGGCAGCACGACAGCACGACGGTGCGCGATGTGTACGAGACGCTGCGCGCGCGGCGACCGATCGCCTACACCACGGTGATGACGGTCATGAACAACCTCGTCAAGAAGCACCTGCTCGCCCAGGACAAGAGCGGCATCGCCTATGTGTACACGCCGGCGATACCCGGGCGTGAGGTCGCCCTGACCGTGCTCGACAGCGTCGTCGACCGCCTGCTCGCCGGCGACCGACTCGCCGCCGTGGCGCACCTCCTCGGGTTCGACGAGGACCTCACCGAGGCCGAGTACGAGAAGATGCGGCAGGGCGTACGGCACCGGCTCGCGTCCTGACGCACGCGGCGTCCTGACGCACGCGGCGACACGGTGTCCTGACGCATACGGCACGTCGAGCGTGGCGCGGGTTCCAGCGTGGCGTGCAGAGGATGTGAGGATCGGCGTGTAGCGCCGAGGCGACCCGGGGCCGGCGCCGAGCGCGCCGGCCCCGGGTCGCCTCTTCGGGTCTTACATCTGCTCCGGTGCCGAGACGCCGAGCAGGTCGAGCCCCGTGGCCAGGATCCGCTGTGACGCCCGGCAGAGCCCGACCCTGAAGACCGACACCTCGGGATCGTCGACGATCACCCGGCACTGCCGGTAGAAGACGTGGAACCCGGCGGCGAGCTCGCCGAGGTAGGTGTGCACGCGGTGTGGGGCACGGTGCTCCACCGCCGCGAGCACGACGTCGGGGAAACGGGCGAGCGTGTGGATAAGGTCGCGCTCCTCGGGCCCGACGGCGACGTCCGGCAGCCCGCGGGCGCCGGCCGCCACCTCGTCGACCAGGGCGACCGCCCCCTCCCCGCCGCGCTCGACCAGGGTGCGCAGCACGCTGCAGATACGGGCATGGGCGTACTGCACGTAGTAGACCGGGTTCTGGCTGCTCTGCTCGACGGCGAGGTCGAGGTCGAGCTCGAGGGTCGTGTCCTGCGAGCGCCCCACCAGCAGGAAGCGGGCGGCGTCGACGCCGATCGCCTCCACGAGGTCGTCGACGGTCACGATGTCGCCGCGGCGCTTCGACATGCGCTTCGCCGCGCCGCCCTCGAGGAGGTTCACGAGCTGCCCGATGATGAGCTCGAGGCGCTCGGGCTGGTGCGGGGGCAGGGCGGTGAAGGCCGCCTTCATGCGCGGCACGTAGCCGTGGTGGTCGGCCCCCCAGATGTCGATCATGTGCTCGAACCCGCGGTCCATCTTGTCGCGGTGGTAGGCGATGTCGCTGAGGAAGTACGTGGCCTCGCCGCTCGAGCGGATCAGCACGCGGTCCTTGTCGTCGCCGAACCGTGTCGTCTTCAGCCAGACGGCGCCTTCGTGCTCGTAGAGGAGATCCTCGGCGTCGAGGTCGGCGAGCGCCTTGCCGACCTCGCCGGCGAAGCCGCGGTACGGCTCCCCGCCGGTGTAGAGCGCGCTCTCGTGCGCCCAGACGTCGAAGGGCACGCGCAGGCGCCCGAGGGTGGCACGGAAGAGCTCGAGCACGGCGTCGCGGCCCCAGGTCTTGAAGACCGCGACGACGTCGGCCGGCAGGCTCAGGGCGTCGGGCGCCGCGGCGACCGCCTCGAGGTAGCGCTCGCCGGCCTCGGCGATGAACTCGTCGGCAAGCCCGAGGAGGTACTCGCCCTGGTAGCCGTCGTCGGGGACCGCCACGTCGGCGCCGAGGCGCTGGGCGTAGCGCGCCGCCAGCGACTGGCCGAAGCGCAGCATCTGCGTGCCGGCATCGTTCACGTAGAACTCGCGCGTCACGTCGTGCCCGGCATAGGCGAAGATGCGGCACAGAGCGTCGCCGTACGAGGCGTAACGCGCATGACCGACGTGCAGCGGCCCCGTCGGGTTGACGCTCACGAACTCGATGTTGACCTTCTGCCGCCGCTCGGCCGGTAGCGCCCCGCGACCGTAGTGCGAGCCCGCTACGAGCATGCGCGCGAGGGCGCCGCGGTGCCAGGCGTCGGTCAGGAAGAGGTTGAGGAAGCCTGGACCGGCGACCTCGAAGCGCGCGCAGGCCCCGGCCCCGGGCCCGGCGCTCCAGCGCTCGCCCAGGGCTTGGGCGATCTCACGCGGCGGGCGGCCTGCCCGCTTGGCGTTGACGAGCGCGGCGTTGGTCGTCAGGTCGCCGTGCTCGCGGCGAGACGGCACCCCGAGCTCGGCGGCGGCCGGCGGTCCTTCGACGCCGAGCTCCGCGAGCACGCCGGCGAGCGCCGCGTCGAGCGACGCGGCGAGGCCGGCGACGTCGTGGATGTCGTCGTGTGAGGGCATCGCTGCACGGAGCGCGGCGACCGGCGCCGCGCGAGGGGCATTCTACAGCGTCGGCCCCGCCGGGCACGAACGTCCGGGCCACGGCAGCTGCCCCCGGCGGACGACGCGTCTCCGGGCGCCCGCCGCGCTACCGTGCGGGCGGCGCGCCTCGACGCGGTCGCCGCGCTACCCGGACGGCAGGGCGCCTCGACGCGACCGCCGGCTCGCCCTCAGTGGTGGTACGGGTGGCCGCGTCGGATCGAGAGGCCTCTGAAGAGCTGCTCGGCGAGAACGACGCGGACCAGCTGGTGCGGCATCGTGAGCGGCGACAGCGAGAGCCGCTCGGCGGCACGGGCGACGACCTCGTCGGCGAGCCCGAGGGAGCCGCCGACGACGAAGGTGACACGGCCGCGCTCGAGCCAGCGCTCGAGTGCGGCCGCGAAGCCCGGAGAGTCGTGGGCGGCACCGTCGACGGTGAGTGCCACGACTGTCCCCGACGAGGGCCAGGCGGCCAGCAGGCGGCGACCCTCCTCGCGCAGGACCTCGGCCGGCGCCCGGCCCTTGAGCGCGACTTCGCGGACCTCACGAGTCTCGAGGGTAAGCCACGGCCTGAGCAGGCGCACGTAGTGCTCATAGACGGGGCGCAGGTCGCGGTCGAGCCCGCCGACGGCGAGGATCTCGGCGCGCGGGGGCATGTGTGAAGGGCGGCGCGGCGGCGCCGTCAGAGACGCGGCGGCGAGGAGAAGAAGCCGACCCGGCCCTTGCCGCCGGCGCGCGCCGCGTACATGGTGGTCGCGGCCTTGGCGACGAGCGCCTCGACGCTCTGCCCGTCGCCCGGATAGGCGGCGACGCCCGCCGAGGCGGAGAGGGCGTACTGCCGATCCCCTACCTCGACGGCGAGGTGCTGCATCGAGCCGAGCACACGCTCGAGCACGATGTCGGCCTGCCGCTCGGCCGTCTCGGGCAGCACGAGCAGGAACTCGTCGGCCCCGTACCGGCAGAGCAGGTCGCAGCCGCGGATCTGCGCCGTGAGCGCGGCCGCCCAGTGGCGGAGCACCTCGTCGCCGCCCTCCTGCCCCACCTCTTCGTTGACCCGCTGGAAGTCGTCGAGGTCGATCATCACGAAGGCCACCGTGCGGCCGTGGCGCGCGGCGCGCACGAGCTCGTACGCCGCGCGCTCGCGCAGGTGCCTGAAGTTCATCAGCCCGGTCAGGGCGTCGTGCGTCTCGAGCTCGCGCCGCTGGTTCATGAGTCGCAGGTTGTCGACCGCGACGTCGGCCTGGTCGGCGAGACCCTTGAGGAGCCGCTTCTGCGTCTCGGGATCGAACCCGTTCTCCCGGTACAGGTAGCCCGCCTGGTCGCCCGTGTAGCCCTCGAACTGGCAGACGGTGTCGCCCAAGGCCCAGCAGAGGGTCTCCTTGGTGAGCACGTCGGTGCCGGTGATGCGCTCGAGGACGCCGTCGATCAGGCCGCGCTCGAAGTCGCAGACGGCCGTGCCCGTGCGCGGCAGGCGCTCGCTGCTCGCGCAGTGCGAGAGCTTGACCAGTACGCGCTCCTCGTCGAGCTCGACCTCGAGCTCGCCGAGACGCATCTCCGCGAACCAGTCCTTCAGGCCCTGGATCGAGCGGATGTCGAGGTCGCCGCTGAAGCGCTTCGCGGCCAGGTAGATGGCCGGGCCGGCGCTGGCCCCGAGCAGCTCGGGCAGCACGCCGAACTGCAGCAGGCGCAGCAAGGCCGTCGGGGTGGTGGCGGTCGGCGGTGTGGAGTCGAGGATCTGCGCGGTGGTGGGCCACGCGCGCGGCTCTTCGGAGGCGGTCAGGCTCAGCAGCGAGCGCAGTGTCCGCGCGAAGACGGACGCCAGCGAGATCTCCTCCTGGGAACGCAGCGCCATGCCCGCAGTCACCCCCTTCGGTACGACGCCTCGGGGGACGACGCGCACCTCTCTCCTGTCGGTCGCACGCCCCCGAGCCCGCCGGGGACGATGGCTATACTATAGAGGAAGGGCCCCGGCGCCGGAATGTGCTTGGAGCCACTCGTAACCCGAAGCGTTGCCAGCCCTGTGCACGGGAGAGCGCCTCTGGCCGTGACCACCGAACCTCGAGACCCCGGCCTCGCGACGCGCAAGCGCGCGGTCCGCGAGCGCGCCTTGGCGGCCCGCGACGCCCTGCCCGCCGCAGCGCGCGCCGAGAAGAGCGCGCGCATCACCGCAGCGCTCATCACGCTCGAGGAGTGCGTGTGCGCCCGCTGCGTGATGGCCTACGTCCCGGTCCGCAGCGAGTTCGACACGCGACCCCTGCTCGAGCGCCTGCTCGCCGCCGGCGTCGTGCTCGCACTGCCGCGTATCACGGGGCCGCGGGTCATGGTCGCGGCTCGGGTCACCGACCTGGCGCGCGACCTGGTGCCGGGGACCTTCGGCATCCCCGCGCCGCGGGACGGCCTCGAGACGCTGTCGCCCGACGCGCTCGACTGCGTCCTCGTGCCCGGCTCGGCCTTCGACCTCGAGGGCCGTCGCTGCGGGTACGGCGGCGGCTACTACGACAACCTGGTGGCCCTGATGCGCCCCGACTGCCACCGGGTGGCCGCGGCGTTCGACGTCCAAGTCGTGGACGAGGTACCGGCCGAGCCTCACGACCTGCCTGTCCACCTTCTCGTCACCGAGACGCGCGTGGTCGACCTCAGGTGCTGAACAGCGGGCCGTCGAGCACTCGCACGGCGCGCTCCCCCGCGACTGCAGCTCACACGACCGGCACCAGGTACCGCGCCATCTCGTCGGCGAGGTGACGGGCCGCGGCCCGCAGCTCGGGGTCGGCAGCGGCCGCCCCGCGCTCGTCGGCCAGGCCGCTCACGCTGCGCGTCGGCACATCGCGGTCACTCGAGAGCGCGACGTAGCGGCGCAGCGCGGCGAGCGTGTCGTCGAGGCCCGTCTCGGCGGCGACGGCGATCAGCCCCACGACCTTGGCCGCCAGCCACCGCCCGTGGGTGTAGGGGAAGTAGCAGCGGTCCATGAAGAGCTTCATCTGCGCGGACACGTTCTCGTAGTAGACGGGGGAGGCCAGCAGGAGACCGTCGGCCGCGTACACGGCCTCGATCGCCTCGGCGGCGTCGTCGGCGTAGGCGCACTCCGAGCGCTCGGCACAGTCGTCGTGGGCCGCGCACGGCGCGATACGAAGCCCGCACACGTCGATCGTCTCGCAGCGACAGCCGAGCGCCGTGAGACGCTCGAGCGCCGCGCCGACAAGCGCGGTCGTGTTGCCGTCGCGGCGCGGACTGGCGACGACGGCGACGACGCGCGCTTGGCTCTCGTCGTTCATGTCTGACCCCCTCGGGACGCTGCCACGCGCATTCTACGCCCGGCAACACGCCCGGAGGGGACGACGTGCGGGCTTGGAGCGACACGCGGTGGCGGTACACTCACGCCCGTGACGACCGCGAGCGACACCCGCGACGACGCCGGCCCGGTCAAGGCCGTAACGGCGCCCGCCGTCGCCGTCCTGCTGGCCGGCGGGCGCGGTCGCCGGGCCGGCCTCGACAAGCGCTACCTCGTGCTCGGCGGCCGCACGCTGCTTCAGCGGAACGCGCACTTCCTGCGCGCCCTCTTCCCCGAGGTCGTCGTCTCGCACGCGCACGGGCAGCGGCCGGACCTCGGCGACGAGGCCGCGCTCCCGTTCCTGCCCGACGCCTACCCCGGTCGATCTCCCCTGACCGGCATCGTCACCGCCCTCGACGGTCTCGGCGGCCCCCTCTTCGTGATGGCCGCCGATCTCGCCTTCCCCGAGCCGGCCGCCGTGCGCCGCGTGCTCGCCGCTGCGGCCGCGTCGGGGGCCGACGTCACCCTGCCCCGTATCGGCCCGCACCGCGAGCCGCTCTTCGCCGTCTACGGCCCAGGCTGCCTGGTGCCGATGCGCGCTCTCCTTCTCGAGGGGCGGCACCGCATCGCCGCGGCCTTTCCCGGCCTCCGCCTGGAGGAGGTGCCCTTCCCCGACGCGCGGCCGTTCCATAACATCAACACCATGGACGAGTACCGGGAGGCGCGGCGGCGCCTCGCAGAGCACGAGCCGGCCGACGACACGCCGGCCCTGGTCGCCATCGTCGGCAAGAGCGACTCGGGCAAGACGACCGTGATCGAGCGCCTCCTCCCCGAGCTGCGCGCCTTGGGCCTGCGCGTCGGGACCGTGAAGCACGACGCCCACGGCTTCGAGATCGACCACCCCGGCAAGGACTCGTGGCGGCACGGCCAGGCGGGCGCCGAGGCCTACGCCATCAGCTCGCCCGAGCGCTTCGCCTTCGTCGCTCGTCTCGAAGCGGAGCTCCCGCTGACGACGTTGGCGCGGCGTTACTTCGGCGGCTACGACCTGCTGCTCGCCGAGGGCTACAAGCGTTCGGCACCGCACCGCATCGAGGTGTTCCGCGCTGCCGCCGGGCATCGCGAGCCGCTGTGCGCGCCCGGCGAGGCGCTGGCGCTCGTGACCGACGCCGATCTGCCACACGAGCTCCGCTTCGCCCTGGACGACGCCGCCGGCCTGGCGCACTTCATCGCCGCGCGGCTCGGCACGCTCCGGATGTACTAGTCCCGACCGGGCAGGTCCCCCGCAAGCCGCGGGCGCGCTCGGCGCCGACCGGCCCGTGACCCGTGACCGGCGCCGGTCAGTCCGTCGCCCACGGCCGTCACAAGGCCCCTCCGCCGCAGGCACGCCGACGGTGCGTGAGCCGCCCGCGGCGCTCGCCTTGATTGCGCCTGCGGGCTACCGTACAGTCTCTCTGTCAGGACCTGGCCGCCCGCCGCGCCGGCGGGTGGCGGGCGACACCGACCAGAGAGAAGAGTGACATGCCCAACCTCGGCCCGACCGAACTCCTGATCATCCTGGGGATCCTCGTGCTCCTGTTTGGGGCCAGCCGTCTACCCAAGCTCGGCAAGTCCATGGGGCAGAGCATCCGTGGTTTCAAGAAGGGTCTCAACGAGGACACCGAAGACAAGGAGCTCGAAGGCTCCGACGCGACGCGCCTCGACAAGGGCGACGAGACCGGCGACGACAAGAGCTGACCGGCGCCGCGCCTGAGCGAGTCCCGCCTTTGACCGGCTCTCGTCACTGACCGGCTGCGGTCGACGGCCGCGCCGACCGCGTCGCACAGTGACCGCACCGGCCGCGCCGCACGGTGACCGCGCCGGCCGCGTCGCAGACCTGCTGCGCCGGCACCCACGGCGCTAGTCGTCGTCCGTCAGCAGGCAGACGGCCAGCGCGACGATGCCTTCGCCGCGCCCCGCGAACCCCATCCCCTCGGTCGTGGTCGCCTTGACCCCGACGGCCTCCGGCGCGAGATCGAGTGCCCGTGCGAGCCGCATCGCCATCGCGCCGCGCAGCGGGGCGAGGCGCGGCGCCTCGCAGACCACCGTCAGGTCGACGTTGACCACGCGCCAGCCCGTCGCCGTCACGCGCCGCCCCACCTCTGTGAGCAAAGCGACGCTGTCGGCGCCGCGATAGGCCTCGTCGTCGTCGGGGAAGAGCTGCCCGATGTCGCCGAGCCC
>JAFGAW010000256.1 GCA_016933475.1 Thermoleophilia bacterium
CAGGAGGGCCACGACGGCCAACACGATGAGCGCGTTCTTCATGAGGGACCCCTGGCTTCGCTGTCGGCCGAGTATACCAAGCGCCGACGGCGCGCCCGTGGATGGACTGCGACGACCGGCGAAGTCGTTGCGGCAGGTTGCCGGGTGATCATCGCCCCACCCCGGCCGTCCGGCCCTGCAGCATCCATCGGCGCAGAGCCTCGATCATCGTGGGGCCGGCCTCGACGGCGGGCACCGGCCTCGACGGCGGGCGCGGTGTCTCAGCCGCCGGCGCGCTCGATCTGCACGCGCTCGCGCTCGCGCTCGAGCCAGCCCTCTAGCGCCTGCAGGCGCTCGCGCCGGTCGAGCTCGACGCGCAGCTCGCCCTCGACCTCGGCGAAGGTCCTCGTCTGCGCCGCCCGGCGATCGTAGAGCTTGAGGATGAACCACCCGCCGGGGCCGGCAGTGACCTCGGAGAGCTCACCGCGCTTCAGCCCCTGGACGGCCCGCGCCAGCGGCTCGGGCAGCGACGCCTCCTGGACCCACCCGAGCAGGCCGCCGTTGGCCTTGCTCTCGGGGTCCATGCTGTACCGCCGCGCCATCTCGTCGAACGGCTGGCCGGCGCGCAGCTTGGCGGCCACGCCGTTGGCCGCGTTCTCGCCGCGGAAGAGGATGCTGCCGAGCTTCACGGCGGCCGGCTCGGTGAAGAGCGTCTCGCGGTTCTCGTCGTAGAAGCGCCGCACCGCCTCGTCGGCGGCGCTCTCCCCCGCGAATTTCTGGTCGCGGAGACGCTCGCGGAGAAGACCGTAGGCGGCCCCCAGACGGAGTTGCTCACGGGTCATGACCGCGCTCTGCAGGCGGGCGGTCAGCGCGTCCTCCCCGCCGAGCCGGTCGCGGATCTCGCCGAGGCGCGCCTCGAGAGCCGCGTCGTCGACGGTGATGCCGAGGCGCTCGGCCTCCCGACGCACGAGGACGCGCCCGACGGCCTCGTCGAGCGCCGCCTCCGGGTCGCCGGTCTCACCGGCAAGCCGCGCCTCGGCCAGCACCAGGTCGACGTCGGCCTGGGTGACCGGCTCGCCCTCGACCCAGGCGAGGACGGCCTCGGCGGGCGACGGCGAGGCGCTCGGGACCGTGGCATCGCCGGCATCGTCCCCGCACGCGGCCGAGGCCGTGACGAGCAGCACCAGCGCCGCGAACAAGACGAAAGACAGGCGCGGGCGACGGTGCAGATGCACGGCAGACCTCACGCGGACGCGACGGGAGCGCTCCCCGACGCACTGCCGCGCGGCATCGCATCCATGAACGGCTGCGCGTGGACCACGCGCGACCCACTGTCGAAGCGGGCCGGGAAGTAGCAGGCGACCTCGTGGTGCCCGCCGACGTGACTCCCGGCGGTCGCGAGCTGCGGCATCGCCGTCGTGCAGATCTCTTGCGCGCGCGGGCAGCGCGGGTGGAAGACACAGCCCTTGGGCGGGTTGGCCGGGCTCGGTACGTCGCCCTCGAGGATGATGCGCCGGCGGGCGCGCTCGGTGTGCGGGTCGGGGATCGGCACGGCCGAGAGCAGGGCCTCGGTGTAGGGGTGCTGGGGGTAGTCGTACATGACGTCGCTGCCGGCGATCTCGACGATCTTGCCGAGGTACATGACGGCCACGCGATCGGAGATGTGCTTGACCACCGAGAGGTCGTGGGCGATGAACATGTAGGTGAGATCGAACTCGTCTTGCAGGTCTTCGAGCAGGTTGATGACCTGGGCGCGGATCGACACGTCGAGAGCGCTCACCGGCTCGTCGCAGATGATGAGCTTGGGGTTGAGCGCCAGGGCGCGGGCGACGCCGATGCGCTGGCGCTGCCCACCGGAGAACTCGTGCGGGTACCGCTCGGCGTGCTCGGCGCTGAGGCCGACGATCTCGAGCAGCTCGAAGACCCGCTTGCGCTGCTCGGCCTCGGTGCCGATGTCGTGGATGCGCAGCGGCTCGCCGACGATGTGGCGGACGCGCATACGCGGGTTGAGCGACGCGTACGGGTCCTGGAAGATGATCTGCATGTCGCGCCGCAGGCGCTGCATCTGCGAGCGCGAAGCGCGCATCACGTCGACGCCCTCGAAGGTGATCTCGCCGGCCGTGGGCGCGATGAGGCGCAGGATGCTGCGCCCGGCGGTCGACTTGCCGCAGCCGCTCTCGCCCACCACGCCGAGGGTCTCGCCCTGGTCGACGTGGAACGAGATGTCGTCGACCGCGTAGACGTGCCCCGTCGTGCGCTTGAGCACGCCGCTCTTGATGGGGAAGTGCTTCTTGAGGTTGCGGACCTCTAGCAGGCTCATGCGACCTCGATCTTGAAGTGCGGCAGGGCGGCGCGGATCTCTTCGCGCTCGGCGCGCGGGATCCAGCAGTTGACGCCGTGGCCCTCGGCGAGCAGCTCGTGTGCCGGCCAGTTGTCACGGCATTCGGCGCGCTCGTAGACGCAGCGCCCACTGAACGGGCAGCCGGCGGGCAGCAGGATGAGATCGGGCGGCTGCCCCTTGATCGGGGTGAGCCGCGTCTTCTCCACGAGGTCGAGCCGCGGCAGCGACCCGAGCAGCCCCCAAGTGTAAGGGTGGTGCGGGTCGTAGAAGACCTGGTCGATGGAGCCGTACTCGACCGTGCGCCCGCCGTACATGACCATCACCTTGTCGGCGAGCTCGGCGACCACGCCGAG
>JAFGAW010000257.1 GCA_016933475.1 Thermoleophilia bacterium
CCGCGCGAGGTAGCTCCGCCAGCTCATGTCGAGGATCCGGTACACGATCCAGAGCTCGACGAGGAACAAGAGCAGGGCGATCAGCGTGTGCCCCCACGCAACGGCGCTCGTCCCCCAGCGCACGGCGACCCAGAGCACCGGGACGACGATCGCCGTGTTGGCCACGTTGAGCCAGAAGCCGACGTCGGCGCGGCCCTTGGCCAGCAGCGCCGAGCCGAGCGGGTTGCTGAGACACATGAGCAGACCCATCACGGCGAGGATCTGCACGAGCTCGACGGACGGCTGCCAGTTGGGGCCGAAGATCGCCGGGACGGCGACCGGAGCGACGACGGCGAGACCGACGAGCAACGGGAAGGTGACCAGAGCCACCAGCTCGATGAGCTCGCCGAAGCCGCGCCGCAGAGCCGCCGGGTCGTCCTGCCGGCGAGAGAACACCGGGAACGCCACCTTGGTCAGGATCGGGTTCAGCCTCGAGACCGGTATCACCACGAGCTGGTAGGCGATGGTGTACACGCCGAGCTGCTCGGCGCCGAGGTAGCGTCCGATCAGCAGGTAGTCGATGTTCGCCGCGAAGTAGTAGATCGTGCGCTCGCCGATCTGGTACAGGCCGAAGCCGAGGTATCCCTTGAGGTCGGCGCGCGCGAAATGACGCCCCGGCGGCCAGCGTCGCCAGCCGATAGCGGCGAGCTGGATCACCCTGGCGACCGACTGCAAAAGGATCCCGATCACGAGCGCCCAGACGCCGAGACCAGCGGCGGCGGCCACGACGGCGACGGCGAAGCCGGTCGCGGCACTCGAGACCTCGACCCGGGCCAGGCGGTCGAACTCGAGCTCCTTCTGCAGCAGGATCTGGAACTGCTGCCCCAGCGGCGTGATGAGGAAGATCAGCCCGCTGGCGACGACCAGCACCTGCAGGTCCGGCTCGCGGTAGAAGCCGGCGATCAGCGGTGAGACGGCGAGGACGGCGAGGAAGAGGACCGCGCCGGTGAGGATGTTGGTCCAGTACAGGGTCGAGAGCTGGTCGCGGGTCGGCGACTTGCGCTGGATGATCGCGTTGCTCAGGCCCATGTCGGCGTAGATGTGGGCGAAGCCGGTGACCGTCGTGACCATCGCCATGAGGCCGAAGTCGGCCCTCGACAGCAGGCGCGTGAGCACGGCCATCTGGGCGATGCCGATCACCACGACCAACGCCGTGGAGAGCGAGGTCCACTTGACCCCGTGCGCCGCCTGCTCGCGCAGCGAGCTCACTGCGGCGCGGCGCCCGAGGTCAGAGACCCCTGCGCCCGGCTGCGGCCGGTCACCCGGCGCAGCAGGCGCCAGGTGCGCACGCCCAGACCGCGCTCGCAGCGGAGGACGGGGCAGGAGAGCGGCTGCGCGCCGAACCGGCGCTTGAACTCCTCGACCCCGGCGAGACCCTTGCTGGGGTTGAAGTCGAACCACTCGGCGCCGCGCGCGCAGGCGTCCTCCATCGCGGTGAGGAAGACGAGCGGCATGGGGTGCCGCCCCAGGGCCTCCTCGAACACGGCCGCGTGCCAGCAGGCCACGTGCCGCGGCGCATAGAGGCAGAGAAGGCCGCCGAGCACTTCGCCCTCGGCCTCGGCGACCCAGAGCCTGCACCAGTCGCCGGCGCGCCGCTCGAATTCGGCGAAGAGCCCGGCGCCATGGCCCCGGGCCGCCCCCCAGCGGCGACGTGAGTCCTCGTAGGCGGCGACGTACGCCGCCCAGTCGTCGTGCGTCGCCGCCGGGCGGACGACGACGCCTTCCGACGCAGCCTTACGCGCCGCACGCCGGTGCCCGCGGGCACACGCCTTGCGCAGCTGGTCGAAGCCGCAGCCCAAGGCCAAGGCGAGCGTCTCGTCCGGCTCGTGCGACCAATGCTCGTCGAGCTGCGATGGCGACGGGACCAAGGGGTTCATGCGCCAGGTCACGCAGCCGAGGCGCTCGCGCACGAAGGCACAGAGCGCCTCGACGTGGCCGGAGTCGAGAGGGCCGGCGCAGAGCCAGCCGCCGTACGTCGTCATCGGCGAGCACCACCAGCGACTCGCGAGGCCGCCGAGGATCGGCTGGCGCGACAGTGGCAAGACGACCTCGGGCCCGCCGGCGAAGCGGACGACCCGGGCGTCGGGAACCAGCTCGCCTAGCTCGTACGCAGCCCAGATCTCGGCCCAGTCCCGTGACTGGAAGTAGGTGGCCGTGGGGCAGGTGAGCCAGTGGTCGTCCCACTCGTCGGCGGTCGCCGCCCGCACGTCATCGATCGTCGCCGTCATCGCCCCCGTCACTGGCCGGTGTGCGCGCATAGTCTACCGCGCCACCCTGCGTCGCCGGGGCACCATCGGCTCGGCTCGGCCCGTCAGGACCGCCGATGTCCGCTCACGGCGTCGTCGCCCCTGGCAACACGTGAGCCCG
>JAFGAW010000258.1 GCA_016933475.1 Thermoleophilia bacterium
CGAGCGCGAGCGCGAGCGGGGTGGAGTGGGGCAAGCGGGGCAGAGATAGTCCATGGAGGGGCCCTTCCTAGACCACTTCAGTCTACGCCTATTTTCGTAGTAAAGCCAACCGGCGGGTCAGCGAGCGAGAGAAGCGACACGGCCGCGCCAAGGAGAAGCCCGCCGCAGCCTGGGGGGATGCTGACAAGCCAGCCGTGCTAAGACGTGCCTACCTTGTCGCTCCCGGGCGTGTCGCGCCAAGCCAACTCCAGCTTGCCGTGCCACGTCTCGCCATACCAAGCATCTGCGACGGGCACCCCTACCGTACACCCGCGGCGGCAGAGCGGCGCCGTTGGCTGATGCGACGCCGCGGGACGGGCGCCAGACGCACGCGACTCAACTGCTGCGGGTCGGCGTCCTTCGATGGAGCTGTCTGTACCTACCCCGTCGGTCTCAGCTCTTCGATGACGCCGGCATCCACCCACCACATGTCGTCGCGAAGAGCGAAGAACAGGTACTTCCCATCGGGGGAGATGTACGCTCCCCCGGCCATAGGATCGAAGCCATGTTGCGTCAGGTCTATCGCATCGCCTCAGGTCCCATCCGCTCGTCGGAAGCTGACGTAGAGGTAGTTCCCCTCTTGGACGTCGAACAGCAGGTAGCTTCCGTCGGGAGCGATGGCCGGGTGCGCCTGGCTCCCCCAGCCGGCCTTGATGGGCAGTCTCTTGTAGCCTGCAAAGAGGCCTCTCTTCAGCTGGATCTCGGCCAGATACGTCTTCCCATCACTGCTGCGCGATGACATGTCGGTGGTGTACATCCGCCCGTCCCGGCTTGAGCTCAGGAACATGCCTTGACCTGCGTAGTGCGGTCTCGACCAGCCCGTCTCTGTCCTCTTGACCACGTAGTAGCCGCCTTCGGCGGGAGCGCCGGGCTGGCCTTCGGGGACAGGACGACCCCAGGCGAAGTACAACCTCGTGTCGTCGGGGGTGAGGTGCGGCTCGTAGGCGTCATATCCTGCCGTCACCGGAAGCTGCTCCGGAGCGGTCCATTCTCCGTCCAGGACCTTGCTGAACAGCACCGTTGACGGCGAGTCGTCGGAGAACCGGTAGAAGCAGTACTCGTCGCCGTCAGGGGAGAAGGTGCCCGAGTACTCTGTGGAATCGGGACGAGAGACGATCCCCGGGGCGAAGACCTCGGGCGTCGTGCCGGGCCGTTCCTGACCGAGGCGGGGACCGCTCAGCGGGGTGGCGGTGGCAGGCGTGGATGTCTGTGCAGGACCGGTCGTGGGTCCGGTGCTCCCACAACCCGCGAGAAGGAGCACCACACACAGCGCCAACAGCGGCGTTCTGATGCGCTCCAAGAGGGCTCCTGCTTTCTTCGTCAGAAGACACGTCGAGCGAAGGGCTGGCCTCGAAGCATCGGACCCTGACGCCCACGGGCGTTCGGCCGCCGGCGAGAAGAGCCGAGCCGTCTGCGGCCCCGGGAGCGCTGGCCGATCACCTGCACCAGAGCATAGCCGCACGGCCGTGCGACAACCAGCGGAGCGACTCGAGACGTACAGCCCCTTCCGCCGACGTGGCGCGGCCTTCGGCCATGACACGCCGCCGCTCGTGGTGCTACGGTCGGCGCCGTGATCACCATCCTCCTCAGCTTGGGCACCGCGTTCAGTTACGCGCTGCAGGACTACCTTCGCGGCGGAGTAGGCGAGGCGTAGTCGATCGTAGGCCACGCGTGCATCGTGGTGTAGACGGACGATCGTGCATGGATTCCCCCCCTGCCCGTGCAGGGCTCAGCCGGTGGGGCGGACGGTGCTGCCGATTCCTGCGGCTGCCGTCCGTCCCTGCCGGCGATGCTCGGCAGCGCGTTCGGGAGGAGTCGACGACGTCTGACGGGGCCGACTCGCTCGTGGCCGGCGAAGGGGTCCTTCACCGGGCAGGTGAGGACGCTGCGCTTGCCTCACACCGAGCAGCAGGCTGATCGCACGTCGCTCCGGTAGCCGCGTCAGGCTGCGGATCCTCGCCGGCGGCCGCGCTGCCGGTTCCCACGGCTGCCTGCTTCAGACACGGTTATCGAGCCGTCGCAGGGGGCATTGGGATGGTATAGCGGGGGCGTCGTAGTCGTCAGGGCCGCTGGGACAGGGCCGATGCGCGGAAGAGGGACGGTGCACGATGAAGATAGTGCTGAGCATGAGCGAGCCCGAGCTGGGCGCACCACTGGACCGGGGGTTCGGCAAAGCCCCGTACTTGGTCGTCTACGACGATCAGACCAAGGAGTGGGAGTCCTTCCCGAACCCCGGCGCGGGCAGCGAGCTGGACTCGGGGACCGAAGCGGCCGAACTCGCGAGAGACCAGGGTGCCGCGCTCGTGATTACCGGCGCCATGGGGCCGAACGCGCTCAACGTCCTGAAGACGTGCAAGATCGAGGTCCGCTACGCGCAGGGCGGGACTGGGTCGTCGGCCCTCGAGGCGTGGCGACGCGGCGAGCTGCCCTTGGCCGAAGAGGCCAGCAGGCCGGGTCGGAGCTGAGCGAGCCGGGGGACTGCGCATCGCTCACGACCTCACCATCGTCAGCCGCTTCGTCCCTTCGATCTGTCTGAAGGTGGCCCCTTGGCTCACGCACCTGAGGGCCAGATCGTCGTCGACGACCTGTGCGCCCGACAGGGCGTGGACCCCATCGTCGAAGAGCACCGGGGAGAGGGGCACCGGGGAGAGGTGCACCGTGTCGCCCGGCATGAGGAGGAGGGTCTTCGGGCCGCACGGCCGCAGCAGGGCGGGCACGGTGTGATTGGTCATGGAGGTCCCCGTGATGGACGCCACGTCCGCCCGGGAGATGAGCCGCTCGGTCTCGTCCTCGGAGAAGTCGTCCTTCCTCGGGTTCTTCTCGATCACTCACAGCGCCGCAGCCACCTCGCGGATGCGCGGGAGAAAGGGAAAGTGGCCGACCACAGCGACGTTCTTGCCGCGTCCCTTCTTCAGGATGAGCTCGGCGGCGTTGAGCTCGGTGCATGAGGCGAGATCCACCTCGAGGAGTGAGTTGACGGTCGCCATGCCGATGGCCGCCTCGGGGAGGCTCTCCGAGTAGGCCAGCCGGGCGAGCTCGCCGGCGGTCTTGTCGAGCAGGGAGCCCGGTTCGCGCACCAGGGGAGCGTCTTGCTTGAGCGCGTCGCGGGGCAGCGTGGCGGCGAGGCCGCAGGACCGTGTCAGCACCCCGGTGTGGAAGACGCCCTGGCGGACGTCGCGCACCGGGGCGTCGAAGTCGAGCCTGAGAGCAGGTCGTCCAGGGCCTCGATCCGGGGTACTCGATCCTGATGGTGCGCGCGGGCTGCTTCCGACATGTGTGCTCGCCTCCTATCCCTCACGGCCCGGCCCTGTCCGCCGCCCGGGGCCTCTATCACGCCATCTTCTGCCGCCGCGGCCGCTCCCGGGACGACGCAGACCGCGGCGCCCGACGGGGCCGGCGCCTCTGCCGCGGCGGCCGGTCTCGTCGTGCCGGGGCCGCGCCGGCCTGCGGGGTCGTGTCGCATCCGCGGCGGCTCTCGCCGGACGCCCGATGTGAGAAGGGGTAGAGTTCTGAGGATCGGTCTCTCGCACGCGGGGGTGGGTCCGGGCGTGAGAGCGCGCGGCACGCAGTCGATCGCGAGACAGAAGCCGGACGCCGGCCCGCGCCCGGTCGCTCGTGCCGTCCTCACTCGCCGGGCGCCATGACCGCGGTGTTCCTCGCCTGGACCGGCGTGGCGCTCTTGGAGGCAGCCCTGTCGGGCGGCGCCTCGCTCCTCGACAAGCGCCTGCTGAACTGTCTCGACCCCATGGCCACCAACATGCTGGTCCGCGCCACGTCGGTGGTGACGATCCTCGTCGTGACGGCGCCGCTGACGCTGCTCGACCTGTGGGACCTCACCTACGACATGACGTGGGCGGCGGCGGGGTACATCGCGGCGTTGGCTGTCGTCGGATGGCTGATCGGGCAGAACTTCTACTACTTCGCGCTGCGCTCCGGCCGGGTCAGCGTCGTCATCCCGATCGCCAGCACCGACCTCCTCTTCACCGCACTCTTCGCCACGCTGTTCGTCGGGAGCGCGCTGGGCGGGCTGACGATCACCGGCCTGCTGGTGGCGGTCGCAGGGGTCTCGGCGATCGCATGGGCCGAGCGTGCGGATGCCGCCAGCGCCGCGCGCGCGGCCGACGTGCCGGTCGCCGAGGAGCTCAGCGGCGAGTCCGTGCCGTCGACGGGGGCTCTGCAGGTCGCGCCGGCACGTAGCGGGCCGGTGCGCTCGTTGCCCGTCGCCGTCCTCCTGGCTCTCGCCAGCGCTGCCGGTTGGGGGCTGGCCCCGGTGCTCATCCAGTTGGCCCAGGAGTCCGTCGGGGCGACCTCCGTGACGATGATCGTCGAGGCGCAGGCCCTCGGTTTGGTGATGATCATGGTCGCCATCAGGGCCCGGCGCGCGTCCCTCACGACGCACCGGCTGACGCCCGTGGAGCGACGGCGGGCGACAATCCTCGTGTTGGTCACCGGGATCGTCGCGGGCTCCTGCGCCGTGATGTTCTACCTGGTCATCGAGCACCTGGGGTCGGTGCAGGCGGCAGTGATCGCGGCGACGTCACCTATCTTCGCGATCGTGTGGAGCGCGCTGTTCCTGCGCGAGCGCCTGAGCGGTCGTCTGGCCTTCGGCGTCGCCGTCACGCTGCTCGGGGTCTTCCTGGCCACTGTCGAGCGCCTGGGCTGACGGCCGCCGGGCCGGCGCCGGGCGGAGTTACGGCTCGCGCCGGAACCTCGCGGCGCCCAGCCTACTCGGCGGGCGTGCCGCGCCGCCGCTCCTCGGCGACCTCGGCGCCGGTGCGGCCCGTCCGCGCGGCGCCGCGCATCAGTTCCATCACGTGGGCCGTGTCGAGCGGATGGCCCTGGCGGTTCAGCTGGATCATCCGCACGGCCTCGGGCAGCTGGCCGGCGACGTAGACGACGGTCACGAAGACGGCGAAGAAGAACTCGGGGCTGCCGAGCCCGTCGCGCCACCAGAACCAGGGGATGGTGAGCGCGACCCCCGCGACGAACGCGAGGACCGGCATGAGCCTGCCGAGCACCATCCCGCCCACGTGGGTCACGACCGCGCCCACCGGGCTGACGGCCAGCAGCATGCCGAGGATCGACGAGTTGCCGCCGCCTCCGCTGAAGCGGTACCAGACGGGCCAGAGGTGCCCGACAAGGACCGCGCCGCCGCAGACCAGGGCGTAGGGCTCATCGGGGAAGAGGAGCCGGAGCACGAGGACGGGCACGAACGCCTTGGCCATGTCGAGGAAGGTCACGAGCATGCCCCAGCGGGGGCCGAAGGCGATCATGACGTTCGTGGCGCCGACGGCATGCGAGACCAGCTCAGCTTCGCGGTCCTTGGTCGGGGTGCGGATGAGCACGGGCGGCTCCCCGGGAGTGCGGGCGGCGAAGACGAGGCGCGCGAACTGGATGCTGCCGAGCAGGTAGCCGCCGGCCGCGACCGCCGCCATGGCGCCGGCGGTCACGCCTCGACCTCGGCGACGGCGCCGGCGCTCACGGCTCGACCTCGGCGACGGCCTCGGCGCTCACGCGTCGGCCTCGGCGCTCACGACGCGGCCGCCGCCTCCGTCCCCCACGATCGAGCCGTCGTGCATCTCGACGCGCCGGCGGCAGAGCGCGGCCACGCCCGGGTCGTGGGTGACCAGCATCAGGGTCATGCCGTGCTCGCGGTTGAGCCGCTCCAGCTCGGTCATGATCTCGGCGGACGTCGCGCTGTCGAGGTTGCCGGTGGGCTCGTCGGCCATGAGCAGGCAGGGCTCGTTCATGAGCGCCCGCGCGATCGCGACGCGCTGCTGCTCGCCGCCGGAGAGCTCCGAGGGCCGGTGCCTGGCCCGCTCGCCGAGGCCCAGCAGCGCGAGCAGCTCGGTCGCCCGTCGCGACGCCTGCCGTCTCGACATGCCGCCGTACTGGCCGGCGAGCGCCGTGTTCTCGAGCGCCGTCAGCGCGGGCAGCAGGTTGAAGCCCTGGAAGACGAAGCCGATGCGCCGGCTCCTCAGTGCGGTCAGGCGCCGGTCGCTCAGGGTGTCGATGCGCGTGCCCTCGAGCCAGACGGCCCCCGAGTCGGGTGTGTCGAGCCCGCCGGCGATGTGCATGAGCGTCGACTTCCCCGAGCCCGACGGCCCCATGATAGCCACCATGTCGCCGGCCTCGACGCTCAGGTCGACGCCGCGCAGGGCGTCGACGTAGTTGTCGGCGCCGAGGCGGTAGCGGCGGGTGACCCCTTCCATCTGCAGCGCGAGTCCCATCCCGTCTCCTACTCGTACCTCAGGGCCTGGACGGGATCGAGCCGGGCGGCGTGCCAGGAGGGCCACAGCCCGGCCAGTATGCCGAGCACCAGCGAGAACGCCACCGAGCCGATCGCGAGACGCGGGGTCAGCAGGAAGAGCTGGGTGGCCCCCATCACCCCGGAGCGGTTCGTCGCCTCAACGATCAGGTAGCCGAGCCCGAGCCCTATGAGCCCGCCGAGCAGGCCGATGACCGCCGCTTCGGCCACGAACTGGCGCAGGATGGCGAGACGGTTCGCGCCGATGGCCTTGCGGATGCCGATCTCGCGGGTGCGCTCCGAGACCGAGATCGTCATCGTGTTGATGACCGAGAGACCGCCGACCACCAGCGCGATGAGCGCGACCGTGTAGATGAGGTAGTTGAAGATCTGCATGGGCTCCTGCACGAACTCCTTGAACCCTGCGGGCCCCTGGACGTTGTAGCTGTCGCCGAGCTCGTCGGACACGGCCTCGACGAGCTCGTCGGGGTCGACGCCGTCGTCGGCGAACAGGACGATGCTCGTGGCCAGCGTCTTCCTCTCGAGGTTCTCGGCGACGGCGTCGGGCAGCGTCTTCAGGAAGAGTCTCTGTGCGTCGGGCAGTGTCATGAACACGGTGGAGTCCGGCGCCGTGAGGGTGCGCTCGTAGATGCCGACGACCTCGAACTCCCGCGCTCGTATCCGCACCCTGCGCCCGACCTCGGCGCCGAGCTGCGACACCAGGTCGGCGCCGACCGTGACCTTCCCGCTGTCCGCTGCGGTGAGATCGCGCCCTTCGGCCAGGGCGAGCTCGAAGGTCTCGTAGCCCACGTCGCGGAAGTCGGTCGCCTCCACCATCGGGGGCGTGCCCATGCTGATCGTCTGCACGTCGTCCTCGAGCAGGAAGTTGAGCGTGACCGAGCCTCGTGCGACGCCGTCGACCTTCTCCGCGTCCTCGAGGACCTCGGAGGAGATCGGCGACATGCCGAAGCCCGCGAACGTGGAGCCGTCGGTCACGATGACCTTGTCGGAGTAGTACTCGACGCCGCCGTCGACGAGCAGCTGAAGCTTCTCCGCGACGGAGCCCGTCACCACGAGCGCGAGCACGCCGATGGTGATGCCGAAGATCGTCAGCAGCGCCCGGGTCTTCCTCCTGAAGACGTTACGAAGGGTCTGCATCCGGACTCCGGGTCTCCGTCGGCTCTGAGCCGGCCTCCAGTACCGACACCGTGCCATGGAAGCCGTCGACGGTCACGACCGCGCCGTCGTCGAGCGTGAGCGCGCCGCGGACGCAGACCACCGCGGGCACGCCGAACTCGCGGGCGAGGATGGCGCTGTGGCAGAGCATGCCGCCCGACTCGGCGACGATGGCGCCGGCGTGCGCGAACAGCGCGTTCCAGCTCGTGTCCGAGTAGGGCACGACGACGACGGACCCCTGCACGACGCGCTCGAGGTCGTCGAGACCTCGGCAGACCACCGCTCGCCCGGTGTAGCAGCCGCGCGACGCGGCGATGCCGCGCAGGGTGTGACGCCGGGGGAGGTCGACGAGGTCGGCCGTGTCGCCGACGACGACCTCCGGCGGCTCACCCCTGGAGGCGGTCTCGACCTCGGCGCGGCGGCCGCGGACGATCGTGCGGACATCTGGGGGCGTGAGGCCGCCGTCCACGACGCGGCGCAGCTCGTCGAGCGTGAGGTAGAAGACGTCGTCACGCACCTCGAGCGCCCCGGTCTCGATGAGGCGGTCGGCGAGCGCGAGGACGATCGGCCGGTACTGCCCGTAGGTGTGCGTGTACAGCGAGCTCGTCTCGTCGCGCAGGGTGTGGTAGCGAGAAGCTCGACGCCACTCGCGACGCAGGCGGCGCCGCGAGGGCTCCTGGTCGGCTGCAGCGGCTCGCTCAGACGGTGCGTCGAGGCGGGCGGCGACCATGGCGAGGACGACCTCGGGCTGCTCCGACCAGGATGGACTGGCCAGGTTGACGCCGCTCTCGGCGAGATGGCCGAAGCGGTGCATGAACGCATCGAAGGCGCGCACGAACTCCCCCGCGGCGGCATCGGGGCTCGACGGGTCCGCCGCCTCGGCCGCCTCCCGCAGCCCGCCGAGCTCGCGTGCGCGCAGGTGCGCCTGCTGCTCCGGGGGGAGGGCACCGGCCAGGTCGGCGAGTCCGTCGAGCGCTCGCCCGACGTCGTGCACCGAGTCGGCAGCGCCGCGCAGATCGAGAGGCTCGTCCGGGCCGAGCAGCCCGGCGCGCTGCAGATGGCTGCGAAGGCGCATCGTGTACATGCGCATGATCATCAGGGTGACGGTGTGGTAGTAGGTCGACGACTTGGCGATCGGCTCGAGCGCATCCAGCCGCTGCAGCAGCGCGGGCGCGTCGAGCGTCGAAAGGTCGACCTCCTCGGCGAAGTGGCGCGACGTCTGCCACGCGGCGGGCAGCTCATGCTCGAGCGCCCGTTCATAGCGTCGGAAATGGGCGAGCGCGCGCAGCATGTGGGGAAGCCGCCGGAACGCCCGAGGCGTGGGACGCGGCATCCGCGGCATGCTGGCGCCCCTCTCCATGCCCGCGAGAAGCTCGAGTGAGTCTTCGGGGAAGCCGAACTCGGCGAACAGCCGCGAGAGCGCGCCGACGTTGATGTAGAAGCGGTAGTGGATGAGCGTGCCGGCGTCCTCGGGCCGGACATCGATCGGCCCGAGCAGGTCCTCCAGGAACTGGATGAACACCCGGCTCATCAGCGGACCGTTCACCGACCATACGAGGGGCAGGATGATGCCGGGCAGCATGTCGCGCGCCATCCGGCTGCTGTAGATGTCGGGATGCCCGCCGGTCGTGATCGGCCGCGCCTGCAGCCACCACAGCCTGCCGTCCCACGCCCACTCCGCGTCGATCGGCGACTTGAACGCACCCTCGATGCGCTCGACGCCCTCGACGATCGCGTCTGCTACGTCCTCGGTGAGCGCCGGTTCGTCGGGCACGAGGACCCATTCGCCGCGCTTGCATACCCAGCGCTCAGGTCTGTCGCGCCCGGCCAGCAGGCCCTCGGCCGTGCCCCGGGTGGCCTCGATCACGCACTCCTTGATGCCGGTCACCGGGTTGCGGCTGAAGACGACGCCCGCGACCTTGGCGTGCACCATGCGCTGCACGAGCACGGCCTCGCTGCCGTGCTCGTGCACGCGCAGCGCTACGCGCGCGACGTCGCGAGCCGGGACGTCGAGCAGCGTCAGGAACTCCCCGGCGTGCGACCGCGTCGCGCCGTCCTCGCTGCTCGACGACGAACGGACGGCGTAGGTGGAAGTCGCGTCGATCGCCGGTTCGAGGATCGCCGCCATGCGCCCCGGATCGGTCGAGTCCATGGAGGAAGCCGGGAGGACCCACGCCTGTGGCACCTGGAACCCCAGGGACTCGAGGCGCGCGAGCCCCCGGGCTTTGGCGCCGACGTCGCGCCGACGTCGCGCCCGGTTCAGCTGCAGTGGTCCGGACACGTCACCCCCTCACGCGCGGGCGTTCGTCTGTCGCGCAGTTTGGACGATATCACGCGCGGACGGGCCCGCCGACGTTCGGGCGGGTCTCAGGTGGTCAGGCATGCGCGGACCCATGACAGGCGAGGGCTCGTGATGCTACGGTCGGTGCCGTGGTCACCATCCTCCTCAGCTTGGGCACCGCGTTCAGCTACGCGCTGCAGGACTACCTCATGATGCCCGTCGCCCGCGTGGCCTCGGTGGTCGCGGGCGTCCTCTGGATCAGGGTCGTGGCCGTACTCGCGCTGCTGGCGACGGCGGCGGTCGTCGGGGGGCTGCCGTCGGGCGGCGAAGAGTGGCGTGCCGCCGGCTTCGCCGCCCTCGGCGGTGTCTTCGAGGTGGCGGCCTTCATGGCGTGGCTCACGGCGCTCAGCCGCGGGCAACTCTCGGTGGTCTCGCCTCTGGGGTCGCTTTCCAGTGCCTTCACCGTGCTCTTCGTCCTCATGATCGGGCAGTCCGTGGCCGCCGTCGTCTGGGTCGGGCTGCCGCTCGCCGTCATGGGCAGCGTGCTCACATCGCTGGAGCCGGCGGCGGACGGCGGCCGATCGCGCTCGGCCGCCGCCGGCGCCGGATGGGCGATCCTGGCGGCGGCGATCTTCGGCGTGATCACCATCGTCTTCGGTCAGGCCTCGGCGCTCCCGGCCGTGAGCGTCGCGTTGTTCGCCGGCCTGAGCACGCTGGCGGTGACCGTGCCGATGGCGATCGTGCTGCGCGCCTGGCGCCTGCCGCGGCGGTTCCATCGGCGCGTCGGAGCCTGCGGTGTGCTCGACGCGGGAGCCCTCATCACGTTCGCTGCGGCGACGGCCGTCGGCCCCCTGTCGGTCGTCGGCATCCTCGTCGCCCAGACCGGCACCATGGCCGTACTGCTCGGCATGGTGCTGCTCGGCGAGCGGCCCAGCCGCCCGCAGATGGCGGGCATCGTGTTGACTCTCGCTGCCGTCACGTTGCTCGGGGCCGTCGCCTAGGGGAGGCGCCGCGTGGCTGCGGCCGCCGGCGCCGGGCCATGCCCGGCGCCGGCGCGTGGGAAGGCGGCGTGTCGGCGCGGCCGCCGGCGCGGGGCCGTGCCGGCGGCGTCGGCGCGGCGCCCGCCCGGTCTTCTCCGGTCACGTGAGTCCCCTTGACGCTTGCCCGACCTGCGGGAGTGCCGCCATCATGATGTGAGAGGCTCCATCCTCACGGGCGGCGACAAGGAGGTCCTTCACTGTGGCGATCCTGCTCGACTCCGCTTCTCTCGACGATGCGGCCGCTGCGGCGCGGCTGGGCTTCGTCGGCGGCTTCACCACGAACCCGACACTGATGGCTCGCGCGACATCGGTGGCCGGCGCGACTGGGCAGCCGCTCGCCCACTTTGGCGCGCTCCTCGAGGCGCTCCCCGAGGGCCCGGGGTGCTACCAGCCCACGGGCGACTCGCCCGCGGCGATGTGCGAGGAGGCGCGCGCCGCTGCGGCGCTCGCGCCCGCCCGCGTGGTGATCAAGCTCCCGGCCACGGCCCACGGCGTGCGCGCGGCGGCGCTGCTGCGCGACGAGAGCATCCGCTGCGCCCTGACCGCGGTGTACGCGCCCGGCCAGGCGCTGCTCGCCGACGCCGTGGGCTGCGTGTGGGTCATCCCCTACGTCGACCGGGCCGAGCGGCAGGGCGTCGGCGGCCGTCAGGTCGTCGAGTCGCTGGCGGGGATCCTGAGGCGTCTGGAGAGCCCGACGCGCGTCCTGGCCGCCAGCCTGAAGACCGCCGAGCAGGTGACCGACACCATCCTGTACGGGGCCGACGACGTCACCGCCCCGCTGGACGTCCTCGCCGCGCTGGTGCACCACCCCCTGACCGAGGCCGCGGTGCGCGAGTTCGCCGCGCAGGGGCGGCCGGCGTCGCCGGCCGGCGAGGCGTGACCGCGGAGCCGGCCCGTAGCGCGCAGGCGCGATGGGAGCCGCCTGCGGACCAGGGGCGGGGGCGTCACCGGACCAGGGACGGGAGCGAAACCGGACCAGGGGCGGGAGCGAAACCGGACCAGGGACGGCAGCGTCGTCGGTGCGACGCCCTCGTGGCGGTCACCCTTCTCGACCGAGACTGAAGTGAGGAGTCCTTCGATGAAGCATGGCAACAGGTACGGCGCCCACCGGGTCATCGAGCCCACGGCCGTGCTGCCGCAGCCGGCGTGGAGAGTCGACAACGCGATGGAGATCTACGACAACGAGATCCTCATCGACGTCGACACGCTCAACATCGATGCGGCGAGCTTCACCCAGATCGAGGAGGCCGAGGGCGGCGACGTCGTCAAGATGGCCCGCCACAGCCTCGGCATCATCAAGGAGCGCGGCAAGCACCACAACCCCGTCACGGGGTCGGGCGGCGTGCTCTGCGGCACGGTGGCCGCGATCGGGCCCGCGTTCGAGCGCCCCGGCGTCGCGGTCGGCGACCCCGTCGCCGTCCTCCACTCGCTCTCGCTCACTCCGCTGCGGGTCGACGAGATCGTCTCCGTGAACAAGGCCACCTGTCAGCTCGCGGTGCGGGGCCAGGCCATCGTCTTCCAGACCGGGGTGTACGCGCACATGCCCGACGACATGGACGGGGCGCTGGCGCTCGCGGTCTACGATGTCGCCGGCGCCCCCGCGCAGACCGCCAAGCTGGCGCGGCCCGGGCAGACGGTGTTCATCGTCGGGGCCGGCGGCAAGGCCGGCCTGCTGTGTGCCTACGAGGCGCGCAAGCGCGTCGGCATCACCGGCCGGATCATCGGTATCGAGCTCGGCGACGCCGCACGCAGGCGGCTCGAGAGGACCGGCCTCGCCGACGTGATCATCCAGGGCTCGGCCACCGACCAGATCTTCGTGCGCGAGGCGGTGGAGAGGGCGACCGGCGGCGAGATGGCCGACGTCACGGTCAACTGCGTGAATGTGCCCGACACCGAGCTGTCGTCGGTCCTCGCGACGAGGGACGACGGGACCGTCTACTTCTTCTCCATGGCGACGAGCTTCACGGCCGCCGCGCTCGGAGCCGAGGGCGTCGGCGCCGACACGACGATGATCATCGGCAACGGCTACACGAAGGACCACGCCGCGATCGCCCTCAACACCCTGCGTGAGAGCCCGGTCCTCATGGAGGTCTTCAAGGAGGCCTACGCGACCGGCGCCGGCGACTCCCAGCCGGTCGGCGTCAGGGCGTCCGAGATCTGATCCCCATCCGAGCGACCGTCGGCGGTCGTGGCGTCGGCGGCATCGGCGGTTTGCGTGAAAAGAGAGCGGGTACGGCTCTGCAAAGGTGTCGTGCGTGCGGGGCGCTGCGGGGTGCGATCGCAGCGCGTGTCGGCGCACACATGCCATGCCCGACTCTGGAGGCAGCCCATGGTGAGCGACGGACAGACGGCGAAGATCCACTTCAAGGCGACGCTCGACGACGGCTCGGTCTTCGACTCGTCCGAGGGCAAGGAGCCGTTGGCCTTCGAGATCGGCAGCGGCGAGATGATCCCCGGGCTCGAGAGCGCCGTGCGGGAGATGGAGGTCGGCGAGACGAAGACCGTGCACCTCGGCCGGGAGGACGCTTTCGGGGAGGTCCGGGACGAGTTGATCGCGGTCGTCCCCACAGAGCGCTTCTCCGACGCGGGCGCGCCGGAGGAGGGCATGGCGATCCAGGTACAGACCGAGCAGGGCGTCGTCCCGGCGCGGGTCGTCGACGTCTCGGATGAAGGCGTGAAGATCGACGCCAACCACCCGCTCGCCGGCAAGGACGTCACCTTCGAGGTGAGGCTGCTCGACGTCGCCTGATCGCCGCCCGGCCGGCCTGGCCGCGTCGTTCCCACCCGGTCTCCCTCACCCCGCCTCTCCCGCCCGCGCGTCGCGGCGCTCGAGCGGGCGGGGTCCGCTGCGCTGCCTCGTCACGCCCCACCGCGAGCGGCCGGTGCCCCTATGCGCGGCCGGCTCTTCCTGTGTGCTTCCTCGTCACGTCTCGTCATCCCGGCGAACGGCCTGCGCCTCGTCGGGTAGAGTCAGGTCGACAGCGACTGGAGGAGGGTGTGCAGCATGAGGACTCGTCGGACCGCAGGGATCGTGCTCGTGCTCCTACTTTCGGCGGCGACTCTGGCCGTGTCGGCCTGTGCTGAGGACACGGCTCCGACGGAGGGTGCCGCCGTCACGCCGACGCCCAGCGCCTCGGCGTCGTGGGGCGGCGGCGTCGCTGGGCCGGGTGACGATCTCGGCGCGTGGATGACCGGGACCTGGAGCGTCGACTTCGATCTCGTGTCGGTGACGCCGGACACGGGGTGGGCGCGTCAGGCAGCCGATCAGCCCTCGGCGCGGTGGTCGTGCCGCGTCGACGGGTCCGAGATGGTCATCGAGGCTGGTCAGCATCTCTACGTGGGTACCTTCTCGATCGTCCAGGGTTCGGCTGACGAGTGGCTCTACGACGGTGAAGCGGCCTGGACCGACGACGAGGGCGTCACGTGGACGAGCCACATCGTCGTCGAGGGCGTGCGCGAGGGCGACGACGCGTTCTCGTTTGCCCAGCGCGGCGAGATCAGCTCCAACACCGACGGGACGCTCTACGTCGCGGAGTGGACCGCGAGCGGCACACGGGTCCGCTGAGGCGAGGGCGGCCGCAGGGGTCGCCGCCGTCGGATGCGGAGTCCGGGCGGCGATGCGCGGGTGCCATGGGCGGCGACGGCCCTCGCTCGTGCGATAGACTACGAGCACGCGTAGGCTGCGAAAGGTGACGTGAGCGCGCGGAGAGCCAAAACCCCCATAGTCGTCTCGGTGGTCGCCGGTGTGGTGATCGTGGCGGCCTCCGTGCTCCTGATCGGGTCGTGGCTCTTCGGTAGCGTCGAGCCCGGCGACTCGCAGGAGCGCGTGGTCGAGGTCTTCGGTCCACCGGCGTACTTCGTGCTCGAGTACCTTCCTCGGGACGACGCCCCTGAAGGCCCGCTGGTCCGCATCGAATCCTGGTACTACCCCGACCACGAACAGGTCGTGCACTTCATCGCCGGCTCCGCGATCGCCATCGAGCCCCTGGCGCCCGACGACGCCGTCTACCCGCATGTCGACCCGCGGCTCTTCGACTTCGAGATGAGCGCCGAGCAGGTCGTGGACGCGCTGGGCGAGCCGGCGGAGCAGATCGACGATGTTCTGCTCCCGGCCGAGGAGGACGGAGCCGACGGCGGTGCGGTCTACCTCGGCGAGCACGCGCTCTTCGGCGTGCAGGGCGGCGTGCTGCTCTATCTCGAGACCTTCGGTGACGCCGGCCCGCAGGGCGGCGGGTGAGCATGTACTGCCCGGGGTGCGGCCGACAGATCGAAGACGACGCGTCCTTCTGCCGTTTCTGCGGGCGCGATGTGCGGCTGCCGGCCGAGAGGCCAGAGGCATCGCAGGCGGCGCCGCCCTCCGCGGCTGCGCCCGGCCCGGCCGAGAGGCCAGAGGCCCCGGAGGCGGCGCCACCCTCCGCGGCTGCACCCGGCGCGACCGAGCCGACCCCGGGCGCCGGCCCCGATGCGGCAGCCGGTCCGGCCGCCGAGTCGAGTGCGGCGCCCAGCCGCACCGATGCGGCCGCACCGGTA
>JAFGAW010000259.1 GCA_016933475.1 Thermoleophilia bacterium
ATCGAAAGGAACGCCCTTGGCAACACGCGTCGTCATCGCCGAGGACGAGGCCATCATCCGCCTCGACCTGAAGGAGACCCTCGAGGAAGAGGGCTACGAGGTCGTCGGCGAGACCGGCCGTGGCGACGAGGCGGTCAAGCTCGTGCGCGAGCTCGAGCCCGACCTGGCCATCCTCGACATCAAGATGCCCGGCCTCGACGGCCTGGCCGCTGCCCGCGAGATCGCCGGCGAGCGCCGGGCCGCCGTGCTCATCCTCACGGCGTTCAGCCAGCGTGACCTCATCGAGCAGGCCCGCGACGCGGGCGCGCTGGCGTACCTGGTCAAGCCCTTCGAGCGCGGCGAGCTCGTGCCGGCGGTCGAGGTGGCGCTCGGGCGGTTCAAGGAGATCCGGGCGCTGCACGACCAGACGGCCAGCCTCGAGGAGCAGCTCGAGACCCGCAAGGTGGTCGACCGGGCCAAGGGCAAGCTCATGGACGAGGCCGGCATGAACGAGAACACCGCCTTCGGGTTCATCCAGCGCCGGGCGATGTCCGAGCGGGTCACGATGCGCGACATCAGCCAGCGCATCATCGACGGCGACATCAAGCCCGACGCGTAGCGGGCGCGTCCTCGTGTCCGGCGACCCCCTGCTGCTGATCGACGGGAACTCGCTCACCTACCGCGCGTTCTTCGCCCTGCCCACCGACCTGGCCACCGCCTCGGGCCAGGTCACCAACGCGGTGTTCGGCTTCACGTCGATGCTCATCAACCTGATGCGCGACCACGGCCACCGCCGCATGGCGGTGGCGTTCGACCGGCCGGAGCCCACCTTCCGGCACGAGAAGGTCGAGTCGTACAAGGCCGGGCGTGCCGAGGCCCCCGACATCCTGCGCCAGCAGATGGGCCTGGTGCGCCAGGTTGTCGAGACGCTGGGCATCACGGTGCTGGAGCTGCCCGGCTACGAGGCCGACGACATCATCGCCACGCTCGCCACCCAGGGGCGCGACGCCGGGCTCGACGTCATCGTCGTCACGGGCGACCGCGACGTGTACCAGCTCGTCGAGGACCCCCACGTCAAGGTGCTGTACAACCGGCGCGGCGTGTCCGACTACGTGATGTACGACGAGGCGGGCATCGAGGAGCGCACGGGCGTGGCGCCCAGCCTGTACCTGCAGTACGCGGCCCTGCGGGGTGACCCGTCCGACAACCTCCCGGGCGTGCCCGGGGTGGGCGAGAAGACGGCCGCCAAGCTCATCAACCGCTACGGCGGCATCGACGGCATCTTCGAGCACGTCGACGAGCAGACGCCCAAGCTGCGGGCCAACCTGGCCGAGCACGAGGCCACGATCCGCCAGAACGTCGAGGTCATGAAGTTGATCTGCGACGCGCCGGTGGGCGTCACGGTCGACGAGCTGGAGCGGCGGCCGGCCGACGTCGACGAGGTGCGGCGGCTGTTCGACTTCCTCGAGTTCCACAGCCTGGCCGAGCGGCTCACCGAGGCGCTCGGCGAAGACCTGGGCCTCGGCGCCGAGCCGGCCGAGGTCATCGAGGCCGAGGTCACCGAGCTCGACACGCCCGCCGCGGCGGTGGCCGCGCTCGAGGCGGCACGCGCGGCGCACGATCGTGGTCCGCTCGCCCTCGCGGCGTCGTGGACGGCGGGCGAGGGGCGCTCCCCGCTCGAGGGCATCGCCTTCGTCGCCGACGCCGCTGCGGGCGAGGTGGC
>JAFGAW010000044.1 GCA_016933475.1 Thermoleophilia bacterium
CCCGAACGGCGGCCGCAGCACCCCGGCCTCGGTGACGATGGCCGTGATGTTGGCCGCCGGCGTCACGTCGAAGGCCGGGTGCCGGGCCCGCGCGCCCTCGGGCGCGACCCGCCGGCCGGCGAACGACGTGACCTCGCTCTCGGCGCGCTCCTCGATCGGGATGGCGGCGCCGCTCTCGACCGTCAGGTCGACGGTCGAGAGCGGCGCTGCCACGTAGAAGGGCACGTGGTGCTCCTTGGCGAGCACCGAGACCGTGTAGGTGCCGATCTTGTTGGCCGCGTCGCCGTCGGCGGCGATGCGGTCGGCACCGACGACGACGCCGTCGACCTCGCCGCGGCTGAAGAAGAAGCCGGCCATGTTGTCGCTGATCAGCCGGTATGGGATGCCCTCGACCTCGAGCTCCCAGGCCGTGAGCCGGGCGCCCTGCAGCCAGGGCCGGGTCTCGTCGACCCAGACCGAGATGCCGCCGTGGCGGGCATGGGCCGCGCGCACGACGCCGAGCGCGGTGCCGTACCCCGCCGTCGCCAGGGCGCCGGCGTTGCAGTGCGTGAGGATGCGGGCGCCGGCGGCGAAGAGCCCGGCGCCGTACTCGCCGATCGCGAGGCAGCGGGCGATGTCGTCGTCGTGGATCGCCTGCGCCCGCGCGAGCAGCGTGGCGGCGACGACCGCCGGCCGCGCCCGCTCGCCGCCGGCCGCGAGCTCGCGCTCCCAGGCGCCGCGCATCTCGTCGAGCGCCCAGCGCAGATTGACGGCCGTCGGGCGCGTGGCGAGCAGGCCGGCGGCGGCCTCGTCGAGCGCGGCGCGGAAGGCGGCCACGCCGTCGTCGCCCTGGCCGGCCCGCTCACCGATCGTGCCGGCGGCCTCGCGCGCCGCCAGGGCGATACCGCCCGCCGCGGTGACGCCGATGGCCGGCGCACCGCGCACCGTCATGTCGCGGATGCGGCCGGCGACCTCACGCCACGTCGTACAGGTGACGTAGCGCTCGTCGTGGGGCAGCGCGGTCTGATCGATGAGGACGACTGCCTCGGGCAGGATCTCGACCGTGCGCACACGCAGCCGCGAGCCTCCGTGGCCCGAGCCGGCCTCAGTAGCGCTCATCTCGACCCCGAGCCTCGTCGCCCGTCGTGACCCGCGCTCAGGTGCCCTGGTCCCACGAGGCCAGGTAGGCAGCCTGCTCCTCGGTGAGGGTATCGCAGGCGACGTTCATGGTCTCGAGCTTGAGCCGGGCGATCTCGTCGTCGATGTCCTTGGGCACCACGTAGACCTTCTTCCCGAGCTCGGCGTGATGCCTGACCATGTACTCGGCGCTCAGGGACTGGTTGGCGAAGCTCATGTCCATGACGGCGGCGGGGTGACCCTCGGCGGCCGCCAGGTTGACCAGCCGACCCTCGGCCAGCAGGTAGATGCGGCGGCCGTCGGCCATCGTGTACTCGTCGACGAACTCGCGCACGGTGCGCTTCTCGACGGCGAGCTGCTCGAGAGCCGGGATGTCGATCTCGACGTTGAAGTGGCCGGTGTTGGCGACGATGGCGCCGTCCTTCATGGCCTCGAAGTGCTCGCCGCGGATGACGTGGATGTCGCCGGTCGCGGTGACGAACACGCTGGCGACCTTGGCGGCCTCGGCGATGGGCATGACGCGGAAACCGTCCATGACCGCCTCGAGCGCGCGCAGCGGGTCGACCTCGAGGACGATGACGTCGGCGCCGTGCCCCTTCATGCGCATCGCCAGGCCGCGGCCGCACCAGCCGTAGCCGGCGACGCAGACCGTGCTGCCGGCGATGAGGATGTTGGTCGCGCGGATCACGCCGTCGAGCGTGCTCTGACCCGTGCCGTAGCGGTTGTCGAACATGTGCTTGGTGTTGGCCTCGTTGACGGCGACGATCGGGAACATGAGGCGGCCCTCGGCCTCGAGCGCCTTGAGGCGGATGACGCCGGTGGTCGTCTCTTCGGTGCCCCCGATGATGTCGGCCGCCATGTCGGGGCGCTCGCCGTGCAGCACGCCGATGACGTCGGCGCCGTCGTCCATGGTGATGTTGGGCCGATGGTCGACACAGGCGTTGATGTGGCGGTAGTAGGTCTCGTCGTCTTCGCCCTTGATGGCGTAGACGCGCACCCCGTACTCCTTGACCAGCGCGGCCGCCACCGGGTCCTGCGTGCTCAGCGGGTTGGAGGCGCAGAGCACGACGTCGGCGCCCCCGGCGACCAGGGTGCGCATGAGGTTGGCCGTCTCCGTGGTGACGTGCAGGCAGGCGCCGACGCGCACGCCCTCGAGCGGCCTCTCCTTCGCGAAGCGCTCGCGGATCGCCTTGAGGACCGGCATGTGCATGTCGGCCCACTCGATGCGCAGCACGCCCTCTGGGGCCAGACCGATGTCTTTGATGTCGTGATCGGGGCTCACAGGCAGTTCACTCCTCGTCGATGGGCGGCCCCTGCACGACCCCGCAGGCGGCCAGCGTGTGTCCGTGGTACGCGGCGACGACGGCCGGGGGGACGATCAGGTCGGCGGCGCCCAGGCAGCCGGCGCACCGCAGCGCGGCGCGCTCGAACGGCGTGAGCCGCGCGAGGTCGCCGACCCCGGCCACGACGCCGCCAGAGTATACACGTGGCCCGGCCGCCGACCGTACCACCGCGGGTTGATAACGACCGGTCATCGAGGGGAAGCGCCGCGGCACGCCGGCCGGCCAGGAGCCGGTGAGTGGACCGCGCAGCTCGAGATTCACGTGGTCCTCGACGGCTACCAGGCCGGTCGGAGACTCGCCGGCCGCGACCCGCGGTTCACCCGCGGACGGGCCCGTCGCGGCGACCAAGCGCAGCGGGACGACGAGGCCGACACAGGTGCCGGCCGGGAGGCTCGCGAGCGTCGCGAACAGCCGGCCCTCGAACGGCCGTGCCGGCCGCATCTCTTGACGAGCGAGCGCGACGAGCCGCGCCTCGGGGAAGACGGCCGCCGCCGCGGCCGTCAGAGCCGGCGCGGCGAGCACGACGGGGACGGCGGAGGCGGTCACTCCCCTGCGGCGAGCCGGCGCTTGAAGCTCTCGATGGCGGCGACCGGCGTCGGGTCGACCCCGTAGAGCAGGGCGAGGTAGTACGACACCCAGTCGCCGAGACCGATCAGCGAGACGGCGCGGGCGAGCGGGGCCGACCCCCGCGCCGTCAGCCGCTCGACCCCGGCGCCGTGGGCGGCGAGCTCGGCGGCCGTGAGGTGGGCACGCCGCGCGAGCTTCGCCGGCCACTCGGGGTCCTCAAGCAAGACGGCCTGGGTGCCGGCGGCGAGCTCGGGCAGGCTCGACCACCCCTCGATCTCGTTGTGGTCGAGCTCGGGCAGCTCGGCCCAGAAGGCCGGCGCCTTGGCGTTCTCGTTCACCTGCGTCTTCCAGCGGCGCCCGACCGGCGCCGTCACGCCGGCGCCACAAGCGAGGACGAGACGCCCGGCGAGGCGCCGCGCCAGCGCCTTCGCGCCGTTGACCTCCTCCGGCACCTCCGGAGCCAGGTCCGAGGAGAGCCGGTCGAGGGCGGCCCCGGCCTCCCCCATGTCGGCCGTGAGGTCGGCGCAGAGCCCGGCGTGCGCGAGTGCGGCCGCCACCGGCGTCGCCAGCACGCCGAGGGCGGCGCGGGGCTGCAGGCCGGCCGGCACGGAGACCGCCGCGAGCCCCTCGGCCGCGGCGATCGCGGCCAGACGCCCGCCGCTCGCCACACAGACGGGCCGGCAGCCGCGGGACAGCGACGCCTCGACACAGGCCAGGGTCTCCTCGGTCTCGCCGGAGTAGCTCACGGCGACGACGAGGGTCGTGGGCCTCACCCACGCCGGCAGGTCGTAGCCACGCACGACGCTCGCCGGCACGGCGAGCTCGCCGGCCGTCGCCAGCACGAGCTCGCCGCCGATCGCGGAGCCGCCCATGCCGCAGACGGCGACGCCGTCGGGGCGCGCCGGCCACGCCGGCGCGCCGGCTGCGGCGTCGCCGCCCAGCGCCCGCCGGGCCGCGTCGTAGCCCTCGACGAACTGACGGCCGAGACCGGCTATGGCCGCGCCCATCCCGGCGCCGTCGAGCTCGGCGACCCTAGCGGGCCCGAGCTCGACGGCACCGGGATCGAGCTCGACCCCCGCGGCCGGCTTGTCGTCAGCCGGGGTCATCGCGGGCCCCGCTCGTCGCGCGGAGCATCCCGGGCCCCGCTCGTCGCGCGGAGCATCTCAGGCCCCGATCGTCGCATGGATCATCTCAGGCCCCGATCACGGAGAGCACGAGGTCGCGCTTCTCCTCCATGAGCTCCCGGCTGTCGGCGCCCAGGTTGAGGCGCAGCAGGGGCTCGGTGTTGGAGGGGCGCACGTTGAAGTGCCAGTGCTCGTGGTCGACGGAGACGCCATCGAGCTTCGTGACCTCCCCGTCGCCGAAGCGCTCCTCGATACGCGCCAGCGCCGCGGCGACGTCGTCGACGGTCGAGTTGATCTCGCCGGAGATGAAGTAGCGGCTGCGCAGCGGCTCGAGCAGCTCGGCCAGGGTGGCCCTCTTCTGCGAGAGCAACTCGAGGATGAGGAGCGCCGGGACGAAGCCCGAGTCGGCGTTGTAGTTGTCGCGGAAGTAGTAATGGCCCGAGACCTCGCCGCCGAAGAGCACCGGCTCGCGGCGCATGCGCTGCTTGAAGAAGGCGTGCCCGACGCGGTTGACGAGCGGCACGCCGCCGGCGGCACGGATGGTGTCGGGCACGGCGCGGCTGGCGCGGAGGTCGTAGAGGATCGCCGCGCCGGGCTCCTTGAGCAGGAGCGCCTCGGCGAGGAGGGCGGTGACGAAGTCGCCGGGCACGAACTCGCCGGTCTCGTCGATGAAGAAGCAGCGGTCGCCGTCGCCGTCCCAGGCGATGCCGAGGTCGGCGCGCTCGGCGAGCACTCGCGAGATGATCTCGCGGCGGTTCTCCTCAAGCAGCGGGTTGGGCTCGTGGTTGGGGAAGGCGCCGTCGACCTCGAAGTACATCTCGACGGCGCGGATCGGCGTAGTGGCGAAGACGCGTGGTGCAAGCGCACCGGCGACGCCGTTGGCGGCATCCATGACCACACGGTACGGGGCCAGCGCGCCCACGTCGACGAAGGCGTGCAGATGCCGCACGTAGTCGTCGTACAGGTCGACGCGGTCGCGGCGCGCCGTCCCCGGGACGGGCGGCAGCTCGCGTGCAGCCTGCACGCGCCGCAGCAGCTCGGGCATGCCGGCCTCTCCGGAGAGCGGCAGCGCGCCGTCCCCGACCAGCTTGAGTCCGTTGTACTGCGGCGGGTTGTGCGAGGCAGTGATCATGGCCCCGCCGTCGAGGCCCCGGCTCGCCACCCCGAAGTAGACCATCTCGGTGGCGACCATGCCGAACTCGCTGACCGACGCGCCGGCGCGAGCGGCGCCGGTGGCGAAGGCCTCGGCGATGCCCGGCGACGACGGACGCGGGTCGGTGCCCACGCCGAGGGAGCGCGCCTCGAGCTGCCGGGCCAGAGCGAAGCCGATGCGCTCGGCGACCGATTCGTCGAGCTCGGACGGGTACAGCCCGCGCACATCGTAGGCCTTGAAGATGCCGGCCGGGACCGGTGCGGTCATGACTCCTCCCTGCCGCGCAGTTGCTCGCGGAAGTCGACGGCACTGTCGGGCAGCGTGGTGCCCGGCGCAAGACAGATGCCGCCCGTCAGGCGGTTGCCGGCGCCGACATCGCAGCCTTCACCGAGCGCGCAGGCGGAGAGTTGACTGCCGGCGCCGACACGTGAGTCGCGCACCAAGATGCTGCGCTCGACCAGGGCGTGGTCGGCGATCTCGACCCCCGACTGCACGACGGACTCGACGACCACGGCGCCCGCACCGACGCGGGCGCCTGCACCGAGGACCGCGAGCGGTCCTACGCGGGCGCCCGCCGCGACCCGGGCGCCGTCCCCGATGTAGCAGGGCGGCACGAGACGCGCTTCGGGGGAGACCTCGGCGCTCGGCGCCACGTAGCGGTAGGTCTCACCGAGGGCCTCTCCGGCTGTCGTGTGCACGACGCGTTCGAGCACGTCGACGTGCGCCTGGAGGTAGCTCTCCGGGGTGCCGATATCGCGCCAGTACCCCTCGCCCACGTACCCGTACAGCGAGCCCGCCTGGGCGAGACGGGGGAAGACGCCGCGCTCGATCGAGAACAGCCGGCCAGGGGGGATGAGCTCGAAGACCTCAGGCTCGAGGACGTACACGCCGGCGTTGATGAGCGCGGGACCGGCGTGCTCACCGGGCTTCTCCAGGAACTGCGCGACGCGGCCGTCGCTCGCAAGCTCGACCAGACCGTAGCGCCGAGGGTCTTCGACGGCCGTGAGGTAGATCGTCGCCATGCCGCGCCGCTCGACGTGCAGGCGGCCGAGCGTCGTGAGGTCGACGTCGCTCAGCACGTCGCCGTTGAAGACGAAGAGGGGCCCGTCGTCGAGCGCCCCGGCGCAGTTGGCGATCGCCCCCGCCGTACCCAGAGGCTCCTCCTCGACCACATAGTCCACCGTGAGACCGTAGGCGGCGCCGTCGCCGATCTCGGCCTCGACGACCTCGGCGAGGTGGCCGCTCGAGAAGATCGCCCGCTCGACCCCGTGGCGCGCCAGGTTCTCGAGGATGTAGGCGACGAACGGCCGCTCCACCAGGGGCGCGACCGGCTTGGGCACCCGCGAGGTCACGGGGCGCAGGCGGGTGCCCGCGCCTCCGACCAGGATCACCGCCTGCGTGGGGATCATGACGGCGCCGCCCGCACCCGACGGGCTAGTCGAGGTCGGAGAGCCCGTCGCCAAGACCGATGCCCTCGTACTCGAGGCCGGCCGCCCGGGCGACGGCGGGGTCGATGAAGTTGCGTCCGTCGACCAGGAGCGGCCGGCGCATGGTCGCGGCGGCGGCAGCCCAGTCGAGGCGGCCGAACTCGGACCACTCGGTCACCAGCACGGCCGCATCGGCGCCGTCGAGCGCCGCCGCCGCGTCGGGGCAGATGGTCACTCCCGGGAAGAGCGGATGCTCGGAGGATTCGATCATCGGGTCGTAGGCACGCACCTCGGCGCCTTCGTCACGGAGACGCGCGGCGAGCACGATAGACGCCGCCTCGCGGAGGTCGTCGGTGTTGGGCTTGAACGTCAGGCCGAGCAGCGCGATGCGCGCCCCGCGAAGCCGGCGGAGATGCTGCTTGAGCTTGCCGACGACGCGCCGCTTCTGCAGGGCGTTGACCTCGATCACCGCGTTGAGGAGCTGGAAGTGATAGCCGCTGTTGCCGGCGAGCTGCTTGAGGGCCTGCACGTCTTTGGGGAAGCACGAGCCCCCGTAGCCGATGCCGGCGTGGAGGAAGTGCGGGCCGATGCGGTGGTCGAGCCCCATACCCTCGGCGACCACGCGGACGTCGGCGCCGACCTGCTCGCAGACGTTGGCGATCTCGTTGATGAAGGAGATCTTGGTGGCGAGGAAGGCGTTGGAGGCGTACTTGATCATCTCCGCCGTCGGCACCGAGGTGTGGATGACTTCGGCGTCGATGCCGCGGTAGAGGTCGGCGACCGCCTCGCCGTCGGCTTCGTCGAAGGCCCCGACGACGATGCGGTCGGGCTCGAGGAAGTCCTGGATCGCCGCCCCCTCGCGGAGGAACTCGGGATTGGACACGTAGCGCACACCGCCGGCACCCTGGGCCCGCAGGTCGGCGACGACACTGCGGCCGGTGCCGACCGGGACCGTGCTCTTCATGACCACGATGCGGTCGCCGCCGCGGGCGGCGATCTCGGCGACCACGCGGCGTACGCTGGTGAGGTCGGCGTCGCCCGACGGCGACGGCGGCGTGTCGACGGCGACGAACAGGATGCGGCAGGAGGCGAGATCGTCGTGCGACGTCGTGAAGGTGATCCGCGCGGCGTTGTCCTCGAGGAGCTTCTCGAGCCCGGGCTCGTAGATCGGCGCACGCCCTTCGCGCAGCGCCGCGATCTTGGCCGCGTCCACGTCCATCGAGACGACGTGATGACCGAGATGGGCGAAGCACACCGCCGACACCAGGCCGACGTACCCCGTGCCGACCACCCCGACCGGCGCCTCACCGTGCATGCCGACGACCACCTTTCGTCACAAGACCGCCACCGCCCCCAAGGCGGGGCGTCAGTCTACCACGCGCCCGGGGCGTAGCCGGCGGCGGCGCGACCGCGCTCCTCCCGCCGCCGTGACCGGGTCACGGC
>JAFGAW010000260.1 GCA_016933475.1 Thermoleophilia bacterium
AGGTTGACGAAGGTCAGGCCGCCGGAGTGCCAGATCCGCTGGCGGCAGCCGTCGAGGTCACGCCCGGTGATGGGGAAGCGATACGCGAGCGTCGGACCGACGATGCCGTTCCAGGGCTCGGCCGCGAGGACCGGCATCACCGAGGCCGGGGCGACCGGCAACATCTGGATCTTGTTGTCGGTGAGCGCTCCCAGGATCGCCGGGTCGATCGCGACCTCGGTGTGGCCGTAGCACGGGAGGCGCAGCTTCACGCAGGCGATCCCAAACGGGAAGTCCTCCGTAAGGCCAAGGTCAAATGCGCCGTTGATCGCCCCGGCGGCGGTCGCGGTCAGGCTCGTCCCCACATTCTTGACGCGCACGACCGGGAAGTCTCCGCCGAGCTCGATGTCGTTCAGGTTGAGTTTCAGCAGCGGCACGTAGGAGTCCCCGACGAGGCCGTAGAGCAGCCCCACGGTCGTGTCGATGCGGAACGACCTCATCTGCAGGGTGGCGCCGTCGCTGACGCGCATCAGCGTGAGGCCGCCCGAGTGCCAGATCTCACCGGCGAGTGTGCCGGGGTCGATGCGGCCTTCGGTGACGGGGAAGGAGAAGCGTGTCGTACACGTGCAGTCGACCGTCGTCGGCTTGGCCTTGGCCGGCGCGATCGGCATCACGAGGATGCCGGCCTCGGCCAGGGCCTGCGTCACCACCGGGTCGACGGTCAGGCAGGTGACGTCGCCCCTGACATCGACGGGATCGGCGCTCGCCGTGGCGGCGAAGGTCATCCCGAGCAGCGTCAGGGCGGCGAGGAGCAACAGGACGAGACCCGCGGGTCTCCGCACGAAGCGAGCCATGGTTCCCCCTTGGTTGGCCCCTTGAATGAGGAAGCACGACGATCGGCGCCCGCCCAGGGAAGAGGTCGTCGAGAGTGACGCGGCTCAAGGAGTGGCCCCGGCGTCAGCGACCGTCGCGTGAAGCCCGAGTCACGCCATATGCCCACCTCCGTCGTGGACCCCCAGCCGGAGCTCGGACGCAGAACGCGCCGGCCCCGGGCGCGTAGACTGGCGGTCAGTACCCGCGGACCACGTGGACAAACCGTTGGAAGTCTCGACGATTTCCAAGCCGTGGCCCGCGGCAGCGAGGCGGAGCGCCCGACGGCAGCGGGCATACCGGTCCGCCCGGCGTGTCCGCCGCTGAAGTGGGGCGGCGCGACGCCGCCGACGCCTGCGTGGGGCCCGGGAGGGTATCTGATGCCTGTGCAGCCGAACGTCGAGGAGATCCGGCCCAACGTGTGGCGCATCGAGCCGCAGGGCGAGATGCGCGTGCCGGGTCTCGTCTTCGCATCGGCCGGCCTGCTCGAGCAGGCCGGCGAGAGCGAGGCCCTCCAGCAGGTCGTCAACGTGGCGACGCTGCCCGGCATCGCGGGCGCCAGCCTGGCGATGCCCGACATCCACTGGGGCTACGGGTTCCCCATCGGCGGGGTCGCGGCGCTGCGCGTCGAGGACGGTGTCGTCTCGCCGGGCGGCGTCGGCTTCGACATCAACTGCGGCGTGCGCCTCGTCACGACCGCGCTCGGCGAGGAGGAGGTGCGCCCGCGTGCCGCCGAGCTCATGCACGAGCTGATGCGGCGCATCCCGCAGGGAGCGAACGACCGCGGGGCGCTGAGCGTGACGCCGCGCGAGCTCGCGGAGCTCGTCGAGCGCGGCGTCCCCTGGCTCGTCGAGCGCGGGCTGGCGACCGAGCGCGACGTCGCGTGTACGGAGGAGTCCGGAGCCGTGCCGGGCGCGAGCGCCGACGCGGTCTCACGCAAGGCGATCGAGCGCGGGCGCACGCAGATCGGCAGCCTCGGCGCCGGCAACCACTTCATCGAGGTACAGGTCGTGGCCGAGGTCGTCGACGCCGCCATCGCGGCCGCGTGGGGTGTCCACCGCGGGCAGGTCGTGGCGATGATCCACT
>JAFGAW010000261.1 GCA_016933475.1 Thermoleophilia bacterium
CTACAGCACTACTCAGGACTTGACCCTGCCATGCCCCACGGTGTGAGTTCGCTCGCCACATCGGCCCGCAGATGCGACGGTTTCGGTGGCTGGCCCGACGGTGCGACGACGACTTCCGTCGTTTGAGCGGTTGACATTCGCGCTTTCGCTGACTGCCCGGGAGGGCACCACTGCCCCGCCCGTGTCGCTGCCCATCGATCGGAGTACGCGCCGTTAGACGACGGCGCCCTCAGCGCCCGCGGCGCGGCTCAGCGACGGCGACGGTCGCGCGGGAGGGCCGCGCAGTACGCGTCGAACACGCGACCCGCGGCGCGGCTCAGCGACGGCGACGGTCGCGCGGGAGGGCCGCGCAGTACGCGTCGAACACGCGACCCGCGGCGCAGCGCGCGAAGCCCCGCGGCCGGCCCTGCTCCTGGCGGCGGTCCCCGGTCTCCATGAGCCACGACATGCTCTGCACCATCGGCCAGCGCAGCGGCTCCGGAGGCACCAACGTCAGCGGCGGGCCGACGACCGGCAGCCTGGCCCACTCGTCGTCGGCCCCGAGCACGAGCGACGCGAGTGTCTTCCCGCCCACCTTGGTCGGCGTGAGGCCGTGCCCGGAGAAGCCGAGTCCGGCGTGCAGGTTGCCTGAGGGCGCCGTGTAGAAGAACGGCACACCGGCGCGGGCGACGTCCATCGGCCCGCTCCAGGCGGCGTCGAAGCGCACGCCCTCGAGCTGGGGGAACAGCCGGAGGAGCTCGCTCGCGGCCAGCTCGGCAAGGCGTTGCGACTTGAGCGAGCGGCCTCCGATGCGCCCGCCGTAGACCAGGCCCAGCCCGCCGCCGCCGATGGCGATGCGGTCGTCTTCGGTACGCCGCAGGTAGAGGACCATCTCGCGCGAGTCGGCGATGCCGGTGTGCGTCGCCCAGCCGATCTCGCCGAGGCGCTCGGGGATCGGCTCCGTCACGACCATATAGTCGACGGCAACGGCGAAGGCACGACTCCAGTGTGGATCGGCCGCGGCCCAGGCGCCGGTCGTCACGACGACATGACCGGCGCGCGCACGAGCGCCCGGCGTGACGACCTCGGCCGGGTGGCCGGCGTGCAGCTCTCGCATGGGCGTGCCCTCGTAGATGCGCACGCCCCTCTCGAGCAGGACGCGCCTGAGCTCGCGCGCGAGCTTCGCCGGCTGGATCGTCGCGAGGTCGGGCGTGAAGACGCCGCCGCGGAACTGCGGCGAGTCCGCGACGCGCCGCGCGCCGGCGGCATCGACGGGCCGGAGTCGGTCGGAGAGCCCGTGCCTCGCCAAGATCTCCTGGCCCTCGGTGTCGGGCCCCGGCTGCCAGTCGCCGGCGCGCGCGTAGAGGATGCCCTCGTGGTGGAAGTCAATCGCGGCGTCGTGGCGTGCGACCCAGTCGCCGAGCTCGCCGACCTGGTCGGCGAGAAGCTCGGCGTAGCGCACGCCCTCGTCCTCGCCGAAGTAGTGGCACAGAGAGGCGAGCATGTGCCACGAGCACGAGAAGAAACCGCCGTTGGCACCGCTGCCGCCGGCGCCGCAGACGTCGGCCTCGAGAAGGACGAGGCCGAGGTCCGGCGCGCGCTCGGTGAGTTCGTACGCCGTCCAGAGGCCGGCGAAGCCGCCGCCGACGATGCAGACGTCGGCCGTCGTGTCGCCGGCCAGTTCCGGGCACGGCGCGCCCGGGTCGGCGGTGAGCGCCTTGCTAAGCCACCAGCTGCGCTCCCCGACCGGCGGTACGTGCACGTCGTCTGTCATCCCGCACCTCTCATCCCTGTCTTCGATCCCGGTAGCTCCCCGCGAAGCGGACGAAGCGATGGACGTCGGCGAAGTCGGAGGCGATGCCGAGAGAGACGCGGATCGTGTTAGGCACGGTGCCGGTCGCGTCCTCGATCGTACGCTGGCACTGCAGCAGCGTCATGGCCGCGGCCGGGTCGCTGAAGCAGCGCTCCATATCGTCGTGCGTGATGCGGTGCGCGACCTCGCCGTCACCCGGGTTGCAGAAGCAGCCGCTGCGGATCGAGATGCGTTCGCGGGCGGCCGCGGCCTCGACGTCGTAGACGTCGTACGGCCGCCCGTCCGGGTCGAGCAAGTGCAGCGCGATCGTGGCGCCGCGACACTCCCCGTCCTTCGGGCCGAAGACCTTGACGAGCGGCGAGCCGTCGCTGTGCGTCAGCGCCTGGAGCTCCTCGAGGAGCCAGCAGCCGAGGGCGCAGACGCGGTCGTGGATCTTGTCGATGCCGACCGCCTCGACGTGCTCGATGCCGAAGGTGACCGCCGGCAGTCCGAGGAAGTCGATGGTGCCGTCCTCGAAGCCGGTGGCGCCGGGCGCGAGGTGGTACCACTCCTCCTCCTGGACCGACGCCAATGTGATCGTGCCGCCTGCGAACCAGGGCCGCCGCAGCTTCGCGAGCGTCTCCCGGCGGGCGATGAGGCAGCCGGCGCCGGTCGGGTAGCCGAAGACCTTGTAGAACGAGATCGGGATGAAGTCGGCGCCGATCGCGTGCGCGTCGATGCGGTTCGTCGGGGCGAAGGCGGCGCAGTCGACGATCACGTCCCAGCCCAGGGCGCGGGCTTGCGCGACCCACTCGAGGGGGTGCTGGGCGCCGCTGAAATTGGACTGCGCCGGATAGGCGAAGAGCTTGGGACCGTCGCGCCCGGCGCCGCGGAGGGCAAGGAGGACCTGCGTCTCGTCGAGGCGCAGGTCCTCCTCGCGCACCGGGATGTAGGAGACCGCGGCCCCCTTGCGCGTCGCGAACTCGCGGATGCCGTTGACCGAGTTGTGGTTGTCGTAGCTGAGGAGGTAGACGCCGCCGGGCGCGAACGGGTACGACTCGCCGACCAGCTTCAGGGCGCCGCTGGCATTGGCGGTGAAGACGATCTCGAACTCGTTGTCGGGGGCGTTGAAGAAACGCCGGACGGCGCTGCGAGCTCCGGCGGCGAGCTCGGTGGCCGCGAGCGCCGTGGGGCTCTGCGAATGCGGGTTGCCGTACACGCCGTCGCGCAGCAACTCGAGGTGGCGCCGGAGCTGAGACTCCGCATAGAGGCCGGCGCCGGTGCAATCGAGATAGGTGTGCCCCAGACGGTCCAGACGCTCGTACTCGGTCGCGCGGAGCGCGTCGATCGCCGACGCGTCGTAGGCGGGGAAGCGCCGCAGGAAGTCGGTCAGGGCGGCGGCCGGCTGCGCCGCGCCGCCCGCTTCGGCTGCGCCGCCCCGCTCCGTCGCGCCGCCGTGCTCCGTCGCGCCGCCCTGCTCGGCTGCGTCGCGCGGCTGGTCGGGCATAGTGCGGTCGGGCTCCGGGCGGATTCGCGGCTCAGCGCCGTCGGCGCAGGAGCAGGAGCGGCACACCGTCGCGGTCGAGCTCGCCGGCGGCGGCGAAGTCGAGCTTCTCGAGCACCCGCAGGGCGCCGGCGTTGCCGGGCCTCACGAGGGCGGCGACGCTCTCGCGGTCGAGCGAGGTGAGCGCCAGGCCCGTCAGCGCCCTGGCGATCTCGGTCGCGTAGCCACACCGGCGGGCCTCGGGGGCGAGGGCGAACTCGAGCTCGACGACGCGCTTCTCGGCGAACGCCGCGGTGACGTCGTCGCCGGCGTCGACGAGGCCGGCGCGGCCGACGAAGAGCCGGGTCGCGCCGGCCTCCCGCGCCCTGCCTCCGACGCCGGCGGCATCCGCGGCCGCCGCGCCTTCGGCCTCGACGTCGTCACTCGACCGCACGTGCTTCTCGTACAGCGCGAAGAGCCCGTACCCGTACATGTGCCAATGCGGGGCAACGATCGCCGTCACCCACTCGCTCACGCCGTCGCTCGTCGCGGGATCGCCGATCCACTCCGCGACGGCCGGGTCCGCGTGCAGGCGCTCGAGGTCGGCGAGGTGCCGCTCCTCGACGCGCTGCGCCAGGAGACGCGCGGTGCGGAAGACCTCGGGCAGGGCACGGATCACGTGGCCGGCCTCCGGGATGCGGGCAAGGCGCGCATCACTCCGTTGCCTCCTCGCCGCTCATCTCGGCGACGCACCGTCGTATCGGGCTGGCCTGCTCGGGCAGGATGCGCGCCCGTACCTCGTCGGCGATGGCGCCGACGATGCAGTCGAGCGCCGCGTCGCCGCGATCCTTGCCGCGCTGGCGCACACTCACGGTGTGCTCCTCCTGCTCGCGGTCGCCGACCACGAGCACGTAGGGCACCTTCTGCAGCTGCGTCTCACGGATGCGTTTGCCGAGCGACTCGGGGCGATCGTCGACCTCGACCCAGAGGTCGACGCCGACCTGGCGGGCCGCCGCGACCGTGGCTGCACGCACGGCGTGCGCGTAGGTCGCGTGCCGGTCCGAGATCGGCACGACCACGACCTGGGTCGGAGCGAGCCAGGTCGGCAGGTTACCGCCGTAGTGCTCGAGCAGGATGCCCATGAAGCGCTCGATGCTGCCCAGCAGGGCGCGGTGGATCATGACCGGCCGATGCTCTTCGTTGTCGGCCCCCGTGTAGCTGATGTCGAGGCGCTCCGGCATGGCGAAGTCGACCTGGATCGTGCCGCACTGCCAGGTCCTCCCCATGACGTCCCTGATGTGGAAGTCGATCTTGGGCCCGTAGAAGGCGCCGTCGCCGGGGTTCAGCTGGTACTCGGTCTTCTCGCTCTCGAGCACGCGCGTGAGCACGCCCTCGGCGGCGGCCCACATCTCGTCGGAGCCGATGCTCTTCTCGGGGCGCGTGCTGAGCTCGATCTTCACGTCGGTGAAGCCGAAGGCGGCGTAGATGTGGAGCATGAAGTGAAGGACGCCGCGGACCTCGTCCTCGAGCTGCTCGGGGGTGCAGTAGATGTGGGCGTCGTCCTGGGTGAAGTAGCGCACCCGGAAGAGCCCGTGGAGGACGCCGGAGAGCTCGTGGCGGTGCACCTGGCCGAGCTCGGCGTACCGCAGCGGCAACTCGCGGTAGGAGCGCCGGCGGCTCTTGTAGACGAGCAGGCCGCCGGGGCAGTTCATGGGCTTCACCGCGTACGGGTTGCCGTCGATCTCGGTGAAGTACATGTTGTCCTTGTAGTTGTCCCAGTGGCCGGAGCGCTCCCAGAGCTCGCGGCGCAGGATCTGCGGGGTGCGCAGCTCCTCGTAGCCGGCGTGCACGTGCTCGGCACGCCAGTAGTCGATCATCGCGTTCCAGAGGCGCATGCCCTTGGCGTGGAAGAAGGGGAAGCCGGGGCCCTCCTCGTGGAAGCTGAAGAGGTCGAGGTCGCGGCCGAGGCGGCGGTGGTCGCGCTGGCGGGCGAGCTCGAGCTGGTGCAGGTGCTGCTCGAGCTCCTTCTTCGAGGGGAAGGCGACGCCGTAGATGCGGGTGAGCATCACGTTGCGCTCGTCGCCGCGCCAGTACGCACCGGCGATGCTGGTGAGCTTGAACGTCTCCTTGCCGAGCCGGCCGGTGCTGGGCAGGTGCGGCCCGCGGCACAGGTCGACGAACTCGCCCTGGGTGTAGACGCTGATCGTGGGGACGGGGGCGCCCTCGGCCGCCGCGGCTGCGACGAGGTCTTCGATGAGCTCGACCTTGAAGGGCTGGTCGAGGACGACCGCCCCGCCGTTCTTGCCGAAGAGCGCGAGCGCCTCGTCGACAGGCAACTCGGCGCGCACCGTCGGGTGGTCCTCGGCGACGATCTTCGCCATCTCGGCCTCGATGCGCGCGAGGTCGTCCTCGGTGATGGGGTCGGGGAGCTGGAAGTCGTAGTAGAAGCCGTTCTCGATGGCCGGGCCGATGGCGTACTTGGCGCCCGGCCACAGCCGCAGCACCGCCTGAGCCATGACGTGCGAGGCGGTGTGGCGCAGGACCTCGAGCGACTCGGGGTCGTCCGCCTTGAGCGTGACGATAGCGAGCGTGTCGCCCTCGTGCAGGGGCGCGGTGAGGTCGACGAGGCGCGGCTCGCCGTCGTCGGCCGCGGTCACGCGACCCGCGATGGCCGCCTTCGCCAGTCGCGGGCCGATCGCCGCTGCGGCGTCGGCCACGGTCGCGCCGTTGTCGAGCTCGAGCGGGGAGCCGTCGGGGAGGGTGACGTGCAAGGTCATCTGGCGGGTCCTTTCGTGATGCGCGCCCACGTACCGTGCGGGGGCTGTTGACGCGGCCAGTGTAGCAGAGGCGGCCCCCGCGGCCCCCTCTGCGGGCCGCGGGGCGACCGACTTCAACGCCGACGCCGCGATGAAAACGACGCCGCGGGGTATCTGACGAGTCAAAGAGCAACGGCCCACCGGTCGCCGCCCAACGCGACTTCTCGGCCGAGGGGAGCGAGATCCCCTCATGCGATGGACCAGACTCATGTCGAGGGTCCGAATCTGGGGCACGGTCAGCTCCGCGCTTCTCCTGCTCGCGCTCGCCGTCCCCGCGTGCAGCGGGTCGGGCCCCACAACCCACGTGAACCGGGACTACGGGTTTGCAATCGACCTCGATTCGCGCTTCCACGAGGTCGACGGCAGTCGAGCCGCACCGGGCGCCGGCCCGGGTGCGCTCGAGCGACCTGACTTCGTGGTCGCCTTCGCCGACCCGGCGGGTCCCCGCATCCACGGCGTAGCGGCCGACGTCGTCGTCGTCAGGGTGATCGATCTCGGCGTGCCTGTGCCCGCCGGCGACCCCCGCTTGGGCAATCTCCCGCAGTTGCTGGCCGCGACACTCGCCTCGCGAGGGGACAGCGGCGTGCGGCGTGCGCCGGCGGTCCGCGTCGAAGGCGCCGTCAGCTGCGCCGCGGAGTACACCGACCCGCGCGGACGCCACGGACTCACGTGCATCGCCGTCGCCGGCCGCTACCTGTACGCCCTGGACGCCAAAGTGACGCACGAGACCCGCCCTGAGGTCTGGCCGCTGCTCACCGATGCGGCGGCCTCGTTTCGGGTACGGCCCGGCCCCGTGAGGCCTTCGGGCCCCCGCACGTACGTCGACAGCGGGCGCCAGTTCAGCATCTCGTGCGACCGTCGTTTCATGCGTCTGACCATCGCGCGGGGGTGCTGGGCCGCCGACGCCCTGCTCCTGCTCGCCGACCCTCTTTCGGGCGTCGCCGCCAACGGGCGGTTCCACGATGGCCTCATCGTGTACGCCGCGGCACTGCGGGACGGCGCGACCGCCGAGCACGGTCGCCTCATGGTGGCCCGGGTCCGTGCGGGGCTCGACCGGTGCGGCATGAAGTCCGTCTGTCCGGACCGACACACCCGGATCGGCGGCCTGCCGGCCTGTCTGCTGGAATCGCGCTGTCCCGACGGATCGCGCGACCTGCTCTGCGTGGTGTTCGCGAGCGGCTCCTGCTACTTCATCGAAGGCTGCGCTCAACGGTCGACGTGGGCGACCGTCAGGCCTCTGTTCGAGGCTGCCATGCGCTCGTTCAGGGTGCGCGTGCGACGCACCGAAGCATAGCCGACGGGCGCGGGGTCGCCGGCGCCGTCGCCGAGCGCAGCGCTACTCGGCGATCAGGACGGAGTCGAGCGTGGCGCCGCCGGTGAAGCCGTCGTCGTCCTCGTCGTCTTCGCCGAACGCCTTGAGCTCGGCCTCGAGCGACGCCGTGCAAACGTCGCACGGGGCGAAGCGCTCAACGAGGCGCCGCCCGGCGTCGATACGGGCTCGCAGCTCCTCGGCGTCGACGGGGGTGCGGACGCAGTCTCCGGCCCCCGCGTCGAGACCCTCGACGAGGCTCTGGGATCCCCGGGCAAGGAGGATGACGTAGGGCGAAGCGGGGTCGTCGAACTGACTCACGAGCCGGCAGACCTCGAGACCGTCGAGGCCCGGGAGGTCCCAGTCGACGACGGCAAGCCGGGGACCGTCGGCAGCGAGCAGCAACTGCAGGGTCTCCTGCCCGTCGTCGGACTCCACCACCTCGAGGCCGTGCGCCGCCACGCGCGCCGCGACCCGCGCGAACGCGGCGCGGGCGGACGCATCCCCGTGTGCGATGAGCACCTGCATGGCTCCTCCCGGTGGATGCCCACGCCCCCCTTGGGCGCGGGACATCCATGGTCTGCATCGACCCCGGCGCCCGGCGGCTGCATGGAACACCTGCCCAGAACCGGCATCGATGACGACCGTGGGGCGGCCCCGCCCTCGTGCGCGAGTCGTACGATGCACGGTGCACGATTCCGCGCGACGCTCTCGAAGACCGCCATGACCCCCCACGCCGACCAGCCCGCCGCAGATGCCCCGTCGCCGCCCGGCGCGGGCGTCGTCGCCTGGCTGCTCGCCGCCCGAGACCCCGCGGTACGCCTCGCCACCCTGACGGGGCTCCTCGGCGAGCCGCCGGGAGCCCGGAAAGTCGAGGCGGCACGGCGCGCGATCATGGCTGAGGGCGTCGTGCCGTGGATCCTCGCGATGCTGCGGGAGCTTGGGCTGCCGGCGGCGGGCGTCCGCGACGAGCGGACGTACGAGGCCCTCGACCTCGTCCGCTCGAGGCAGGACGCCCACGGCTGCTGGAAGCTCGAGACCACGCAGAACGGCAAGCTCGTCGTCGACATCGAGGCCACGGGTCAGCTCAGCCGCTGGGTGACGCTCAGGACGCTACAGGTGCTGCGCGCGGCGGGGCGCGGGCGCCGTGGCGCCCGCGCCCGCCGCTCCCGCTCAGACGACTGCCGTCAGGCCGTCCTGATCTGGGTCCAGGCCTCCTGGTACATCGGCGCGAACTCGCCCAGGTCGAGGAAGGGCTCCGAGCGCGCCAGCTCCTCGTCGGTCGACCGCACGGCGAGCGCGAACTCGTCGGTGTACTCCTCCGACCCGTCGACCGGCGAGGCGCACCAGATCCAGCTCGCGTTCTTGCCCGAGACCTCGGGGCGCGTCACGTAGTCGATGAAGAGGTGGGCGCCGTACCGCTTCTCGGCGCTGGTCGGGACACACATGTTGTCCGTCCAGCGCATGAAGCCCTCTTCGGGCAGCACGTAGTCGACCGTCTCCCACGCCTCGTCGTCGCCGCCCATCGTGTCGATCGCCAGGAGGGCGTCGAAGTCCCAGCACATCACGAACGGGATGCCCTGGACGATCGAACGCTTCCTGTTGAGCGAGTCGTAGGCGGCGACGATCGGCTTCTGCTGGATCAGCTTGTCGGTCGCCTGGTCCAGCTCGGCCTGGTCGGTCGTGTTGCCCGAGAAGCCCAGGGACTTGAGCGACGCGCCCAGGCACTCGCGCTCGTCGTCGAGCATGATGATCTTGCCGTTGTTGGCCGGGTCGAAGAGCGTGTCCCACCGCGTGTACGTGCCGGGCGCCTTGTCGATACGCACCGCGTAGCCCGTCGTGCCGTAGAAGTACGGCACGCTGTACTTCATGCCATCGTTGTCGGCCGGATCGTCGTACGCGGGCGCCCGGAACTCCGCATTGATGAACTCGAAGCTCGGGATGTAAGAGAGGTCGAGCGGCTGCAGCAGCTCGCTCTTGATCAGGATCGAGACCATGTAATCGGACGGGATGATGACGTCCCACCCCGACGCCCCGGCCCGGAGCTTCGCGAGCAACTCCTCGTTGTTCGCGAAGTAGGTCTCGTTGGCCTTGATCCCGGTCTCCTTGCGGAAGTCCTTGCGCACGTCCGGATCCATGTAGTCGGTCCAGTTGTAGACCGTGATCTCGTCCGGTTTGGTCTCGTCCATCGGCGGCATCTCGACCGCCTGCGCACCGCCGCCCTCTTCCTCGCTCTCGCCGCAGGCCCCCGCCAGGGCCCCGACGGCGCCGGCCGAGAGACCGAGGATCAGCGCCCGCTCGACGAACTGGCGGCGCGTGATGCCTCCCCGCCTGGCCTCCCTGCAGAGACCGACGAGCTCCTTCTCATGCTGCCTGAGACTATCCCTGTCGTTCACACCTTCCCCTTTCCACGTTCCCCGCCGGTCGTCCCCTGGAGCGTATGGAGCGCGCCACCTTCACCCGAGACTCGCGCCGTGGTGCCGTCGCTCGTCGAGCAGGCGCACCGCGGGGATCTCAAGGCCGAGCACCTCCGCGATGTTGGCCTTGGCCTCGATCGCCGTCGGTTCGTCGGGGTGGCTGATCTCGAAGGTGGTCAGCCGCCCCAGCCCGAGCTCGCCGCGACGCTCGTTCATGAGCACCGGGTCGGAGAGCTCGGAGGGGTCCACCCCGAGCCGCTCGGCCACGTAGGCCTTCGCCTCCACCAACCGCATCCCGCGAGCCATCTGCATGCGGGCGACCAGATCTCCGGCCGCCCTCATCCCGCCGAGGCCCGAGGCGCAGGCGTGCGCGATCGGCATGGCGAACATGTCGCCGGAGCCGACCTACAAGCCGTCGAGGCGCAGGATGTCGACGCAGGCGCGCGAGGCGCGCGAGACGGCGTCGACCGGGTTGTAGGTGGTCATCGGCACGCCGCCCACGCCCATCCCGACGTTCATGTGGATCGGGATCGTCGCCTCGTCGACGCAGGGCTTCACGACGGTGCAGGCCCGGGCGACGTTCCAGGCCGCGGTCTTGCCGGTGTTCACGTTGACGGCCGGCCCGAACATGTGGGCGCCGGCCTTGGTCGCCAGGCGAAGCTGCTCGCGCGGCCAGAGGCCGGCGAGACGCACGCCGTCGTACTCGAGCTCGCCGTGCATGCCGAGCACGAACTCGCCGGCCATGCCGATCTCGATCCCGAACCCGGGGTAGCGGGCGCGCAACGCCTCGGCCGCCCGCAGCGTGGCGAGGAAGTCGCCGTCGCCGGCGGCGCCGGCGGTGTCGAAGTCGATGCCGTCGGCGCCGGACTCAGCGAGCTCGACGCCGACGTTGACCATGTCGGTGACGGCGAACTCGATCGCCTCCTCCTGGCCGGCGCGGGCCTCGTCGAACCTGCCCAGGGGCAGCAGCTCGGCCCAGTTCGGCGCCGGCCCGTCCGGCCGGCAGTAGAGCCCGAGGTTAGGCATCGCCCCGTACTGCACCGGCACGGTCAGGGCGAGCTGGGCGTCGCGCATCGACTGCGCCTCGTAGGCGGTGATCGTCTTCACGGCCTTGAAGGAGTAGTCGTTGTGGCACAACTCGACGAGGTCGGCGGCGAAGCACTGCTCGTACATCTGCAGGTCCTGGAGGCGCGAGGCGAAGGTCTTGGCGCCCGAGCCGTCGTAGCTCAGCACGACCTCGGCGCCGATGTCGACGCCGGTGAAACGCGCCGGCGACGCGTAGATGTCGACCAGGTGCTCGATCTCGTCCTCGGCCAACGGCGGCACCTTGGCCCGCTTGACCGCCGCCTCGACCCCGGCGCGAACGTCGGCCTCGATCTCGCCGGGCGTCAGATGGACGAGTGAGCCGTCCCCCATGCGTGTGGGCACTCTGTAGGGCAAACCGACCACCTCCCGCCGCGGCTTGGGCGCGGCCTCTCAGTAGCGTCCTTGCAGACCGCAGGACCGTGCGACGACGACGTGCTTCAGCGACCCCGGGCGGCGGCGTCGCGGTCGGCCCCGTCGACGATCGCGCGGATCTCGGCGAGCACGTCGTCGGGGATCGGCTCCGGCACGTGCTCGTCGAGCAGGCGCCGCGCCTCCGCCGTCGAGCGTGCGTGGAGGTCCGAGCCCCCGGCAGCCGTCCAGTCCTCCCGGACACGGCGGTCGATGAGCTTGGGCTGCGACTGCGAGCGCATGAACTTGAGCGTCGAGTCAAGGCTGAGGAAGTCGCCGAAGGGCCCGACCTCCCTGATGTCGTCCACACCGAGGAGCTCGTCGGTGACCGGCACGCCGCCCACGGCGTGCCGCACCATACGGGCGAACTCGTTGTCCATGACCATCTGTCCGAAGTCCAACGCCACACCCGACTCGATCATCCCCGCGCCGTAGATGAGGTTGGCTCCTGCCAACGCCGGCAGCAGCGCGGTGAGGGTCTTCTCGTGGCCGGTCTGGGCGTCGAAGACCTTGGAGTCGCCCTACAAGCCGGCCACGTAGCTGGGCAGAGAGTAGCGGCGCGCCAGGTAGGCGGCGGCGGCGCTGATGACGCCGCACTCGGGGGAGCCCACCGAGGCCGCCGCGAGGCGCAGGTCCATGGCGGTCGTCGAGCTCCCGTAGAGCACCGGCGCCCCGACCTGGGTGAGCTGCGAGAGGGTGATGCCGGCGAGCACCTCGGCGTTGTGGACCACGAGCGTGCCGGCCAGGCCGACCGGGGCGGAGCCCCCGGCCATCGCCATCGAGAGGATGTTGCAGGGCATGCCGGCGCGGGCCGAGGCGACGATCACCTCGGAGCAGTCCCGGGGGAGCTTCAGGGGGCTCACCGGGCAGACGCCGGGCATGATGATCGGCCGCCGGCGGAGCTCGTCCCGCCCCCCGACCACGGCCGCCGCCATGTCCAGCATGACCTCGGTCTCCCACTTGGAGAGGGGGCCGGCGCAGATGTTCTTCGAGGTGTTGCAGAGCGCCGCTTCGTAGCTGTGGATCGTCGCCGTCTCAGGGGGCACGTCCTTGGCGCCGACGGCGATCTCGTACGCGTCGAGCTCGCCGAGCGCGTCGGCGAGGCGCGCCGTGTCGCCGACATCCTGCTTGGTCGGCGCCCGCCACTCCCCCGTCTCGCGATCGGCGATGACGATGCCCTCGCCGAACGTCGTGAACCCCACGCGCCCGGGATCGAGCATGATGTCGTCCTTGGGGTGGCGGCCGGCGGCGAAGACCCGCTCGGGCGCCGAGGCGATCGCGGCCTCGACCAGGTGCGGCGGGATCCTGACGACGCCGGTCTTGCGGTCGACCGTGGCGCCCCCGCCGTCGAAGATGTCCATCGCCTCCGGGTCGTCGGTGAAGACCCCCGTGTACTCCAGGACCTCGAGCGTGGCGAGGTGGATGTCCCTGAACTCGTCCTCGCCGAAGACGTTGAGGCTGAAGCCGCCGCTGCGCACGCGGCCGGCATGGTCACGTCGCTTCATCGTCCCGCCTCCCCCCAGAGACACTTGTGCCGCTTCGCTGGACGTAGAGGCGAAGCCGGCCGACACGATTGGCTGTACGTATATATCAACGCTTGAGCCGAGGTCAACGTCTGGTGGTAGGGTTCGGGGCATGGTTGATCCCCGACCCGAGATGGATGCCGCCGCAGGTCTCGCGACGCGCCCACGGCGCTCCCCCAATCCCGTCGCCAACAGAGACAAGCTCATCGAGGCGACGATCCGGTGCATCGCGACCTACGGCCCGGCGGGGGCCACCGTAGAGAGGATCACCGACCTGGCCGGGCTGTCTCGCGGCCTCGTACGTCACCACTTCGGCAGCAAACAGAGGCTGCTCTTCGAGGCCTTCGCACGACTCGCGGATGAGATGCGGGCGGCCTTCGCCAGTGCGGACCCGGCGGAGGAGCCGGACCCGGTCGGGGCGTTGCGCACCGCCATCGCCAACGAACTCGAGCAGACCGTCGCTTCTCCCCAGAGAGCTCGCGCCTGGTTCGGGTTCTGGCTCGCGGCGATGAGCGACGCCGACCTCCGCGAGGCCAACGAGCGGCTTTACACCGAGGAACGCGAGCGCTTCAGCGAGCTGTTCCGCGTCGCGGCGCAGCAGCAGGGGCTGGAGATCGACCACACAGAGGCCGGGATCGGGCTGGTCGCCCTGGTCGACGGCGCCTGGAACGAACTGCTCATGGAGGGCGCCCGGTTCGGGCTCGACAACGCGTATGCGCTGTGCGACCACTACATCGACATGGTCCTGCGGCAGGGCCGCGACGGCCGCGGCGGCTCGGTCGAGGGCGCATGCCCGCCGGCCGACTGACTAGGCCCCGAGCACCTCAAAGCCCAGCGCCCGGGCGGCAGCGAGTCCGTGAGATCGCGTGAGGAGTCACTATGGCGTTAAACGGCAGGTGTCTGTGCGGCGGCGTGACCTACGAGGTCGTGGGCGAGCTGCCGACGCACGACGGCGACCTCCCCTTACCCGTGTACTGCCACTGCACTGATTGTCAACTCCACACCGGTGGGGCGTTCTTCGCCTCGTGCATGGCGCCGCTCGCCCAGTTCGCTCTCACGCAGGGACGTGAGCTTCTCACACGCTATGAGACCAGGCCCGGGGTCTACAGATCCTTCTGCAGCCGCTGCGGGTCGTCCCTGTTCTACGAGAACCACGACGAGCCGGGGCAGCTGTACTTCGCGCTCGGCACCGTCCCCGGCTTCCCGCTGCAGCCCCGGGCGCACATCTTCGTGCGCAGCAAGGTGCCGTGGTACGAGATCGCCGACGACCTGCCTCGGTTCGACGCGTATCCGTGAGTCGATCGAAGGCTGGCACTGACTCGCCTTCTGCCCGTCCCATCAGTTGACGCCGGCGCGTTTGCGAGGCCTGCAGCCACTCGTCGACGCCCTGCGGTCGCTCGGCCGCCGACTCGCTAGGCCCCGAGAACCTCGAAGCCCAGCGCCCGGGCGGCGCGCGCCTGCTGTCGGTCGTGCGTCGCGAAGGCCAGGTCTGACGTGCGCCCGTCGCGCCACAGCAGGGCCGTGGCGACCTGGAGCGCGTCGAGGGTGCCGAGCTGGGTCGCGAAGCCACCCGCGGCACGCTCCATGATGCGGCGTGACAGCGCGACGCGGTGCGCGTTTTTGACCTTCTGGAAGACGGCGCCGCGGCGCGCCAAGGCCTCGTCTTCGTCGATCTCGCGCCGGGCCAGGGCGTTGTCGACCGCCCGGAGACACTCGATGCGAGTCAGGTCGGAGGTGACCAGGTCGAACCGCTCGAGCTCACGAAGCGGCTGCGGCTGCTCGAGGACGATGCGAAGTACGACCGAGGAGTCGACGTAGGCGATCACTCGGCCTCGCCCCCGCCTTTGTCACGGCGGGGCCCGAGCGCCTCGCGGACGATCTCGGAGAGGCGCTCGTCGCGGGCGTCGCGGTCGGCACGGATCAGCTCGGCGGCGTCGGGCAGCCCAGCCGGCGGATGCCCGAGCACCGGCTCGAACAGCCCGGGCGCGCGAAGGTCTGGCGGGATGACGTCGAGGTCGTCCCAATCGGCCACCTCAACAGGGCCGAGCGTGGCCACCGGGATGTCGCGGCTGACCACGGTGAACGACTTGCCCTCGCGCACCTCGCGAAGGTAGTGGCTCAGCTTGGATTTGAGCTCGGCGACGGTCACGCGTTCCATGGTCACAGTATGACCAGAAGTGGTCAAGATGACAATGGTCGGTGGGTCGCCACGCCCACGGCGCGCGCCCGTGAGGACGGCGATCGCCGTTCAGGGGATCCGGGCGTGCGGGCTGCGGGCGATCGCAGCGCTGGTCCCTCCCATCTCCGCAGTTCGCGACCGCAACGCACGCCTGGCGGCGCCGGCCGGCTTCGCCCGGCCGGCTGGGCTCTCGGACGAAGGGGGCGCTCCCGCTGCCCAGAACTGGCCGCGTTCCGGTCCGGCCAACGGTCCCGCCCATACCCATAGGGGTATAGGCACTCATCCTGACGATCAAGAAGAGAGGTACCCCCATGTACGTCCTGAGCCTATGGCAGACCGTCCCGGACTACGCCGAGTGGAAGAAGCTCTTCGACAGCGACCCGCTCGGGCGGGAGAGGTCCGGCGTACGCCGCTACACCATCACGCGGCCCGTCGACGACGAGCACACGGTGATCGGCGCGCTCGCGTTCGACAGCCTCGAGGAGGCCGAGGCCTTCGCCGCGCGCCTGCGCGAGATGTGGGAGGGCCCCGGCAGCGCGCTGGTGGCCGACGCGGGCCTGCGCATCAGCGAGGTCATCGAGGAGAAGACGATCGGCCGCGAGGCGGAGCGGAAGGCGGCCTGAGGCGGAGCGGAAGGCGGCCTGAGGCGGAACGGAAGGCGGCCTTGGGCCAGCCGTTCGCCGTGGTGACCGACGAGCGCTGCGAGTCGATTGAGTCGTCTACTCGTCGTCGATGAGCCAGACGCGGACCTCGGCCGGCCCGTGGACGCCATAGCACATCACCCCGGCGATGTCGCCGCTGTGACTCGGGCCGGTGACGAAGGTGACGCACGCCGGCAGCGACGCGGCGGCGTCGTGCAGGCGGCCGAGCACGTCGCCGGGGCGCGGCACGAGCCGCGACGCGGGAAGAACGAAGCCGACGACGGGCGGCAGCAACGAGTGGCCCCGACCGCGGTCTCCGTGATGTCGGAGGGCGACGCTCCCCGTCTCCGCGATGCCCCACTCGGCCTCGCTGAGCCCGAAGTCGACGCAGCGCGGATCTTCGGTCCAGAGGTCGTCCAGCGCGGGCCAACGCAACGAGGGTGCGCAGGCGACGCCGGTCCACCCTCGCTCGCGCGCCAACGCCACGACCGCCGCCTGGGCTTGGCCGCGGTCGGACACCCGCACGGCCACGCCGCCGGCCTCGCCCAGGCGCGCCGCGAAGAGCTCGATGAGTCGGTGGCGATCCTCCGGCGGCCCACCTGCGGGACTTGCCGACGGTTCACCTGCGAGACCTGCCGGCGGCCGGGCCGCGCCCGGCTGGGCGACCGCCGGTCGGTTCACGCCCGGCTGCGCCCGGCTCGCAGCGACGCCGGGCGGCACGACCGGAGATGGCAGAGGGACGTCGCCGTCTGCGGCCGAGAGACGCAGCCGGGCGGCGACACGGGCGATGAAGACGTCCCGGTCCACGGTCAGCGCCCCCTCCGCGCCGGGCTGCTGCTCGCGGGCGAGCCCGCGCGCGGGCGCCGGCGCCACAGCCGAGCGAAGCTCGCCGGCGCCGGCAGCGGCAGGTCGCGGGCGTCCGTCCAGGCACGCACGACACCGGGCGCGCGAAGCAGCCGGCTACGGCCGGAGGCGCCCGGCTCGAGCCGGCTCGCGGCACAGCGGCCGGGGTCGCACCCGCGCGCCGACCGCAAGATCGGTCGCAGCCCGCTCGCGACGCACAACGCGGCGTCCCACAAGCGGCGCCGCGTGGCCACGGCGGCGAAGCCCTTGAAGCCGAGCGCCCACCATCGCGGCTCGGCGGCCGAACTCGACCCCGAGCCCGAAGCCGGCACGGTGCTCGGGGCCGCGTTTGCGTCCGGGCTCGGCCCGGCTACCACGTCCGCCCTCAGTTCGAGCAACAGATCGCTGAGCGGCACCCGCGCCGGGCAGGCGTCGTCGCACGCGCCGCAGAGGGTCGAGGCGAAGGGCAGGTGCTCGCGGCCCTCCGACCCGTCGAGCAGCGGCGCGAGCACGGCTCCGATGGGCCCGGTGTAGACGGAGTCGTAGGCGTGACCGCCCATCGTGCGGTACACCGGGCAGAAGTCGGCGCAGCTCCCGCAGCGGATGCACTGCAGCACCGCCTGGTACTTGGTGCCCAGGATGCGCGAGCGCCCGTTGTCCACGATCACCACGTGGAGTTCTTCGGGGCCGTCAGCGTCTCCCTCCCGCCGGGGACCGGTGATCGCCGAGACGTAGGTGGTGAGGCGCTCGCCGGTGCCGGCCCGGGGGAGCATCACGAGCAGCGGCTCGAGGCTCCGCCAGTCGGGCACGAGCCGCTCCATGCCCATGACGACCACGTGGGTCGGCGGCAACGTGGTCGTCATCCGCCCGTTGCCCTCGTTGGTCACGAGGACCACGGTGCCGGTGGAGGCGACGCCGAAGTTGGCCCCGGAGACGCCGAGGTCGGCCGTGAGGAACCGGTCGCGCAGCGTGCGGCGCGCCGACGCGGCGAGCGCGTCGGGCTCCTCGGGCAGGTCCTCGCCCGCGGCGCGCGAGAGGATCTCCCTGATGCGCGGCAGGCGCATGTGCACGGCGGGCCCGGTGATGTGGTAGGGCCGCTCGCCGGCGAGCTGCGCGATGTAGGCGCCGAGGTCGGTCTCGGTCACCTCGGCGCCCGTGGCCGCGAGCGCCGCGTCGAGGCCGATCTCCTCGCTGACCATCGACTTGGCCTTGACGACACGACGGACGCCCTTGCGGCGCGCGACGTCGGCGACGTACTCGCGCGCCTCCTCGGCATCGGCGGCGAAGAACACGTGCCCCCCGGCCCGCTCGACATTGGCGGCGAACTCGGCGAGGTAGCGGTCGAGGTGGGCGAGGGTGTGGCGTCTTACGGCGGCGACGGCGTCACGCCACTCCTCGGCGTCTCCGAGGTCGTCGTGCGCCCAGCGGTGCCACCCCTGCTGCACGGCCTGGTAGTTGTCGAGCCATTCGTGAAGCGGCCGGTCGGCCACGGTGGCGCGGGCGACGGCGTCGAAGCGGGCGCGCGGCGTGTCGGCCGCGGGAGGGCGCGACCGCCGCCTCATCTCCCCCACCCCTCCGCGAGCACTTCGGCGAGGTGTCTGACGCGCACACCGGCGCCGCGGCGCGACAACCGCCCGCCGATGTTCATGAGGCAGCTCATGTCGAGACCGAGCAGCTCGTCGGCCCCGGTCTCGAGGACGTGGTCGACCTTGTCGTCGACGAGCGACGACGAGATGACCGGCATCTTCACGGCGAACGTGCCGCCGAAGCCGCAGCACTCCTCGGCGCGCGGGAGCGGCACGTACTCGAGCCCTTCGACCATACCCAGCAGGCGCTCGGGCTGCTCGACGACGCCGAGCAGACGGCGCGTGTGGCAGGAGTGGTGGAAGGTGACGCGCGCCTTGTGGCGCACCGGCAGCTCGGTGACGTCCATGACGTCGGTGAGGAACTGCGAGAACTCCCAGGTGCGCGCGGCGAGCGCCCGCGCCTCCGCCTCCTCCGTGAGGCCCTCGAAGAGCACCGGGTAGTGCCGGCGCACCATGGCGGCGCAGGAGCCCGAGATCGAGACCACGTGCTCGCTGACGGCGAACGCCTTCAGGTAGGCACGCGCCGCCGCGCGGGCCTCTTCACGGTAGCCGCTGTTGAAGGCCGGCTGGCCGCAACAGACCTGGCTCGGCGGGAAGTCGACCTCAACGCCGAGCGCCTCCATGACCTTCACGGCGGCGACGCCGACCTGGGGGTACAGGGCGTCGCCCAGACAGGTGATCATGAGCGACGCCTTCACGCGCGACAGCCCAGGAGCGATCGTCGTGATGCCGGAGGCTCGACCGTCATCTCCGGCCGGCGGCGATCACGTCAGTCTCGAGAGCAGCACGCCCTCGCCGTCGAACGCCAGCGGCTCCGGCTCGGGCGCGACGACCAGGTCCGCCTCGGGGTGCAGCCGTGCGAGACACCCCGTAGACACCTCGAGGCGCTCCATCGCCAGGGTGTTGCGGATGTGCACCAGGCGCAGGTCGTCGAGCGTGTAGGGACGCAGGGTCGCGAGCGCGGCGGCGAGCGCCTGACGGTCGCTCGCGAAGGTGAGGGGGAGCTTGCCGTCCTCGGGAGCGCAGGAGGCGAGCGCGTTGGTGGCCGAGGCGGCGAGGTCGATCGCCTCAGTGAGCCGCAGGGGCGCCATGTCGACGGAGCCCAGCCCGCAGGCGTTGCCCTCCGTGGCCTCGGTCAGCGCCCGGACCACGATGCGCGTGACCCGCGGGGACTCGCGCGGCTCGGTCCAGACGCCGGTGGAGCGGCCGGTCACGTTGGGGTCCATGCCGGCTCCGCTCACGTCCTTGCCCATCTCGTCGACGAGCAGGACGTCGATGTCGTCGAGCGGCAGCCGCGGCAGGAGCGTGCGCGCGTACTCGAGCAACTCGGGCTCCTCAGTCTCCCAGTGCGGCGCCGGGAGAACGCGGACCGCGCAGGCACGGTGCCGCTGGTTCTCGACCAGGGCGATGCCGAGGATGACGGGCACGCGCTCGAGGAGCGCGCGCCCCGCGGTCGTGACCACGTCGGCAAGCCCGCGCTCGAGGGCGTGGCGGTGGCACGCCGTGGCGCCGGGCTCGTTGCCGAGGCCGATCACGAGCATCTTGGTGAGCCCGCTCTCGACCCGGCCGACGAAGTCCGTGTGGGGCTTCACGCGGTTGACGAGCACGATGCCGTCGGCCGCGGCAGCCTCCCTGTCGAGGAAGAGCGGCAGTCCCCCGGCCTCGCCGAGCGAGACGACCTCGACCGAGGCGCGGACGGGGGCGCCGACGGACTCCTCGGTGATGCCGCGCTCGGCCAGCACCGCCGCCTGCCCGGCGGCGGTGGCGTTGCCGTGCGAGCCCATCGCCGAGACGATGTACGGGCGGCAGCCCGCGTCGCGCAGCCGCGCGACGACGGCCCGCACGACCTCGGGCAGGCCGTCGATGCCGCGGCTGCCGACCCCGATGGCGACGGAGGCGCCGGGCGGCAGGGCCACACCGCCCCAGGCGGGGCTCCACTGCCGCCCGACCTCGGCCGCCGCGTCGACCGGCGGTGGCGCCGCAAAGCGCTGCTCGACGAGGTGCATCGCCGGCAGCGGCAGCGCCTCCCAGCCGTCCGGCGGCTCGCAGAGCTCGATGACGGTCATACGGCCTCCCGCCCGGCAACGCGACTCATGCCGTCTCCGCAGCAAGCGCCTCGAGAAAGCGCCGGTTCTGTTCGGGCGTGCCGACGGTGACCCGCATGCAGGTCGGCAACCCCCAGCCCGACGCAGGCCGCACGATGACGCCGCGATGCAGGAGCCGCTCGAAGAGCGCATCCGCGTTCTGCTTCACGTCGACGAAGACGAAGTTGGTCTGGCTGGGCACAGGGTCGAAGCCCAGGCGCGCGAGCTCCGCGACGAGGAGCTCGCGCCCCCGCCGGTTCTCCTCCACGCAGCGCTCGCGCCAGTCTGTGTCGGCCAGCGCGACAGGCCCGGCCGCCACCGAGAGCCGGTTCAGGTTGAAGGGCTCCTTGATGGTGTCGAGAAGCTGCCGCACGGCCGGCGCGGCGATGCCGTACCCGAGGCGCAGCCCGGCCAGACCATACGCCTTGGAGAAGGTGCGCAGCACGATCACGTTGTCGTGGCCGGCCTTGAAGTACTCGAGCCCGTCGGGGTACTCGGGGGCATCGGCGAACTCGAAGTAGGCCTGGTCGAAGACGACGGCCACCGTCGGCGGCACCGCCGCGAGAAAGGCCGCGACCTCGTCGCGGCGGACGATCGTGCCCGTCGGGTTGTTCGGGTTGCACAGCCAGACGACACGCGTGCGCGGGGTCACCGCGGCCGCCATCGCCTCGAGGTCGTGGCGCAGGTCGCTGAGCGGAACGCGCACGACGCGGGCGCCCATGAGCTTGCTCGCCTCTTCGTAGCGGCCGAAGGTCACGTCGGCCACGACGACCTCGTCGCCGGGGCTCACGTAGAGCTGCGGGATGAGCTGGATGAGCGCCTCGGTCCCGTGGCCGACGAAGACGCTCTCCGCGGCCACTCCGTTGGCCTCGGCCAGGGCGCCCTTCAGATCGAAGAAGCTCTTCTCGGGGTACGTCGCGAGCTTGGGCAGGGTGGCCGCGATCGCCTCGAGCACGCGCGGCGACGGCCCCAGCGGGTTCTCGTTGGACGACAGCTTGACGATGTCGCTGAGGCCGAGCTCCCGCTGCACCTCCTCGACCGTCATGCCGGCGACGTACTCGACGAGCGTCAGCGCCTCGGGCCGGCAGCAGGAGGTCACGTCGTGCGGCGTCGCGTCGTGCGGCGTGCCTTCGTGCGGCGTCGCGCCTCCAGGCCTCACGCCGCACCCCCGACGCCTCGGCCACCCGCCAGCTTGACCCGCCCGCGGCCGGCGTACTCGGCGGGGTGACCCGTGGCGGGCTCGGCCGTCGAACCGATCGCCTCGCCCTCCCACTTGTAGTTGAACTTCTCGGTGCGCATGACCATCGAGGTCTCGACCGAGGCCACACCCTCGATGGGCAAGAGCTCCTCGGTGACGAAGCGGAAGAGATCGTCGTTGTCGCGCAGGAAGGCCTCGACCTGGATGTCGTACATGCCGCTCAGGTAGCCGACGTAGGAGACGTTGTCCATGGCGGCGATCTGCTCGCCGACGTCGCGCAGATTGCGGCCCGAGACCTTGATGTTGAGGACCGCGTCGACCGGGTAGCCGATCGCCGCCGGGTTGATGCGCACCGTCACGTGCGCGACCCCGCTGCCGACGAGACGGTCGATGCGCTGCCGCACCGTCGGCTGCGAGACGCCGACGGCGCGGGCGATGGCGGCGTTGGAGCGGCGACCGTCCTCGCGGAGGAGCCGCAGGATGGCCCGGTCGAGCTCGTCGAGCTCGACGGCGCCAAACGGCGCCGACCCCTGTCGCGTCATCAGCCACCTCCACCTCGATTGACCGTCAGAGTCTACATGAGTAAGAGCGATTCATCTACAAGAATCAAGGCGTACCCGCGTCATTACTTTCATAATCGGGGGCTGATTTCGTTGACAGCTCATCCATCCTGCATGACAATGCCGGCGAAGCGCCGTCGGCCTCCGTAAGGGTGCCAACAGCTCGCTGAGGGAGCCGGCACGTCAGTCGATCGTGAGGGGGGAAGGAGGATGGGTGATGACCATTGACGACCGCGGCTCTCCGCGCCGGATCGTGCGGGCGGAGGGCTTCGAGGCGTGGCGGTTCACGCGCCGCGACCTGCTCAAGGGAGCGGCCGCCATCGGCGGCGCGGCTGCCTTCGGCGTCCCGATCCTCGCCGGCTGCGGTGAAGACTCCGAGACGGCGACGCCGAGCCCTGCGGCCGAGTCGCCGGTCAAGGGCGGCCACATCCGCTCCGGTGTCAGCGGCGGCAGTGCCAAGGACTCGCTCGACGCCCACACCGCCTACCTCACCGTGCCGCAGATCGGCATGCAGTGGCAGCTCTACGACTCGCTGCTCGGGTTCGACCCCGACCACAAGATGATCTACCTGCTGGCCGAGTCGTACGAGCCCAGCGCCGACGCCACCGAGCACGTCGTGCGGCTCAAGCCCGACCTCGTCTTCCACAACGGCAAGACAGTCACCGCCGACGATGTGGTCGCGAGCTACCTGCGGATCCTCGACCCGAAGACGGGGGCCGCCGGCGTCGACCTGCTCAGCGACCTCAGCCCGAGCGGCATCAAGAAGCTCGACGATCTCACGGTGCAGTTCACGCTCGACCGCCCGAACGCCATCTTCTGGGAGTCCCTGGCCTTCTTCTGCAACGCGATCGTGCCCGAGGGCTACGACCCCAAGGTCGACACCGGCCTGATCGGCACCGGGCCCTGGGTCATCGACTCCTACTACCCGGGCGACAAGGCGCACTTCACCGCCAACCCCGACTACTGGGGCGAGGGGCCGTACGCCGACGAGCTCACGATGACCCAGTTCGCCGACTCGACGGCACGCCTCAACGCCCTGCTCGACGGCTCCGTCGACCACATCGAGCTCGTCGAGGCCGCGCAGACCGAGGTCATCAAGGGCAACGCCGACCTGACGCTCCTCGAGGCGAAGTCCGGCGGCTGGAAGCCCTTCACCATGCGCATCGACAAGAAGCCCTTCGACGACGTGCGCGTGCGACAGGCGATGCGCCTGATCGCCGACCGCCAGCAGATGATCGACCAGGCGCTGGCCGGCTACGCGTGGCTCGGCAACGACATGTACGCCCCGTACGACCCGGGCTACCCGAGCGACCTGCCGCAGCGCACGCAGGATCTCGAGCAGGCCAAGTCCCTGCTCAAGCAGGCGGGGTACGAGGGCCTCACCGTCGAGCTGACGACGTCGTCCGCGGTCGGCTCGGGCATGGTCGAGGCCGCCCAGGTCTTCGCCGAGCAGGCCAAGGGCGCCGGCGTGACCATCGACGTCAACAACGTCGACGCCGGCATCTTCTACGGCGACGACTACCTGCAGTGGGACTTCGCGCAGGACTACTGGGCGACGCGCAACTACCTCGCCCAGACCAAGCTCTGCACCACCCCCGACGCGCCCTACAACGAGACCCACTGGCAGGACGACGAGTGGCAGGCGCTCATCGACGAGGCCTTCCTCACCTCCGACGAGGCGAAGCGCAACGAGCTCGTCCGAGCGGCCGAGACGATCGAGTACGAGCGCGGCGGCTTCATCGTCTGGCAGCACAACATCCTGCTCGACGCCTACAACAACAGGCTTGGCGGCGTGATCCCCGACACGTGGGGGCAGTCCGCCTGCAAGAACCGCTACAACCTCATGTACTTCAGGTCGTAGCGGCCGGCACGACGACCGACGCAGAGCGCACGGCGCGGGGCGCCCGCGGCCCATCCGGGCCGCGGGCGCCCCGCGCGTTCGGCGACGCCTGGTCAGGGCCCGTTCGGTCGACGGTCACGGCCCGTCCCGCCAACGGTCCCGCACGTACCCCCCGGGGTATACCGGGACATCTACAGGATCACGAACGAGAGGAAGCGTCATGTACGTCCTCAACTTCTGGCACACCGTCCCCGACTACACGGAATGGAAGAAGGTCTTCGACAGCGACCCGCTGGGCCGCGAGGCCTCCGGCGTACGTCGTCACACCCTTACACGACCCGTCGACGACGAGCACACGGTGATCGGCGCGCTGGCGTTCGACAGCCTGGGCGAGGCCGAAGCCTTCGCCATCCGGCTACGGGAAGTGTGGGAGGGCCTCGGCAGCGGGCTGGTGGCCGACGCCGGCTCGCGCATCAGCGAGGTCCTCGAGGAGAAGGTGTTCGATCGCGAAACGGAGCGGAAGGCCGCCTGAGGCCGGCCGGGGGCGGCTAGTCGGCCGTGGCGCCCGTCCCCCGCAGCAAGCCCGGAAGCATCGCCGCCCAGGCGCGAATCGCCGCCCAGTCGCGGTCGTCGTGGGCGGCGATGCCGTGCAGCGGGCTCGCCGGGAGCGCCGCGATCAACCTGTCGGCGACGCGCAGGCGGCCCGGATCGTACTTGCCGACGAACATCTCGGCGGCGACCGGATGCAACCACCCCAGCTTGGCGAGCGCGCCGTCGAGCTGCTGGCGAGCGGCGTCGAGGTCGTCGTCGGCGCTCAGCGGCCCGCAGGTGAGAAGCGCGACGGGCAGGCGCGCGAGCGCGGCGCGCTCGCGCTCGAGGAAGCGCGCCGCGCCCTTCAGCATGGCGCCCATGTAGAAGGGCGTGGCGAGCAGGACGCCGTCGTAGCCGACGTGGCCGACGTGGCCGTGCTCGCGAGCACCGCCGTCGTGGCCGTCGCCGACGGCGGCGTCCTTCGCGGCCGCCACCTCGACCGTGAGCCCGTGCTCGCGCAGGGTCGCCGCCGCAGCCTCGGCGACCTCACGCGTCGAGCCGTAGCGCGTCGCGTACGCGACCAGGACCGTATCGTTCATCGTGCCACTCCGTTCATCGTGCCTCTCCCCTTCTCCGCGCACGAGATCCGCGCGGGCCGGGTCTTCTCCTCACCCTCGGACGGCACCCGCATCGAGCCGGCGCTCTCGTCGGGCTCGCACAGTGTCAGCGTGAGCCGACTCGCTCTCTGCACCGGCCCCCGCCTCGGCCCCGGCCCCCGCCTCGGCCCCGGCCCACGCGTCGCGCACGAGGCTCAGGACCGCGGTGAGAAGGAGCAGGCCGAAGGCGGCGCAGATCGCCGCGATCACCAGCGCCGCGCTCTCGACGCCCCAGAAGTAACTGAGCATCGGGACGCCGGGCAGGAGGAAGAGCCATGCGGCGAGGCACGCGGCGAGCGCCGCCGGCCACAGCCCAGCCCATCCCCATGCGCGCCCGCGCGTGAGGCGCCGGCCCGCGCGGGCGCGCCGCCCGCGGCTCGGCGCGCCCCCCAGCACCGCCGTGAGCCCGACCAGAGTGCCGAGCAGCGGCGGGCCGAAGCCGCCGCCGACGAGCAGCAGCACGAGCGCGAGCCCGATGAGCACCAGCCCGCCGTGCCGGCGCTGGACGAACGCCACCGACCACACCATCACGAGGAGCGACACGGCGATGGTGAGAATCTCGGCGGCGAGCAGGTCCGGCACGACCGTGAGGGCGGGCTCACCGCTCTGGATGCGGAAGAACGCCGAGCCCGGCCACGACTGGATCACCAGCCCGGCCGGCCTGACGCTGCCCTGCAGCAGCTCGCCCAGGCCGTGCTCGATGCCGGCCAGCGCCACCACGCTGCCGAAGACCGCGACGACGGTGCGCGTCGCCCGTCCCATGCTCACTCCTCCTCCCTCAACCGCACGCTCGACCACGCCGCATGATCGTTCGCTCGCGGTCACCCGCCGATCACCCAGCTGACCGCGCCACGCACCGGTTCACCCCGCCGCGCCGACGAGCAGGCGGTGCACGGCGGCGAGCGCCGCCGCCTCAGCGTCGCTCGCCGGGTCGTCGCGCAGCCTGCGCACCGCCTCGGTGCCGATCGCCACGAGGAACGCCGCGGTCATCTCCGGGTCGTCCACGTGCAGCTCGCCCGACGCGCTGCCCTGCTCGATCAGCGTGCGCAGCATCGGCGCGAACACCTGCGCGTTGACGTCGTTGACGATCTCGGGAGGCTCCGTCTCGTCGCGGTAGGGGTCGGCGCCGAACCCGCGCCGCGCATCGGCGAAGGCGATGGCGACCGCCTGCTCCACACGCCCGAGGGCGGTCGGCGCGGTCAGCAACGACTCCACGTGCCGGCGCTGCTCCCGCGCCCAGAGCTCGACCGCGTACCGGTACAGCTCCTGCTTGCTCGGGAAAAGCTCGTAGATCGTCTTCTTCGAGATGCGCAACGCGCGCGCGACGTCCTCGACCGCGGCCCGTCGGTAGCCGTAGCGCAGCACGAGGCCGCGGAACTCGGTGGCGATCTGGTCTTTGGTGGCGGGCATGTTGCTCCTGTGGATACGCAGAAACGATTCTCGTTTCCTCGTACATTCTACCTACGCCGCGGCGGGTGTCAAGCGGCGGCACGCCGCCGTCGCTCCCGAACCCGGACCGCCGAGGCGCATGGGCCTGCGGCGAGCTCGCCGCAGGCCCAACGCGCGCACCCTTCCCCCTCCCCGACCCGGTGTGAAAGGATGAGAAGGATTCGTGTGAACGGAGCGCCGGAAGGGGTGTTGCTTCACGTCGTCATCTCGTCGAGGTTCATCGCACGTATGTGTTCACAAGCGACTCCGGGAGGCGGTAAGGATGCGCAGGAAGACACCGCAGATCGTGCTGTTGACGGCGTGTGTCGTCATGGTGATGCTGCTGTTCACATCGGCGGCGATGGCGAAGCCCGGTAAGAACGTCCGGTACTCCTACGACGAGCTCACGGCGGCGGGCGACTGCCTGCGACCCTTCACCCTGCTGGGCTACATCGACGGCACCATGATGAACCTGCGGGAGGTGTCCCCCACGGCCGACGTCTACACCGTCACAAACCCGAAGAAGCGGGTCTTCAAGTACGCGGGCACCGTCGCCGGGAAGACCCGGCTCGTGGGCAACTACGTCGAGCTGTGGGACACCGATGGGGATGTGGTCGTCGACCGCATCCTCGTCGTGCCCAGGGCTCGAGGCAAGGTCTATTGGGACCCCGACATGTACTGGCTGGCTGGGGTCGCCGCGGAGACCGAGCCCGCGGTGGACGACGCCACCGGCGAGGCGCTCTACAGCAAGGAGTACAGGCTCCCGATGGGCGAGCGTCAGCTGGTCGGTTACGGCGTGGGCAGCTGGAGCGGCATCACCGATTTCTCCAATCTGCCCTCCGCGACCTACTGGCCGTTCATCGACTACTACAATGCCACGTCCAGCGACCGGCTCACGATCCTGACCGGCTACCGGACGTCTCTGCAGGTCACCGGCGGCACTTGCGGCATGGCATCGGCTCTGAGCGCCCTCGACTGGTTCGGCGTGCGCAGGGACCTCAACGAGAAAGACATGATCGCCCTGCGACAGCCGAACACCAGGTGGGGCGGCTTCACGGGCCTCGCGCAGCTCATCAGCGTCTTCGACAACCTGGCGGCGACGCGCATCACGGGTGCGTGGGAGCTCCAATCGAGCTTCGACGACCCGTACGCCCTGTTCGACCCTGCGTGGGTGAAGGCCACCTTGGCCGGCGGCTCCCCCATCATGGTCGGCTGGAACAGCTGGGGCGCCCACTGGCAGGTCATTGTCGGCTACGACGACATGGGGACCGAGGGCACCAACGACGACGTCCTCATCCTGATGGACCCGTACGACAGTACCGACCAGGAGAACGACGGCTACACCATCCAGTCGTACGAGCGGCTCGCCTACGGCGTCGGGTTCGAGGACGTCGACCCGAGCGACGAGGGCGAGTACTGGCACACGAGCTACCTCGTGGCGACGCCCTGCGACTGGGAGTACTGCCCCGTCATGGGCGAGGGCATCCCCGATGACCCGACCAACGTCGGCGACTTCACCGACGACCACAAGATCCCGTACGGTGACGCGGCCGCCGACCTCGCGCTGTACTACCCTGACACGCCGTGGATCGGCGACAACGGGCTCGCCGGGGCCGCGACCGCGGGGTACGAGCGCTCAGGTGACTACGACCACTCGCCGTACTTCAAGTTTTTCGACTGGTTCGACGCGGCGAGCACCGACAGTTTGACCCTGCTCGAGGGCTTCCGCACCACGCAGCAGGTGACCGAGTGGACCTGCGGCCCCTCGTCGCTGTTCATGGTCAGGGACTGGTTCGGCATGAACGACGAGGGCCTGACCGAGATCGACCTGGCGCAGATGCGACCCGACACCACGCCGGGCCCGACCCTGGTCGACGACCTGACGACCGTGATCGGCACGCTGAACGCCGACTACAACGAGGACTGGGTCTACTTCGACATGCGGCAGTACGACGCGGCCGGCGGCTGGGTCGGCGACCTGATCCCCGAGGTGCTCGCCCAAGGCATCCCCATGATGATCGCCTGGGACGAGTGGGGCGGCCACTGGCAGGTCATCATCGGCTACGACGACATGGGGACGGAGGCGACGCAGGACGACGTGCTCGTGCTGGCCGACGCCTACGACACCAACGACCACAACCAGGACGGCTACTTCCTCGAGTCGTACGAGCGCCTGATCTACGGCTGGACGTTCCGCATGGGCGAGGACGGCACCTTCGTGGTGGCGTACCCGGAGAGCCAGTTCCCGGGGCTCGACTTCCTGGACTGAGAGCGTAGGAGGCCCGAGCAGGCGAGAGGGCAGCGCACAGCTGACACGCGCTCAGGTGCGCGAGCGCCCGCGAAGGCGGATGGAAGAGGGCGGGGCCGGCTGTGCCGGCCCCGCCCTCTTCTCCCCACGAGCAAGAAGCGCACAGGTCGACGGAGGCGCAGGGCACGCTGGTCACTTCTGCGGCCCCAGCCGCGGATGCGCGCCCGCGAGCGATTCGAGCACTCGTCCCCGGAATGCCAGAGCCTCCTGCACCAGCTCCCCGACGTCCGCCGCACTCACGCCACCGGCCCGGTCGTAGTCGGACGCGTTGCGCAGAACGCGGCAGGAGTCGAAGTAGACGGCCAGCTCGCGGACGTCCTCGCCCATGAGTTCGGGCAGCGCCTGCAGGGTGACGGCGTGATGCCCGCGCTGCGCGACCGCCCGATAGCCTGAGGCGGCGAGGACGATCGTGGCGCGACCGAGGACACGGGACTCAACCCAGCGCTGCAAGCGCGTCATCGTCGCCCACGAGCCACATCCGCGGGCCGTCCAGCACCGAGGTGACGAAATGGTCACGGCCACGCACGCGCGCCGCGAATTCGTCGCGCGGCACGATGACCGGGTTCAGCTCGCGACCGAGTGACACGGCAGCCGACGCCAACGCGACGGACAGCTCCTTGCGACCGACAGCGCCGACGACGAAGAGGTCGACATCGCTGCCGGCCACGTCGTCGCCGCGCGCGACGGAACCGAACACGAACGCGAGCTGGATCCTCTCCCCCAGGGGCGCAAGCGCAGCCCTCAAGCTCTCGCCCGCCCCGACTGTCTTCGCCATGAGTGCACGTAGTTCAGGGAACGCCGCATGGCCAGCCGCCGCCTGGTAGTACACGCGATTGCCGTGAGTACGACGCTCGACGAAGCCGGACCGCTCGAGCCGCACGAGGTCGCGCTGCAGCTGACGAAGGTGCGCGCCCGTGACCCGCTGCAGCTCGCGCTGGTAGAAGCCCCGGCCCGGCTCGCCGGTGAACGCAGCAAGAAGCCGCGCGATCGACCCGGAGGCGAACAGCGCCTCTATGCCCTTCTGACTACTCTTCGTCGTCATTTGACAACACATAGTAGTCGATATATCGGCGGCAATGCAAGGCCGGCGTGCAAGCGAGACCGGGCGGGCAGCAAGCGACGATGCGAACGTGACGGCCATGACGCCAGTCTGTGCTCGCGGGGGTGCGCCCGCCAGAGTGACAAAGCCGACGCAGGGAGACGGTCAGGTGAGTGGCGACCGAGTGAGGCGACAGGTCAGTCGGGCCGCATCCGGTCCGGGGGTAGTTGATGTCGCGCGTAGCTGCTCGCCTTCAGCGTGAACGCGGCGTCGGCCACGCGCTTGAGCTCGGCGTTGGCCCGCCGGTACGGGAAGAGAACGGCGAGCGTCTTGCGGGAGTCGCGGTCGCGTGCGGTCTTGACCGCCGGGACGAGATCGGTGTCGCCGGTGACGAGCACCACCGTGTCGCAGGCGTCGTCACAGACCAGGCGGGTCAGCGTCGCGCCGATGGCGACGTCGGTCTCCTTCTCCTCGTACGTGATGAAGCGCCGTCCGCAGATGGGACACGTGCGTTCCCTGCGCTTGAACTGCCCGAGGCGCGTCTCGACCCCCGTGGCGCGCAGCGCCTCCAGGTAGCGAGACTGGCGCAGGACCACACCGGGCCGTCGCGCCTCGAGATGATGGGGCAACGCGGAGAAGTGGATGACGCCCTGAAGCTCGTTGTGCCCCGGCAAGGCATGCAGGTAGGAAGTGCAAAGGGACGCGACGTCCAGCCGCCGCAGCCGCCGCCCCAGAGCGCGCTCTCCCTCCACCACGGAGTGGTACAGGTTGAACCCGTCGACGAGGAAGACGGCGCGGTTGACGATCGACCCCCTGAAGAGAAAAGCCCCCGGGGTCGCAACCCCGGGGGGCCCACGGAGCATGCCCCGTGGGGGTGGATAGCGGGAGTATCGCCCATCGTTGGGAGAAGGTCAAGAACTGCCTGCAAATGTCAACCTTCAGCGGCTCCCGTGACGAGAAAGGATCCGGACCCCGGCGCGGCCCTGCCACGTTCGCGAAGCGTCCGTGCGGCCTTACGGGTCGCGCCTTCGCTCTGGGCCAGTCGGTCACGCATCAGGTTGCGTTGAAGGAGATCTCGAGGAGGTCGCCGCTTCCTTCTTCATGTTCCAGCCGATCGGCGACAACGCGCAGGGCGAGCGCCTGGACCTTGGCGACCGCCTCGGCTTTGTCGGCGCCGTAGCACATCACGCCAGGCAGCTCGGTCACTTCGGCGAGCCAGCGCCCGTCCGTCACTTCTTCGAGCTCGATGTTGAACACGGTCACCTCGCGCCTCCGGCAGTCGCCTGCCGGGATTGTACGACGAGTCACTCCATTGGTTGACGATGGGCCTCCAGAAAGAACGAACCCCCGGGGTCGCAACCCCGGGGGGGCCACGGGATATACCCGTGGGGTGGTTGGCCACAGTATCGGGGAGGTCTCCGCTCCAGTCAAGAACTCCCTGCAAATGTCAACCTCTTGGCGGCTGGCAGGAGACCCAGAGGTGGACAGGGCGGCGCGCGTCGCAGCTTGGAGGGCGAAGGCTCAGTCACCGTCGAACGGCCGGAAGCCGTGCAGGTCGGGACCGATGACGCGGACGTGGCCGAGGGCCTGCGGCACGCCGGCCTCCTCCACGTCCACGGCGTCGAGCTCCTTGGTCTCGAAGTCCTCGGCGTGCAGCTCCGGACAGCGCGGGTCGAGTCGGCCGCGACGAAGAAGACCTCGGCCCAGCCAGCCCTTGGACGCGTCTCCCCAGCTCCCCCGCGCACCGACCCGTCGCACCGCTGAGACGCCGGCTCGCAGTCGCCGAAGATCGGGCACATACCGTCTCCGAGAGACGCCGGTTCGCAGTCTCCAGCGACTGATCACGGGCCGTCTCCGACAAACGCCCGCTCGCGATCTCCTACGACTGACCACACGCGGTCTCCGACAAACGCCCGGTCGGCTGACCGTCGCGACTCGCGGGGTATCAGCGAAGGAACGACTCGTCTGGGACGTGAACGGATGCAAAGGGCAGCCACCGACACGAAGACCGAACAGCGCGGATCTGCGGAGCACCACCCGCACGGCACGGGGCCGGGCGACGCGCCTGCGCACGCGGACTCCGGCGGCGACGGCGAGAAACACGCGGTCGACCACTCGGGGCACGAGGCGCTGTTTCGGCGTCGCTTCTGGGTCTCGCTGGCGCTCTCCGTCCCGGTGCTCGTCTTCAGCCCTGCGGTACAGGGGGCGCTGAACTACGAGATCCCGAGCTTCCCCGGCGAAGCCTGGATCACGCCGGTCCTCGCCGTGGCGATCTTCGTCTACGGCGGCCTGCCGTTCCTGCGCATGGCGTGGCCCGAGCTGCTCGAGCGGCGCCCCGGCATGATGACGCTCATCTCGCTGGCGATCTCGGTCGCTTTCGGCTACAGCATCGCAGCGCTGTTCATCCCCGGCGCGGAGGGCTTCTTCTGGGAGCTCGTCACCCTCATCGACGTCATGCTCCTGGGCCACTGGATCGAGATGCGAAGCGTGCGTCGCGCCTCGGGCGCCCTGCGCGAGCTCGCGCGACTGCTGCCCGACACGGCCGAGCGCATCGGGCCTGACGGGGAGACCGAGGAGGTCGGCGTCGACCAGCTCGACGACGGCGACCTGCTGCTGGTGCGGCCGGGCGCGAGCATCCCGGCGGACGGCACCGTGGACGATGGCGAATCCGAGGTCAACGAAGCCATGGTCACCGGCGAGTCGAAGCCCGTCGAGAAGGCCGCCGGCGACCGCGTGATCGCGGGCTCGATCAACGGCGACGGCAGCCTGCGCGTCCGCGTGACCGCGACCGGGGAGGGGACGACCCTCGCCGGCATCATGCGCCTCGTGGACGAGGCCCAGCGCAGCCGGTCGCGTACGCAGCTGCTCGCCGACCGGGCCGCCGGCTGGCTCTTCTACGTGGCGCTCGGGACGGCCCTGGTGACCGCGGTCGCGTGGACGGCGGCCGGAGCGGGGGCGCCCGACGTGGTCTCGCGGGTCGCCACGGTGCTGGTCATCGCCTGCCCGCACGCCCTGGGCCTGGCGATCCCCCTCGTCGTGGCGCTCGTCACCTCGATCGGCGCCGCGCACGGGCTCCTGGTGCGGAGCCGGACCAGCATGGAGGAGGCGCGCCGCGTCGACGTGGTCGTCTTCGACAAGACCGGCACTCTGACGAGAGGCGAGTTCCGCGTCGCCCGCATGGCCGCCGCGGAGGGCGAGGACGAAGACCGGGCGCTCGCCCTGGCGGCGGCCATCGAGGGCGACTCGGAGCACCCCATCGCCGTCGGCATCCGCGCCAGCGCCGACGAACGCGAGCTCGCCCGGCCCGACGTCACGGACTTCCAGGCCATGAAGGGCCGCGGCGTGAAGGCCCGCAGCGAGGGGACCGACGTCCTGCTCGGCGGGCCCCGGCTGCTGGAGACGCTCGAGGTGACGGCCCGGGGGCGCATCGCGACGCTCCAGGACGAGGCTCGCGAGAAGGGCGAGACCGTCGTCTACCTCGCTCGCGACGGCGCCCTCGTCGCCGCCTTCGCGCTGGCTGACGTGATACGCGACGAGAGCCGCGCGGCCGTCGACCAGCTTCACGAGATGGGCATCGAGGTCGCCATGCTGACCGGCGACGCGGCCCAGGTGGCCGACGCCGTCGCGACCGAGCTCGGCATCGACCGCTCGTTCGCCGAGGTGCTGCCGGAGGACAAGGACCAGAAGATCGTCGAGCTGCAGGACGCCGGGCTGAAGGTGGCCATGGTCGGTGACGGCGTCAACGACGCCCCGGC
>JAFGAW010000262.1 GCA_016933475.1 Thermoleophilia bacterium
CAGACCTTCATGCGCATGTTCCCGCGCTGCGGCGTCCCCGACGTCTTCGGCAGCTGGGCGGAGCACCGTCGCTTCTACGAGCTGCTGATAGCCACCAACTGCATCGAGGAGTTCACCCAGGTCTGGTGGTCGGTGCGACCGCACCACCGTTTCGGGACCGTCGAGCTGCGTATCGCCGACGCCCAGACCGAGCACTGGCAGAACCTCGCGGTGTCGGCCCTCAGTGTCGGCCTCGTCGCCTACCTGACCGGCCTGTACGACGAGGGTGTCGACCTGCCCGTGCAGCCGACGCGCTACGTGGAGGAGAACCTCTGGCGGGCGATCCGCTTCGGCCTCGACGGCAAGTTCGTCGACTTCGAGGCCGAGTGCGAAGTGCCGGCGCCCGATGCACTGCGCCGCCTGGTCGAGCTCGCCGCGCCGCGCGCCGCCGACATCGGTCTGCAGCCGCACCTCGACGACGTCGAGCGCCTGCTGCGCGAGGGCAACGGGGCGCAGCGGCAGGCGGCCGCCTTCCGGGAGAACGGGTCCCTGCACGAAGTGTTTGGCGATGTGGTGGAGCAGACCGCGGACGCGGCGGCGGCCCTGTCCGCGCCCGAGTCTGGGGGGGTGTGACCGTGAGCGACGACGACCTGCGGCAAGACGACGAAGCGCGACACGGCGATGCGGCGCGGCCCGACGGCGAGGCGCGGCCCGACGACGGGAATCGGCGGTTCGAAGAGGAGCGGGGCGGGGCGGCGAACGAAGAGCAGCGCCGGCGCGAGGCCGTCAAGCGGCTGCGCGTCGCCGACCTCATAGAGGAGATGCTCATCGGGCTGGTGACCGTCGGCTACCAGAAGCTGGGCCTGACCGACCAGACGCGGGAGCTGCGCGACCTGAGCGATGCACGGCTGGCGATCGAGACCCTGCGCGCCTGGATCGACGTGCTGGCGCGCGAGCGGGGCGAAGAGGGGCTCGCCGACCTGCGCAGCACGGTGGCGGCGATGCAGCTGAGCTACGCGCGCGCCGTCGCCGAGCCGAGCGCTGCCGGCGAGCCGAATGCGGCCGCCGAGCCCGCGCGCGACGACGGCGGGGGCGCTACGGACGAAGGGGCAGACCCCGAACCTGCGGATGACTGACGCCGTCGCTCCAGCGCCCGACTCAGGCCTTGGAACGCGCCCGGCTCAGGTCTCGGCCAGGGCCCAGAAGCGGCACTCTTCGAGCTCTTCGCCGGGCTCGACGGTGATGAACTCCTCGTCGTGCGGCCCGGTGACGAGCTTCTCGAGGAGGCGCAGCGAGCCCTCGAGGGGTTCCAGCGGCAGGTCGTAGAAGGCGCACACCTTGTCGAGGTACGGGCGCAGTCTGCCCGTGTCGTAGGTGCCCGTGTCGATGAGCGCCACGCGTGTGTAGTGCTCGAGGATCATACGTGCCACCGCGGCTGCCTTCTCCTCGCCGTACTTGGGGATGATCTTGAGGTATTCCTGGTAGGGGTCCTCGATGTACTCGACCCAACCGCGGGTGTAGTAGTAGGTGCCGGGCTGCCGCCCGTGCTCCTCGAGGTAGCGTGCCCGTGAGCCGAGCAGCAGCGAGATGCAGTCGTCGACGGCCGGCAGGACGAGGCGATGGCGGCCGGCGCGCAGCCCCACGGTGCCGTTGCTGCAGCGCCCGCACGACAGCAGGACGGTGCGCTCGCCGGGGATCTCGTCGATGCGCTCCTGCAGCGCCGCCCGCATGCGGTCGGGGTAGTCGTGCAGGGCGCCGTCGACGAAGCGGATGTCGTGGCCGGGTGCGACGCGCTCGATCTCGTCGCGCAGGACCTCGCAGCTGACGATGACGGGCTTCGTCTCCATGCCTCAATGGTAGCAGGAGGCGGGTGGGCGGCCGACCGCGACGCTGCGGAGACCTCCGGACCACCGACGCCGGCCGGGACCGTCTCGCCTCTGCCCACGCTGCCCGGAGCTTCGTGCGGGGCACGCCGGCGACGGCGCTGCGATAGCATAGGGCGGGCCGGCGGAGGCGCCCCGGCGCGCAGCGCCGTGGCGCCCGTCCCGGCCGCGTACGACCACAGCGCGATCCCTCGGCCGATGGCCCGGGGACGCTCCCGGCCCCGCGCCGCCGCGGGCTCGCAAAGGAGGACTCGATGACCGTCAGCAAAGTGCTCGTCGTCGGCGCCGGCCAGATGGGTGCCGGCATCGCCCAGGTCTCGGCCGTGGCCGGTCTCGACGTCGTCATGATCGACATCGCCGACGAGTTCGTCGCCCGTGGCATGGCTGGCATCGCGAAGGGCCTCGGCCGCCTCGTCGACAAGGGCCGCATGGAGGCCGCCGACCGCGACGCCGCGCTGGCCCGCATCGTGACCGGCACCGACATGGCGGCCGGCGCCGACGCCGACCTCTTCATCGAGGCCGCTCCCGAGTCCATGGACCTCAAGCGCGACCTGTTCGCGCGGGCCGCCGCGACCCTCCGCTCCGACGCGATCATCGCCACCAACACCTCGAGCCTCTCGGTCACGGCGCTGGCCGCGGCCGTGAGCGACCCGGGCCGCTTCGTCGGCATCCACTTCTTCAACCCCGTGCCGCTGATGGCGCTCGTCGAGGTCGTCCGCGGGGCGGAGACGAGCGAGGAGACGATGGCTGCGGCGCGGGCCTTCGCCGAGAAGGTCGGCAAGACGCCGATCACGGTGACCGACGCCCCGGGCTTCGTCGTCAACCGCATCCTCTTCCCGATGATCAACGAGGCGGCGCAGGCGTACGCCGACGGCGTGGCCAGCGCCGCCGACATCGACACCGGCCTGAAGCTCGGGGCCAACTTCCCTATGGGGCCGCTGGCGCTCGCCGACCTCGTCGGTCTCGACACCACCAAGGCGATCCTCGAGACGCTCGAGCGCGAGCTCGACGATGCGAAGTACCGGCCGGCCGCCGTGCTCGGCGAGCTGGTCGCCGCCGGCAAGCTTGGGCGCAAGAGCGGAGCCGGGTTCTACGAGTACGGCAAGTGAACGCCGCGCAGTCGGCACCCGGTTGAGCGATCACCCGTGAGGCCGGCGCCGCGGCGGTGAGAGGGCGGGAGCAGGGCGCCGGAACGGTCGAGCCGGCGGGAGGGGTGGTGCGATGAGTCCGCTGACCAGAGGCTTCGTCCAGGTCTACACCGGGGACGGCAAGGGCAAGACCACGGCCGCCCTCGGCCTCGTGCTGCGCGCCCTCGGGCACGGCCTGCGCCCGGTCGTCGTGCAGTTCATGAAGGCCGACCCCAGCTGGGGCGAGATCGTCATGCTGCGGCGCCTCGATGTGGAGGTCGTGCAGGCGGGCCTCGACCACTGGGTGCGCAAGGGCGAGGCGACGGAGGACGACCTCGCCGCCGCCGCCGCCGGGTTCGCGCGGGCCCGTGAGCTCGTGATGAGCGGCCAGTACGACGTCGTCGTGCTGGACGAGCTCGTCACGGCGCTGTACTTCGAGCTCGTCCCCCTCGGCGACGTCCTCCGCCTCATGCGCGAGAAGCCGGACGAGGTCGAGCTCGTCATCACCGGTCGCCGCGCTCCCGACGAGCTCGTCCAGGCGGCCGACCTGGCCACCGAGATGAAGCCCCTTCGGCACTACTTCGACGCCGGGGTGCACGCCCGCGAGGGGATCGAGTATTAGCTCGGGCGCCGGGGTGCACGCCCGCGAGGGGATCGAGTA
>JAFGAW010000045.1 GCA_016933475.1 Thermoleophilia bacterium
CTGCAGGTGCAGCGGGTAGGACGGCTCGTTCATGCGGGAGACGGCTCGCTCATGCGGGAGACGGCTCGCTCATACGGCGAACCGCTCGCTGATACGGCCGATGACTCACTCGTGCGGTGGGCGGCGCGTCTCATCGTACGCGACCCTCGGCCGCCGACGACCGTTCGGGCTTCACCCCGTCGCCGCCGCCAGACGCTCGAGCAGGCGCGAGGCCTCGTCGGCGAGCTCGGCGACGCGCTCGAGGAGCGTCAGGTCGACCTCGCTCGAGGTACCGCCGAGCCGCGGCTCGAGGTCGCCGAGCTCGGCGACGATCGCGCGGAGGCGCTCGAGGTCGGCCTTGGTCTCGTCAGGCATCGCGCGCCTCCTCCGGCTCGCCGCCCTCTGTCTCGCCGTCCTCTGCCTCGTCGTCCGCAGGCGCCTCGAGCACGATCGTATCGTCCGCCGGCGCATCGGCGACGAGCACGCCATCCTCCGACGCTTCGATGACGAGCACCTCGTCCTCCGGCTGCTCGTCGCCTCCCCCCGCGTGGCCGACGATGCCCCCCAGCACGCCGTTGACGAAGCGCCCCGAGTCGTCGGTCGAGTAGCGCTTCGTCAAGCGCACGGCCTCGTCGATCGCGACCTGTGGCGGAGTCTCGGTGTGGCGCAGCTCCCAGAGCGCGAGGCGCAGGATGCTGCGCTCGAGCGGTGCGATGCGCGCGACCGGCCAGTCACGGGAGTGCGCGCCGAGCTCGGCATCGAGCTCTTCGGTGTGCTCGATCACGCCCCGCACCGCGGTGACCGTGTAGTCGTCGGGGGGGTAGCCCTCGCGCAGCTTGTGACCCACGACGAGCTCCTCCATGGAGAGCGGCGTCACCTCGCGCTGGTAGAGGAGGAAGACGGCGTCACGGCGCGCCTGCTTGCGGCTCGGTGCCCTCTGCGCCACCAACCCTCCCGCGCCCGGCTCAGGCGGGTTCGATGGTGAAGAGCGGCTGGCCGTACTGCACGGTCGCGCCGTCGTCGACGAGGATCTCACGTACGATGCCGTCGATGTCGGCGACGAGCTCGTTCATCATCTTCATCATCTCGAGGATGCAGAGCGTCTGGCCCGCAGCGACGCGGTCACCGACGTTCACGAACGACGGCGCCCCGGGGGCGGGCGAGCGGTAGAAGGTCGCGACCCACTTCGAGCGCACGACGTGGTGGCCGTCGGCCTCGGCCTGGCTGCCGTTGCCGCCCGGCGTCGCCACGGCCGCGGCAGTGGCCGCAGAGGCCGGCGCGGGGGCGGCGGCGGGCGCCGCCGCGACGCCGGCTTTGCGCACCGTCACCTTGAGCGGGCCCTCTTCGATCGTGACCTCGTCGACGCCGCTCTCCTCGACCATCTCGAGGATATCCTTGACGCGGTCGCCGGAGCGGTCGAGCAGCTCGGCGCCCGCCTGCGAGTGGATCCAGCGGTCGTGCATGCCGAAGACGTCGGACTCGACCCCCACGGCGTGCTTCTCGAGGTACGCCCTCGCGGTCTGCGGGAAGAGGGCGTAGCTCAGCAGGTCCTCCTCGGAGTGCGCCAGCTCGCCGATCTCGTCGCGGTAGTCCTCGAGCGTCTCCTCGACGAGGTCGGCCGGGCGGCACGAGATCGGCTCCTCGCCCTCGAGCACCCGCTCGATGACCTCTTGCGAGACCGGGCCCGGCGCGGCCCCGTAGCGGCCGCGCAGGTACTGCTTCATCTCGTCGGGCACGATGTGCCAGCGGCGGCCGGAGAGCACGTTGAGCACGGCCTGCGTGCCCACGATCTGCGACATCGGCGTGACCAGCGGGGGGAACCCGACCTCGGCGCGCACCACGGGGATCTCCTCGAGCACCTCGGGCAGGCGGTCGAGAGCGTTCTGCTCTTTGAGCTGGCTCTCGAGGTTGGAGATCATGCCGCCCGGCACCTGGTGCGAGTAGACCTGCATGTGGGTGAGCGAGGTGACGCCGCGGTCCCAGCCGTCCTCCTTGCGCACGCCCTCGAAGTACTTGGCGATCTCGAAGAGCTTCTCGAGGTCGAGCTCGGTGTCGTAGGGCGTGCCGATGAGCGCGGTGACGACCATCTCGGTGGCCGGCTGCGAGTTGCCGAAGGCGAGCGGCACGGTGGCCGTGTCGATGACGTCGACGCCGGCCTCGATAGCCTTGAGGTAGGTCATCGGGGCGAGCCCTCCGATGTAGTGGCAGTGCAGCTGGATCGGGATCTCGAGCTCGGCCTTGAGGCGCCCGATGAGTTGCTCGGCGTAGAACGGCGAGAGCAGCGCCGCCATGTCCTTGATGCAGATCGAGTCGGCGCCCATGTCGGCGAGCTCGTGGGCGACGCGCAGGTAGTGGTCGAGCGAGTGCACCGGCGAGATCGTGTAGACGACCGCCGCCTGGAAGTGCTTGCCCGTCTCCTTGATGGCTTCGACCGCGGTCTCGAAGTTACGGATGTCGTTGAGGGCATCGAAGACGCGGAAGACGTCGATGCCGTTCTCGGCCGCCTTGTACACGAAGCGGCGCACGATGTCGTCGCCGTAGTGACGGTAGCCGACGAGGTTCTGGCCGCGCAGCAGCATCTGCAGCGGGGTGCGCGCAGCGTGGCGCTTGATGAGGCGGAGACGCTCCCACGGGTCTTCGTCGAGGAAGCGCAGGGAGGCGTCGAAGGTCGCCCCTCCCCAGCACTCGAGCGAGTTGAAGCCGACCTGGTCCATGAGCTCGAGGATCGGCAGCATCTCGGACGTACGCATGCGCGTCGCCCAGAGCGACTGGTGGCCGTCCCTCAGGCTGGTGTCGGTGATGCGGACGCGTCGTGCCTGCATGGCCTCTCCTGCCCCTCGCGCCTCAGGCGCGGCTCAGATACTCGCCGGTACGGGTGTCGACCTTGATGCGCTCGTCCTGCTCGATGAAGAGCGGGACCTGGATCGAGACGCCGGTCTCGAGCGTCGCCGGCTTGGTGCCGCCCTGGGCGGTGTCGCCGCGCAGCCCGGGCTCGGTGTGGGTGATCGTCAGCTCGACCGTGGTCGGCGCCTCGACGGCGAAGGGGACGCCGTCGAGGTAGAAGACCTGGGCCTCCTGGTTCTCGATGACCCACTGGAGGGCGTCCCTGGCCATGTCGGGCGAGACCGAGAGCTGCTCGTAGGTCTCGGGGTCCATGAGCACGACCTCGGTCTCGGTCGCGTAGAGGTAGGTCAGCTTGCGCGAGCGCGTGTCGAGGCGGTTGAACTTCTCCCCGGCCCTGAAGGTCTTGTCGAGCACGGCGCCGGTCTTGATGTGGCGCAGCTTGGTGCGCACGAAGGCGCCGCCCTTGCCGGGCTTGACGTGCTGCGAGTCGACGATGGTGAAGGGATCGCCGTCGACCTCGATGGCCATCCCGTTCTTGAACTGGTTGGTGTTGACGACGTCTGCCATTTCGCTCCGGTGGTGGGTCGCTGACGAGGTGCGAGTGAACCGACATGATACCGCATAGGGGAGCGGCGGCGGGAGCGGGCCGAGGGCGCCGCCGCCGCGCCGCTCGCAGCGTCGTCGTTGGGCGGGCGGGCGCCGGCGAGAGCCGGCACCCGCCCGTCGAGCTCTCAGGCCGCGCTCAGGCCTCTTCCTCGCGCCCGCCGCCACGCCGCCGCAGCAGCAGCCAGGCGACGGCGGCCACGGCGATCGCCAGGATCACGATCACGGCGATCAGGACCGTGTCGGTGCCGCCCGTGGACGCGTCCTCCGCGGCCGCCTTCGGCTGCACGAAGCGGTAGGTGTCGACGTTGTTGAAGCTGTACAGCACCGCACCACTCTGCTCACCGATCGCATCGCCGGGGAAGTGGACCCAGCCCTCCCAGTCCTCGGTGTCGTAGGCCTCGAGGAGGTACGGGTAGACGAGCACGGCGTAGGCGGCGCCGTTGTAGAAGATCTCCTGCATGCGCTGGATCAGCGGGATGCGCGCCGCCGGGTCGATCGTGCGCTTCTGCTGCTCGTTCAGCGCCGTGTACTCCTCGTCCGTCCACAGGCAGTCGTTCCAGCCCTCGATCTGCGCCGGCGTGTAGATGTCGACGATGAAGTTCGGGTCGACGTCCTGGGTCCAGTACCAGATGAACAGGTCCCAGTTGGGCGTGTAGGTGTCGCCGGTGTACTCGTACTGGTAGTTGATCAGGGTGCCGGCGTCGACCACCTCGTAGTCGAGCTTGACGCCGATGTCCTTCATCCAGCCGACGATGAGCTTGCCGGCCGTCTGGTTCATGGTCGCGTCGGTCGTCGCGTTGAAGCGCAGGACGAGCTTCTCGCCCTCCTTGGTCTCGCGGAACCCGTCGCCGTCGACGTCCTCGTAGCCCGCCGCGTCGAGCAGGGCGTTGGCCTTCTCGGGGTCGTAGCCGAAGGCGGACGCCGCCGGCGGCTCCCAGTGGTACGGCGTGTAGGGAGGCAGGATCGTCGAGCCGACCGTCGCGTAGCCCTGGAAGGCGACCTCGGCGACCTTCTCGCGGTCGACCGCCCAGTTCACGGCCTGTCGGAACTGCGGGTCGAGCAGCACGGGGTTGCCCTTCGAGTCGGGGCTGTCGTAGCAGTTCATGGCGAGCTCGATGAAGCTCCATGAGGTGGCCTCGTTGGCCTCGATGCCCGGGGTGTCCTGCAGGCCGGCGAAGCGCGCCACCGGAACGTCGATCGCGCCGTCGATGGTCCCCAGCTCGAGGTCGGCCACCATGGTGTCCGGGTTCGTGTACACCTGGAAGATGAGCTCGTCGATCTTGGGCGCCCCGCCCCAGTACCCCTCGTTCGCCTCGAGGCGGATGAACTTGCCCCGCACCCACTCGACGGTCTGGAACGGCCCCGAGCCGACGATCGGCGGGTCGTTCTGGTAGTTGCCGGCCGCGTCCTCGCCGTCGACCTGGGACCAGATGTGCTCAGGCAGGATCGGCACCAGCATGCGCAGCATGTTGGCCTTGGGCCCGTCGGTCGTGACTACCACGGTCGTGTCGTCGACCGCCTGCGCGTCGAGGATACCGTCCGTATACGTGGCCAGGTTGAGCAGCTCGTTGTCGCGGATGTAGTTCAGAGTGAAGGCGACGTCGCTGGCCGTGACGGGCTCACCGTCGTGCCAGGTCGCGCCCTCGCGGATCGTGAACGTCCATTCCGTGCCGTCGTCGGAGACCTCCCACGCGGTGGCGAGCTCGGGCCGCGGCTCCATGGTCTCGTCGTCGAACCCGACGAGGAGGTCGTAGTTCAGCTTCCACACCTGGTACGAGCTGCCCTGGATGCCGACGAACGGGTTCAGGTTATCGGGCTCCGTCAGCCAGCCGATACGGAGGGTGACCTTCTCGTCGGTCGGCGGGCTCGACTCGCCGGCGGCCACGCCGGCCACGGCGAGTGCCACCACGGCAGCGAGGATGATGACGGCAACGATCCGGGACACGCTCGGGACGGCGGGGTTCCGCACCTTCATCGACGTTCCTTTCGCTGGTCGTCGCGAGGTCGCGGGCCGGCGCCGACACGCGAGGTGCGCGGGGTGCGCACGCGGCGGCGCTGCTCGACGACCTCCCTACCGAGGGCGTCGGGCGCAGACCGCCGCAGGCCCCGTGAGACCATCTGCGCCCTCCCGCGAGCTGAAGCTCCGGGTATGGCGGCATCGTACAGGCGACGGC
>JAFGAW010000263.1 GCA_016933475.1 Thermoleophilia bacterium
CCGTCGGCCGCCTGGGTGAAGACCCAGTCCGTGGCCCAGTTGTCCTGGTAGCCCTTCATGACGGTCGCCCAGGTGCGGAACCATGCCTTCGCCGCGGTGTGCCCGGCATCGTCGTACGCTCCCGAGTCGCGCGTCAGGTCGTACGCGTACGCGAAGCTGAAGGCGCCGTACGACTGGTGGTAGCCGCCCTGGTAGTCGCCGGTGAATGAGTACGGCGCCGGGGTGTTGCCCTTCGCCCAGGCGACGACGAACTGCGCGGCTTTCTCTGCATAGCGGGAGTCGCCGGTCACCGCGTAGGCGATCGCGAGGTTCCGCGCGTGACGCGAGTCGGTGTCGAGCTTGGTGTAGCTGAAGGCGATCGTCGGGCCGGGGTCCACGTTGGGAGCGGCGGCCATGGCGGCAGCGACCTTGCCGTCGCGGAAGTAGGCCCACGCCGCGCTCTCGACGCTCCCCGGCGTCGAGACCCGCTCGCGCACGACGGCGATGTCCGGCGCCGTGAGCACGAGGCGGTTCGCGTCACCCGTCGGGGTCGGCGCCGGCAGCTCGGCCGGCTCCGACTCCGGGACGGTCGCGGTCGTGTCGGCAGGCAGCGGCTCACCGAGGATGCGGAACTCCTTGATCCCGGCGCGGCCCACGGTCGAGCGGATGATCCTCACCCTCACGTAGCGCACGACGGCATCGAAACGGTCGTTGGTGAGGTTGTAGGCCGACGACTTGCTGCGATCGGCGAGCAGGGTCCAGGTCTCGCCGTCGAGCGAACCGAAGATCTTGTAGAAGTACTTGCGGCTCACGGTGAAGCGCATCCATGCGGTCGTCGACTTGACCACACGGTGCGGCTCGCCGAGGTCGAGCTGCCAGCGCTGAGGGTACCGCAGCGAGATCGCCGCCCACCGTGTGGCGGTCGTGCCGTCGACGGCGTCGCAGGGCTGGTAGGCGCGGAGGCTCGAGGAGGCGCTGGTCGGGCAGTCCTGTGCGAGCTGGACGATCTCGACCTGGGTGAAGTCGTCGGCCGCAGCGGCCGGTGGCAGGGCGAGCGCCCAGACGGTGAGCAGGAGGGCTAGGGTGGCGAAGGCGAGGGCGGCGGCGCCGAGGCGGGGGTCGCGTCGTGTGGCCATCAGAGCCCTCCCTGTGGTCGAGGAGAAGGGGCGGCGGCCGGCGTGAGATCCGTGCCTCCCGCGGCCGCCGCGCTCGGTCCAGCCGACCGACCTCGCGCGAGCCGCTCGCCTCCTCCGCTCCTGGATCGGTGTTGGCATCGGCACCCTGCCGGAGGTCATGAGAGGCGCGCCGGGCTCACGTGTTGCCAGGGGCGACGACGCCGTGAGCGGGCATCGGCGGTCCTGACGGGCCGAGCCGAGCCGATGTCGCCCCGGCGACGCAGGGTGGCGCGGTAGACTATGCGCGCACA
>JAFGAW010000046.1 GCA_016933475.1 Thermoleophilia bacterium
CGACGACCGCGGACGAAGGCAGATGTGACCGGCACCCCGACAGACGCCCCCTACCGGCGCTACCGACACCGCCGCCGCCGCTGGCCCTACCTGACGGCGGCGGGCCTGTTGGTGGTCGCGCTGATCGTCGGGTGGCAGCTCTGGCGCGTCCCGTGGGTGTCGGCGACGACGCCCGGTCCCGACGCCTTCGTGAGCTCGCAGTCGCCGGTCGTCAAGCTGGAGGTGCGCAACCTGCAGCAGCTCGCCGACGTGCGCGTCTTCTTCGCCGGGCGCGATGTCACCGAGGCGACGACGCTGAGCGGCGACCGGCTCTCCTTCGCCCCGCCCGACGATCTCGCCGACGGCACCTACGTCGTCCGCTTCAGCGCACGCGCCTCAAACCTGTTCCGCCGTAGCATCGTCCAGGAGTGGCACTTCACGGTCGATACGGTCGACCCGACGCTCGACGTCGACCCGTTGCTGCGCGAGGGCAAGATCAGGACCGACCCCGCCGTGTTCACGGGCGAGAGCGAGCCCGGCGCAGTCGTGACGGCAGAGGTCGGCGACCTCACGGCGAGCGAGACGGTCACGGCCGAGGGCGACTTCCGTGTCGAGATGGCCTTGCCCGAGGGGCCCGCCGAGGTGATCCTCACCGCCACCGACAAGGCCGGCAACAGCGTGTCGCGGACGCTCTCCCTCTACGTCGACCCGTCGCCCCCGACGCTCGAGGTCACGCGGCTCGACCGCAAAGTCGACACCAACAGCCTGACCATCAGGGTCTCGGCCGAGGATCGAGCGCGGGCGCCCGAGGTGCTCGCCACACTTGACGACGAGCCGGTCGAGCTCGAGGGCTCACCGGCGAAGGGCAAGCTCAAGTTCAAGGGCCTCGCCGAGGGCCGGCACACGCTCGTCGTGACGGCCACCGACCGAGGCGGCAACACGACCAGCGACACCCAGGTCTTCACCGTCGACAGCACCGAGCGCTTCGGCGCCGCCACCCTGATGCGCGGCGCCCGCGGCAAGGACGTCCGGCAACTGCAGGTCCGCTTGGCGCAGTTCGACGTCTACGACGGCGGCAACACCGGGCAGTTCGGCGAGCAGACCGAGGCTGCCGTGCTCGCCTTCCAGGAGAAGTTCGGCCTCACGGCCGACGGCATCGTCGGCCCGCGCATGCTGATGGCCCTCAGCGGCCATGTCGTCGTCGACCTCTCCGAGTTGAGGCTCTACCTCTACAAGGACGGCGAGCTTGCCAAGACGTACCGCGTCGCCGCGGGCGCCCCGGAGTTCCCCACGCCGACCGGCACGTTCGCGATCACATCGAAGGTGATGAACCCCACCTGGTACCCGCCGAACTCGGAGTGGGCGAAGGACGCCGAGCCGATCCCGCCAGGCATCGAGAACCCGCTCGGCACCCGCTGGATCGGGACGAGCGCGCCCGCCGTCGGCATCCACGGCACCCCGAGCCCCGGCTCGATCGGCACCTACGCCTCGCACGGCTGCATCCGCATGTACATCTCCGATGTCGAGGAGCTCTTCGAGAAGGTGGCCGTGGGCATGCCGGTCCTGATCCGCCGGTGAGACCGGCGGCCTCCCCGGGCTGAGGCGGCAGTGGCCGAGATCATCCCCTTCCGTGGGCTGCGCTACGACCCGTCCCGGGTGGTGCTCGACGACGTCGTCGCACCGCCGTACGACGTCGTCTCGCCCGACGAGGCCGCCGGTCTGCGGGCACGCAGCCCGTACAACGCCGTCGCCGTCGACCTCCCCACGATGACGCCCGGGGAGGGCGACCCGTACGAGCGCGCCGCCGCGGCCCTCGCCGGGTGGCGGGCGGGCGGCGTGCTGCGCCGCGACCCACGGCCCTGCCTCTACCTCGTCGACGAGACTTTCCGCGGCCCGGACGGCTTCGAGCGCGTGCGCCGTGGGCTCGTCGCGCGACTCAGGCTCGGCGCCCTCGATGATGGCGTCGTGCTGCCGCACGAGAAGACGCACGCGGGGCCCAAGCTCGACCGCCTGCGGCTCTGGCGCGCCACGCGGACGACGATCAGCCCCGTGTTCCTGCTCTTCCCCGATGACCGAGGCACCGTAGGGGCGGCGCTGGGGCGGGCGGCCGACGAGACCGCCGCCCGCCCCGGAGCCGCCCGGTCCGCGCACGACCGTGACGGTAACCTCACTACGGTGACCCCCGTCGAGGGGCCCGCCGCCGAAGATCTCGTCGCGGCCCTGCGTGACGAGCGTCTCTTCATCGCCGACGGGCACCACCGCTACGAGACGGCGCTCGCCTACCGCGACGAGCGGCGCGCGGCCGGCGACCTCGGCGCCGACGAGCTCATGGTCTACCTCTGCAGCATGCGCGACCCGGGGCTCGCCGTCTTCCCCACCCACCGCCTCCTGAAGGGCGTCGAGATCCCGCCGATGGACGAGGTGCTGGAGCGCCTGCGGCCCAAGTTCAGCGTCTTCGGCGAGCGCGGCGCCGATGCCGACGCCTGCGACGTGATGGCGCGACACCTCGCCGACTTCGCCGACCGCGGCAAGGTCTTCGGCCTCTACTTCCCGCGCGAGCGCGCCTGCTGCACCGTCGAGCTCCGCGACCTCGCCGCCGTCGCGCACCTGCTCGACGAGGGCTTCTCGCCCGACGCAGCGCGGCTCTCGGTCACCGTCCTGCACTACCTGATCCTGCGCGACGCCCTGGGGGTCGATCCGGTCGCGACCGAGGGCCGGATCGATTACGTGACCAGCCCCGCCGAGGCCTTCGCCCGCCTGCAGAGCGGCGGCTACGCCCTGGGGGCGTTCATCAACGCCACCCGGGTCGAGGAGGTACGCGCGGTCGCGGAGCGCGGCGAGACGATGCCGCAGAAGTCGACGTACTTCTACCCCAAGCCGCTCACCGGTCTCGTCTTCGACCCCATGGACGAGGCTTAGGCGGGCGGGGAGGCTGCGTGGAGCTCGTCCTGATGTTCTTCTCGTCGATGCTGATCGCCTACTCGGGCGCGATCATGCCCGGGCCGATGCTGGCCGTCGTCGTCGCCGAGAGCCCGCGCCAAGGCGTGCGCGCCGGCCCGCTCGTCGTCCTCGGGCACGCCCTCCTCGAACTCGCCTTGCTCGGCCTGCTGGTCCTTGGGCTGGGCCCGCTGCTCGAGCGCGAGGGCGTGCAGGCCGTCCTGTCGGTGCTCGGCGGCGTGATGCTCGTCGCGACCGCCGCCGTGATGCTGCTCTCGGTCGCACGCGACACGGCGCGGCTGGAGTACGGCGCGGCCGGCGGCCGCGCCCACGGCCGCGCCGTGCTCGGCGGGGTGGTGTCGAGCCTTTCGAACCCGTACTGGTCGATCTGGTGGGCGACGATCGGGCTGAGCCTGCTGACGAAGGCCTACGCGCTCGGCGCCGCCGCCCTCGTGGCCTTCTACGTGGGCCACATCCTGGGTGACCTCACGTGGTACTCGGCGGTGAGCGGCGTGATAGCCGCCGGCCGGCGCTGGATCACGCCGCGACGCTACCGCGTCATGGTCGCGGTGATGGCCTGCTTCCTGCTCGGGCTCGCGGCCTGGTTCGTGGTCTCCGGCGTACGTCTCGCCGGCTGACCGACGCGCATCCGGGGCGCGGGCGCGCCGCGGCTCAGCCGCCGCGCCGCGCCCGCCGACAAGACCCTCCGGGGCGCGCCCGCTCAGCCGGCGCGCCGCGCCCGCTCGACCAGGTCGTCGAGGGCCCGCTGCACCTCGTCCGGGTACGGCTCGTCCTCGTGCGCGGCGAGGATCTCATCGACGCGGGCGCGGGCCGCCTCGAGGGTGTCGGGAGCGCCGGCGGCCTGCCACGCCTCGTAGCTGTCGTGCAGGCCGAAGTCGCTCAGGTACCACTCGCCGCCGCGCGCGTTGCGGCGCGTCGACGGCTCGCCAATGAACGTGCCGCCGGGCGCGACGCGCTCGAGCACGTCGTCGAGCCAGAGCTCCTCGGAGACCGGCATGCCGGTGCGCGCGAAGCGCGCCATCCGGAACATCTCGATGTCGAGGACGAGTTGCTCGAGCGAGAGCACGAGCGCACCGGCGAGCAGCCCGGGGCCGCAGAGGATGTCCGGCCACGGCAGCGTCGCCAGGAGGCCCGTCTCGGCCTTCTCGTACGCCGCCTGGACGCAGGGCACGTAGTGGTCGGTGCCACAGCCCGAGGCCTCGACCGGCAGCCCGTAGTAGCGCGCCATCTCGGTACCGGCCGCGCTGAGGATGGCGTGCGCGATGTCCCCCCCTGCGTAGCGCCCGGTGCGGGGGTGCATCGTCGCGATCACGGGCGCGTAGATGAACGGCGTGCCCGGGGCGGCGACCTGGACGAGGCAGAGGGTCGCGAGGACCTCGCAGTTGGCGGTCAGGAGGGTCGCCAGACGGCTGCCCGGCGCGGTCGCCCCCATCAGCGGCATGGGCATGACGGCGACCGGCAGCCCCAGCTCGCGGATCGCCAGCCACGTCCCCGTGTAGTCCGCCTCGATCACGAGCGGCGACGCCGGCGTGATGAGGAAGGAGAACGGGTTGCGGCGACGCAGCTCCTCGCGGCTCCCGAAGACGATCTCGAGCGCCTCCATCAGCCAGGGCGCCAGCGACGGGTCGCCGACCGACTCCTGCACGTGCTTGCCGAAGACGCGGAACGCCTCGGTCATGTACGACACCCAGCCGGCCGGCGTCTCGTGCTCCTCGGGGAAATCGGTCGCGCACCAGTAGAGACCGACATCGTCGTAGTGGTCGAGGAGACGGGTCGCGGCGAGCCAGTCGGCGTGCACGGGGGCGCGGCGCTCGCCGGTGTCGCGGTCGATGACGGTCGTCGCCCCGCCGTCGTTGAGCAGCGTGAGGCGGCCGGCGTTCAGCGGGTGCTCCCACCCGTCGCGCCGGCCGCCGAGCGAGAACCGCTTCGGCGCGAGGCGCAGGGCCTCGGCGACGAGCGCGGGCGGGAAACGCACGATGCGCGTCGCCTCGTCGACGGCAGCGCCGGCCTCGCCGAGCAGCCGGCGCCCGAGCGCCGTGTCGACGCGCACGCCGTGGCGCGACAGCACCTCGAGCGTGCGTTCGTGGATCTGGGCCTGCTCGTCCGCCGCGAGCACCTGGAGTGAGAGCTGCATCGGCCGTGACCTCCGTCGCGAGACCCCCTCGGGGGCGGTGGGACGATTATCCCAGAGCCCGCCGAGCCACGGCCACGCCCGATTGCTCGGCAAACTTGAGGACCGGGCGGGGCAAACCCGGCGCACACTGCGACGTGACAGGCGACCGAGTCTCATGGGGCGTTCGCTCGAGGCGGCCGGACCGGAAAACGGCAGGCGGCCCGCCGCGGCGGGCCGCCGGCCCCCCTGGGGAGGGAGGGGGAAGGGCATCGCGGCGCCCTGACCGCCCGGCGCGGCTACGGAGCGCGCCTCCCGTCGTGGCGCCGCTCACCCTAGCCGCACCGGCGGGGCCGCGCTTCGGCCCGAGGGTCGAATCGCGGCCCCGCGAGGGTCGAGCCGGCGCCGTGAGCGCAGAGATGCCCGCGGCGGGCCGCGGATCCGCCGGGTGGCCGCGGCCTCGCAAGTGCTGTACGAGGGCGGCCGCGGCCGCCCGGGCGTGTTGTAGACTCGGCACCGTCAATCTCGGTCCCGCCCGGGGGCGGGAAGGAGGTGCCCGTGTCCGGCACCACTCTGATCGAACGGCTCGCCGTCGTGCCGGCGGTGGGCGAGGACTATCGCCCGTTCGCCGTGTCGCCCGACGGCGCCCGGCTCGCCGTGCAGTGGTACCGCGACGGCAACTGGCAGATCTACCTGATGGACGTCGGCGGTGGCGAGCCGCGCAGGGTCGGCGAGTTCGACGACGCCTGCGGGTCCCCGCTCTTCTCGCCCGACGGGCGCTTCCTGTACTTCGCCCGCGACGACAAGGGCACCGAGTGCATGGACATCTATCGGATGGACCTCGCGAGGGGCGGCTTCGAGAACCTCCTGCCCGACACGCCGGACTTCTCGCCGCTGCCCGACTTCGACCTCTCCCCCGACGGCACCCGGATCGCGCTGAGCGCACAGAGCGGCGAGAGCTTCCACGCCGCGGTCATGCCGGCGGCGCCGTGCCCCGGCACGGAAGGGGTCCGCTTCCTCACCGACCACCACTACAACGACCTCTCCCCGGTGTGGGCGCCGGACGGCCGCCGCCTGGCCTTCGCCGCCGACACGTACGGCCAGGACGTCGCGGTCTTCGTCGTCGGGCCCGAGGGCGCCTTTCAGGCGACGGTGGGCGGCTCGATCGCCTTCCTCGCCATGCACCCTGCCTGGTCGCCCGACGGGCGCCTGATCGCCTTCGCCGGGGGGCCCTTCGACCACCCGGCGATCGGGCTCTACGACGTCGCCAACGAGGCGATCTCGTGGGCCTGGCGCGGCGACCGCGACGCGCACGGGCCGTGCTGGTCGCCCGACGGCACGGCCCTCGCCTTCCTCACCGACAGCGACGCCGAGACCGGCCTGCACTGGCTCCACCTGCCGACCGGCGAGCACCGCGACCTCACCATCGGCACCGGCAACCACTCGAGCCCCGTCTTCCTGCCCGACGGCTCGGCCTTGCTCTGCGGGCTGAGCGCCCCCGACCACCCCAACGACCTCTTCCGCATCGCGACGAGCGACGGCGCGGTCACGCGCCTGACCGAGTCGCTGCCCGACGACCTGCGCGGCCGTCGCTACCCCTCCGGCCGCCACGTGCGCTTCACCAGCCGCGACCACCTCGCCGAGGTGCCCGGCCTGCTGGTCGAGCCCGACGAGCCGAACGGCGGCGCCGTCGTGCTCGTGCACGGCGGTCCCACCTGGCACCACTCGAACTCGTGGGACCCGCTGCGCCAGGCGTTCCTCGCCGCCGGCCTCACCGTGCTACACCCGAACTATCGTGGCAGCGACGGCTACGGCCGGCGCTGGCAGCTCGCCAACCGCTGGCTCATGGGCCAGGGCGAGGCGCTCGACACTGCAGCCTCGTGGGACTTCCTCGTCGGCCTGGGGTGCGACCCGTCGCGGATCGCGGTCACGGGTCGCAGCTGGGGCGGTTTCATGACGATGGCGATGGTGACGCAGTTCCCCGAGCTCTGGGCCTGCGGCGTCGCCGGCGTGCCCTTCTTCGACTTCATCGACGCCGCCGTCGACCCGGCGATCCGTGAGGACCTGCGCTGGTGGGACCGCGAGAACACCGGCGACCCGGTGAAGGACAAGGCGAAGCTCGAGTACTACTCGCCGATCAACCACCTCGACCGCGTCGAGGCGCCGCTCCTGCTGCTCGCCGCCGAGAACGACCCGCGCTGCCCGCCGACGCAGATCGCCGAGGTCGCCGAGCGCCTGCGCGCGCGAGGCAAGACCTGCGATTACGTGATCTATCCGCAGGAGGGGCACGAGATCAGCGGCGCCGAGCACCGCCTCGACTACGACCGGCGGACGGTCGAGTTCATCCTCGCGCACACACTGCCCTGAGAGCGGCGGCGCGGCGGGGCGCGGGCGGCGAGCGGCGGCCTCCCCCGGACCGACGCGGAGAGCGCGAACCCCCACCCCTACGGTGGGACCTCGAGATGGACCTGGAGACGTGCCGATAGCGGACGACGACAGCGCACCGGCGAGCGAAGAAGGGACGCGTCGACACAGGGCCGCTCGAGACGGGCTCCTCATCCTCGCCTACTACGGGTTCTTCATGGTCTACAACAGCGCCGTGCGTGAGATCGAGGCGCTGCACTGGGTCACTCTCGTGCTCCTCCCCCTCGCCTACGTCTACCTCGTCGTACGGCGCCGACAACGGGGCGGCCTGCGCGCGGCCCTGGCATCGGTAGGCCTGCGCCGCGGCAACCTCATGCGGGGAGTGCCGATGGCGGTGATCCTCGGCTTGGCTCTCAGCGTGCTGCAGCTCCTGGCCTCCAACAGGAGCGCCGCCATCTGGGAGATGGTCGTCTCCGGCCAGATCATCCTCTACCTGCCGCTGACCCTGAGCCTGCTCTTCCTGACCGCCGGCTTCACCGAGGAGTTCTTCTTTCGCGGCGTCCTGCAAACGCGGCTCGCAGTCTGGTGGCAGCGCGAGGTCCCAGCACTCCTGGTGGCCGCCGCGCTCTTCGGCCTGTACCACTTTCCCTACGCCTACCTTCTGCTGAGTTCGCCCAGCCATGGCCAGATGGGAGGCGCGCTGGGGGAGTGCGCCTACGGTGCCCTCGCCGGCGTCATCTTCGGTGTCGTCTACTGGAGGTCGCGAAGGAACCTGCTGGCGGCGGTCACGGTACACGTGCTCATCAACGCGCTGCCGGCGATGACCATGCTCCGTTTCGGCTGACGGGCGACCGCGCCGGCCGGTTCAACCGCGGCGGCGACCACGCCGCCGCCGCTGAACCGGCCCCCGTTTCTACGGTAGACTCGACCTGTCCCGAGCGAGCGACTCCCGGCAGGTGTCCCCATGAAGGTCCGCGTCACCATCACGCCCAAACAGGGCATCCTCGACCCCCAGGGCGTGACGGTCGAGCGTGCGCTCCCGGCCCTCGGGTTCCAGGGCGTGACCGACGTCCGCATCGGCAAGCACATCGAGCTGCGCTACGACCCGCCCGGCGGCGTCTCCGCCGAGCAGGCGCGCACCGACGTCGACGACATGTGCCGGCGCCTCCTCGCCAACCCGATCATCGAGGACTACACCTTCGAGCTCGACGAGGGGTGAGGCTGATGAGCTCGGCCTCCCCGCAGCCCGTGCGCTTCGGCGTCGTCGTCTTCCCCGGCTCCAACTGCGACGCCGACGCCCACCACGCGATCTCGACCTTCCCCGGCGCCACCGTCGACTACCTGTGGCACAAGGACACCGACCTCAAGGGAGTCCAGGCCGTCGTCCTGCCCGGCGGCTTCTCCTACGGCGACTACCTGCGCTGCGGGGCCATCGCGCGCTTCAGCCCGATCATGCAGGCGGTCAAGGACTTCGCCGCCGACGGCGGCCTCGTGATGGGTATCTGCAACGGCTTCCAGACGCTGACCGAAGCCGGCCTGCTGCCCGGCGCCCTGATCCGCAACACCGGCCTCAAGTTCGTCTGTCGCTACGTCAACCTGCGGGTCGAGAACGCCGAGACGCCCTTCACCCGCGCCTGCGATGAGGGCGACGTGCTGCGCATCGTCGTCAAGCACAACGAGGGCAACTACACCGTCGACCCCGAGACGCTCGCTGCGATGAAGGCCAACGGCCAGGTCGTGCTGCGCTACTGCGACGCCGACGGCGTGCCCGGCGACGCCGCCAACCCGAACGGCGCCGTCGAGCACATCGCCGGCATCTGCAACGAGACCCGCAACGTGTTCGGCATGATGCCGCACCCCGAGAACTCGGTCGAGGCGGCGCTGGCCGGCGGAGCCGACGGGCGCCGCCTCTTCCAGTCGATCATCGACACCTTGACCGTCGCGGAGGTGGCGTCATGACTTCACGGCACGATGACGCCATGTCGCGCAGCGTGGGGATGTCGTCATGACCCGGCGCGCCGACCTCGCCGCCGCCGAGGCGCTCGGCCTCACCGCCGAGGAGTACGCGAAGATCTGCGAGATCCAGGGCGGCGAGCCGACGTACGTCGAGCTCGCCATCTACTCGCTGATGTGGAGCGAGCACTGCAGCTACAAGCACTCGCGGCCGGTCCTCGGCCGCTTCCCCACCAGCGGCCCGCGCATCCTCCAGGGTCCCGGGGAGAACGCCGGCGTCATCGACGTCGGCGACGGCTGGGCCGTGGCGATGAAGGTCGAGAGCCACAACCACCCGAGTGCGGTCGAGCCCTTCCAGGGCGCCGCCACCGGCGTCGGCGGCATCGTGCGCGACATCTTCACCATGGGCGCGCGGCCCTGTGTCAGCCTCGACTCGCTGCGCTTCGGCGAGCTCAGCGAGCCGCGCCAGCGCTTCCTGCTCGACGGAGTCGTCGGCGGCATCGCCCACTACGGCAACTGCCTCGGCATCCCCACCGTCGGCGGCGAGATCTACTTCGAGCCCAGCTACGAGGGCAACTGCCTGGTCAACGCCATGAGCGCCGGCCTGATCCGCGCCGACGACATCGTGCGCGCGGTGGCGGCCGGCGTCGGCAACCACGTCGTCCTCATCGGCTCCAAGACCGGCCGCGACGGCATCGGCGGCGCCAGCGTGCTGGCGAGCCAGGAGTTCGACGAGACTCTCGAGGAGAAGCGCCCCTCGGTCCAGGTCGGCGACCCGTTCACCGAGAAGAAGCTCATCGAGGCCTGTCTCGAGCTGCTCAACGACCACCACGTCGTCAGCATGCAGGACCTCGGCGCCGCCGGTCTCACCTCGTCCTCCTCGGAGATGGCGAGCAAGGGCTTCGTCGGCCTCGACATCCACGCCGACCGCGTGCCCCTGCGCGAGGCCGACATGGAGCCCTGGGAGATCATGATCAGCGAGAGCCAGGAGCGTATGCTGGCGATCGTCGAGCCGGCCAAGCTCGAGACGGTGCAAGGCATCTGCGAGCGCTGGGACCTCGACTGCACGGTCATCGGCGAGGTCACCGACACCAAGATGCTGCGCATACACTGGCACGGCGAGGTCGTCGGCGACATCCCGGCCCGGCGCCTCGCCGACGAGTCGCCGGTCATCCGCACGCCCTCGGTCAAGCCCGACTACCTGGTCGACGAGCCGGTCGCCGTGGACGACGCGAGCTACCCGCCGCCCAAGGACCTGGGCGCGGCGCTGGCGGAGCTGCTCGCCGCGCCCAACATCGCCTCCAAGCGCTGGGCCTGGGAGCAGTACGACTACATCGTCCAGGCCAACACGGTGCAGATCCCCGGCAGCGATGCCGCCGTCCTCCGCATCAAGGGCACCGGGCGCGGCATCGCCTTCGCGAACGACTGCAACGGGCGCCACTGCTACCTCGACCCGTACCGCGGCGCCAAGGCGGCGGTCGCCGAGGCGGCGCGCAACCTGAGCTGCGCCGGCGCGCTGCCGGTCGCGGTCACCGACTGCCTCAACTTCGGCAACCCCGAGAAGGGCGAGATCTACTGGCAGTTCGAGCAGGCGGTCGAGGGCATCGCCGAGGCCTGCGAGGCGCTCGACACGCCGGTCGTGAGCGGCAACGTGAGCTTCTATAACGAGAGCTTCGGGCAGGCGATCTACCCCACGCCGATGATCGGCATGCTCGGTATCTACGACGACGTCGACATCCACCTCGACGGGGCCTTCAAGGACGAGGGCGACGTGATCGTGCTGCTCGGCCCGCCCGCGGGCTTCGTCGACGGCTCCGAGTACCAGAAGGTGCACTACGGCAGGGTCGAGGGCCGCGTGCCCGACGTCGACCTCGCCCTCGAGGTGCGGCTGCAGGCGGCGGTGCGCGAAGCCGTCGCCCGCCGCCTGCTGAAGAGCGCCCACGACTGCGCCGAGGGGGGCCTCGCCGTCGCCCTCGCAGAGTCGGCGATCGCGAGCGGCGCCCCCGGCGGCGCGCAGTGGACCGACCCGGCCGCGGCGAAGCCCGAGCGGAGCGGCCGCTGGCTCGGCGCCGACGTGACCATCGGCGCCGTCGAGCGGCCTGACCTGGCCCTCTTCGGTGAGGCCCCCAGCCGAGTGGTCGTCACCTGCGCGCCGGGCGACCTCGAGGCCGTCCACGCGCTCGCCGGCGACCTGCCCTTCGCCGTGCTCGGCGTGGTGACGGGGGAGAGCCTGCGGTGTACTATGGGTGACGAGGAGCTCCTCGCCCTGCCGGTGAGCGAGCTCCACGGCGTTTACGAGTCACTGCCCGATCGTCTTGCCTGACCAGCACACAGCCGACATCGCGCCGTTCCGCCGTTCCGTCGTCCCGACGGCCACGACCGTACGCCACCGTGCGCCTGTGCCGCGCGGCGCGGCCCCGTTTCTACGCCGCCGCCGCCCGTGAGGCACGACCTCGTGCCGGCACACCCGTCGCTCGCCCGGCCCGGCGGCTCGCCGCGCGACGCCTGCGGCGTCTTCGGCGTCTTCGCGCCGGGCTACGACGTCGCCCGCCTCACGTACTTCGGCCTCTACGCCCTGCAGCACCGCGGCCAGGAGAGCGCCGGCATCGCGGTGAGCGACGACGGCGAGGTCACGGTCATCAAGGACCTCGGCCTCGTCTCCCAGGTCTTCAACGAGCAGATGCTCTCGAGCCTCTCCGGCCAGCACGCCATCGGCCACGTACGCTACTCGACGACGGGGGCGAGCCACTGGCAGAACTCGCAGCCGCTGGTCCGCGCCCGCAACGGCGACGTCGTCGCCCTGGGGCACAACGGTAACCTCGTCAACACCACGGCCCTGCGCGACGAGCTGGTCGCCGAGGGGGTGCGCTTCACCGGCACCACCGACACCGAGGTCATCACGGCGCTCATCGCCCACGAGGCCGAGGGCGACCTGCTCGGCGCCGTGCGCACCGCGGTCGCCAAGATCCGCGGCGCCTTCTCGGCCGCCGTGCTCTCGGGCGACGCCCTCGTCGGCTTCCGCGACCCGTACGGCGTGCGGCCGCTCTGCCTCGGCGACTACGAGGGCAACCCGGTGATCTCGAGCGAGACCGCCGGCTTCGACATCATCGGCGCCCGCTTCGTGCGCGAGATCCAGCCCGGCGAGGTGGTCATCGTCGACGCCGAGCACGGCCTGCGCAGCGCGCGCGTCGAACTCGAGGGCTCGCGCCCGGCGCTCTGCATCTTCGAGTTCATCTACTTCGCCCGGCCCGACTCCGTGCTCGCCGGGCGCACCCTCCACGAGTGCCGCCAGGCGATGGGCCGCCACCTCGCCGAGGAGGCGCCGGTCGAGGCCGACCTCGTGATCCCCGTGCCCGACACCGGCATCCCCGCCGCCATCGGCTACTCCGCCGCCTCGGGCATCCCCTACACCGAGGGACTCATCAAGAACCGCTACGTGTACCGCACCTTCATCCAGCCCGACGACGACCTGCGCCAGCGCGGCATCCGCATGAAGCTCAACCCGTTGACCGCGATCATCAAGGGCAAGCGCCTCGTCGTCGTCGACGACTCGATCGTGCGCGGCAACACCACCGGCAAGCTGGTCGACATGCTGATGAGCGCCGGGGCCAAAGAGGTGCACCTGCGCATCAGCTCGCCGCCGATCAAGTGGCCCTGCTTCTACGGCATCGACATGGCGACGCGCACCGAGCTCATCGCCGCCAACCTCAGCGTCGACGAGATCCGCCGCAAGGTCGGCGCCACCACCCTGCACTACCTCACGCTCGAGGGCCTCCAGGCGAGCACGGGGCTGCCCGAGTCACAGTTCTGCCGCGCCTGCTTCAGCGGCGAGTACCCCATCGCGGTGCCCGAGGAGTACGCGATGTGCAAGCTGCGCTTCGAAGGGGGCGCGGCCTGCGAGCCCTGACGCCACCCCCGCCGCCCCGCACACCCCATCAGCGCAGCGGAGTAGTATAGTCCGTCGGCCTGACCACGCGGTCACTTCGCGCCTGCACGCGGACCGCGCGACAAGGGGAGGGATTTGATGGCGAACGAGACGGGCGCCGGCCACGGGGCCGCGGGCACCGGCAACGGGGCCGCGGGCGCCGCCGCGGCCGGCGCGGGCCTCATCCTCTTCACCCTCGCCACCGGCCAGTTCCTCATGGCCCTCGACTCGTCGGTCATGAACGTGTCGATCGCCACCGTGGCCGACGACCTCGGCACGACCGTCACCGGCGTGCAGACGGCCATCACCCTGTACACGCTGGTCATGGCCAGCCTCATGATCCTCGGCGGCAAGATCGGCGCCATCATGGGCCGCAAGCGCGCCTTCTCCCTGGGCTGCATCATCTACGGCTGCGGCTCTCTGACCACGGCCCTGGCGCCCAACCTGACGGTGCTCCTGATCGGCTGGTCGTTCCTCGAGGGCATCGGCGCCGTGCTGATCATGCCGGCCATCGTCGGCCTGGTGGCGGCCAACTTCCCACCCGCGGGGCGCCCGCGGGCCTACGGGCTCATCGCCGCGGCAGCGGCGATCGCCATCGCCGTAGGCCCGGTGATCGGCGGCTTCATGACCACCTACTTCTCCTGGCGCTACGTCTTCGCCGGCGAGGTGGTCATCGTCCTCGCCATCCTCGTGCTGGCCCGGCGGGCGGAGGAAGAACCGGCCGCCCGGCGCCCGCACCTCGATCTCGTCGGCGTCGTGGTGTCGTCGGCCGGGCTCGCCCTCCTCGTCCTCGGCGTGCTCAAGTCGTCGACGTGGGGGTGGGTCCTGCCGAAGGCGGGGGCGACCTCACTCCTCGGGCTCTCCCTCACGATCTGGTTCATTCTCGACGGCCTCTTCCTGCTCTGGCTGTTCCTCCGCTGGCAGCGGCGCCTCGAGCGTGCCGGCAAGGAGCCGCTCGTCGCCCCGTCGCTCCTGGCCCACCGGCAGCTCAGCGGCGGGCTCGTCACCTTCCTCTTCCAGTTCCTGATCCAGGCCGGGGTGTTCTTCACCGTGCCGCTGTTCCTCTCGGTGGTCCTGGGCCTGTCCCCCATGGAGACCGGTTTGCGCCTGGTGCCGCTGTCGCTGGCCCTGCTGCTCGCCGCCACCGGCGTCCCGCGCGTCGCCGCCCAGGCGTCGCCGCGCCGCATCGTGCGCATCGGCCTGCTGGCCCTGGTCGCCGGCATCTTGCTGCTCATCGCGGGCCTCGAGGTCGGCGCCGACTCCTCGATCGTCTTCGCCCCGATGATCGTCATCGGCTTCGGCATCGGGGCTCTCGCGTCGCAGCTCGGCAACGTGACCGTCTCGGCCGTGCCGACGGAGCAGAGCTCCGAGGTCGGCGGGCTGCAGAACACCGCCTCCCAGCTCGGGGCCTCACTCGGCACCGCACTCGCGGGTTCGGTGCTCATCGCCGCCCTCACGGCGTCGTTCCTGACCGGGATCGACCAGAACCCCAACGTGCCACAGGAGCTGAAGGACCAGGCGAACGTGAATCTCGCCGCCGGCGCACCGTTCATCTCGAACGCCGAGGCTCAGGCAGCGATGAAGCAGGCCGGAGTCCCCGACGATGTCGCCGGCGAGGCCCTCGGGCAGTACGAGACCTCGCAGATCGACGGCCTGCGGGCGGCGCTCGCCGTCCTGGCCGTCATCGGTGTGATCGCCCTCTTCTTCACGGGGCGCATACCCGAGCAGCAACCGGGGTCGGCGCCGACGCCGGCACTCGAGTGACCCGAAGGAGATGAGGCGATGGCCGGCACCGTGGACGGGCGTCCCGCACACCTGACCCCCGAGGAGCGCGCCGCGCGCGGGCGCGAGGCCCGCGGCACCGTGCGGCGCGCGGACCTCGGGGAGTACGCGCCGGCCGAGGGCCGGCGCGACCCGGTCGCGATCCTCGAGGAGCAGGGCGTCGCGCGGCAGCAGGACCTGCTCCCGATCCGCTACGGACGCATGAGCGTGTCGCCCTTCACCTTCCTGCGCGGGTCGGCCGCGGTCATGGCCGCGGATCTCGCCGCGTCGCCCACCACAGGGTTGCGCGTGCAGGCGATCGGCGACGCGCACCTCTCGAACTTCGGCATCTTCGCCACCCCCGAGCGCAAGGTCGTCTTCGACATCAACGACTTCGACGAGACCCTGCCGGCCCCGTGGGAGTGGGACGTGAAGCGCCTGGTCGCCAGCGTCGTGGTCGCGGCTGAGGACAACGGCGCCGACCGTGCGACGGCGACGGCGGCCGCACGGCGGACCGCCGCCGCCTACCGCGCCTCGATGCAGCGCTTTGCGACCGACAAGACGCTCGACGTCTGGTACGCGCACCTCGACGTCGACGA
>JAFGAW010000264.1 GCA_016933475.1 Thermoleophilia bacterium
CGCATGTACGCCGCCGGCGCCGTCCCGTGCACGCTCAAGACCGCCTACTACGAGTTGATGAAGTCGGTGAGCGTCTGCCGTGACCCGGAGTCGGCCGGGGGCGGCTGGGAGCTGCTGATGCGCGAGTTCGACGAGCCGGAGAGCCTGCCCGACTGGCAGCCGGCGACGTAAGGCCGCAGAGCGACGGAGGCCGGTGCCAACGAGGCGGGCCGCCGGTGCCGTAGAATAACCGCACGCGGGCAGGGGGCCCGCACGTCACCCCGACTGGAGTCTCATGGCCGACGAGTTCACGTACAAGGACGCCGGCGTCGACGTCGAGGCAGGCAACGCCGCCGTCGATCTGCTCCGGCAGCGTCTCAAGTCCACCCGGCACCCGTTCGTCCTCGGCGGCCTCGGCGGTTTCGGCGGCGTCATGCGCCTGCCGCGCCTCAAGGACCCGGTGCTGGTCGCCGGCACCGACGGTGTCGGCACCAAGGTGCTCATCGCCAAGGCCATGGATCGCTTCGACACGGTCGGCATCGACCTCGTGGCGATGAGCGTCAACGACGTCTCCGCCTGCGGGGCGGTGCCGCTCTTCTTCCTCGACTACCTCGTGACCGGCAAGGTCGAGCCCGAGAAGGTCGCCGCCCTCGTGGGCGGTGTCGACGAGGGCTGCCTGCGCGCCCAGTGCGTGCTGCTCGGCGGCGAGACCGCCGAGCATCCCGGGCACTTCCAGGCCGACGACGACTTCGACATGGCCGGCTTCGCCGTCGGTCTCGCCGAGCGCGACGAGCTCTGGGGGCCGCAGCTCGTGCGGGCCGGCGACGTGCTCGTCGGCCTCGACTCGAGCGGCGTGCACTCCAACGGCTTCAGCCTCGTGCGCCGCCTGCTCGAGGCGCACGCGATCGACGTGCACACGCCGTTCACCGAGGCGGGCGGCGCCCTCGCCCCCGGCCAGCCGGCCGCGACGACCGTCGGCGACGTGCTGCTCACCCCCACGGCGATCTACAGCCCTGTGCTCCACGACCTCGGCCACGCCGGCGGCGTCCACGCCGCCGCGCACGTCACCGGCGGCGGCTTCCCCGACAACGTCGGGCGCGCCGTGCCCGAGGGTCTCGCCGCCGAGCTCGACCTCGCCAGCTGGTCGCCGCCGCCGGTGTTCGCCTGGCTGCACGGCCTCGGAGTCGCGAAGGACGAGATGCTGCGCACCTTCAACTGCGGGCTCGGCATGGTCGTCGCCGTCGACCCGGAGCGGGTCGCACAGAGCCTCGCCGTCATCGCGAAGGGCGGTCACGCGGCGCGCGTCGTCGGCGAGGTCGTCGCCCGCGGCGACGGTGACGCCGTGCGCTACCGGGGAGACCTCGCCCTGTGAAGCCGGTCGACCTGCTCGGCTGCGGGGCGCTCAACCTCGATCTCATCTACCGCCTGCCGGCCAGCTTCGCCCTCTGGGACGAGCTCGGCGCGCCCGGCAGCGAGGTCCTGCTCGAGCCCTACCTGCGGCGCACGCTCGACGAGGCGCTGGCCTACGTCACCCCGGAGCGCGCCGGAGGTGGCCAGGCGGCCAACACCGTGCACGCCCTGGCGAAGATGGGCTACCGGGCCGCCATGTGCGGCCGCGTCGGCGAGGACGACGAGGGCGCCTTCCTCCTCGGCGAGCTGCGCCCGGCAGAGACTCGCCTCGTCGCCCGTGGCGGGGAGAGCGGTCGCGTGTACGTGCTGCTCGATGAGGAGGGCGAGCGGCGCAACTTCGTCTGGCCGGCGGCGAACGACGCGTTCGCGCCGGCCGACGTCCCGCGCCGCCCGCCGAAGACGCGCTTCGCGCTCTTCACCTCGTTCCTCGGCGACGGGCCGCTCGAGGGGCAGCTCACCCTGCTCGAGCGGCTCCCCGCCGCGGTCGAGATCGCCTTCGACCCGGGCGAGGTCTACGCGCGCAAAGGCGTCAAACGCTTCCTGCCGATCCTGCAGCGCTGCGCCTACCTCATGGTCACCGAGCCCGAGCTCGAGACGCTCTGCGGCCTCCCTCTCGACGAGGCGCTCGACTTCGTGCTCAACGCCGGCGTCGGGCTCGTCGTCTGCAAGATGGGGAGTCGCGGCGCCCGCCTGATCGGCCGCCGCGTCGACATGCTGGTGCCGCCGGTGCCCACGACGGTGGTCGACGTCACGGGGGCCGGCGACGTCTTCGCCGCCGGCTTCGTCGCCGGCCTTCTCGAGGACCTCGGGCTCGAGGCCGCCGGGCGTCTGGGGGCGTGGGCTGCGGCCCGCGCCATCAGCGGCGCCGGCCGCAGCACCTACCCCGACGCCGAGGCCTGGCGCGAGCGGCTGCACGAGGAGCGCGGCGGCGACGAAGGAGACGGACCGTGGTGAGGAGACGACCGTGACGCCCCGGCTCGCGAAGGGGGGACTATGATGCCCCCGCTCTCGAGGAGGACACCGTGAGGATCGGCTGGCTCTCGACCGGCCGCGACC
>JAFGAW010000265.1 GCA_016933475.1 Thermoleophilia bacterium
CCGCCTCACGGGGCTCTACAACTACGGCACCTTCGTCGACGCGCTGCACAACGAGGCACGTAAGGTGGACCGCTACGGCGGGCAGCTCACCCTCCTGATGCTCGACCTTGACCACTTCAAGCGCTTCAACGACCGTCACGGCCACGAGGCCGGCAACGAGGTGTTGCGCAGCGTCGGAGCGCTCCTGCGCGCCTCGGTGCGCGACGCCGACCTCGCGGCGCGCTACGGCGGCGAGGAGTTCGCGGTCCTGATCCGCGGTGACGAGCAGCAGGGCTACGAGCTCGCCGAGCGCCTGCGACACGCGGTCGAACGCACGGGCATCGACCTGCGTCGCGGCACCGAGGCCGGGGTCACGGTGTCCGTCGGGGTGGCCGGGGTCACGGTGTCGGTCGGGGTGGCAGGCGCCGCACAGCGCCCGGTGGACGAAGCGGCGCTGGTCGAGCGCGCCGACGAAGCGCTCTACGCGGCCAAGGCGCGCGGGCGCAACCGCGTGGTGGTGGCCACCGGCGTGGCCACCGCCGATGACGCCGCCATGACCGCGGCGGCGCTCAGCGCCTGACAAGGTCGGCGGCCGCAGGACGACCGTCGTCTGAAGCATCCCGACCGCAACGGAGTCCGCCGGCACTCAGCGCCCGAGAAGGCGGAACGACCGCGGCCCCGGGCCGGCGCCGCGCCGGCCTCACTCCTCGAAGCTCGCCTTGGGCAGGCGCGTGTCGGCGCGCCCGAAGAGCTCGCCGCTCATCAGCTCGACGCCGGCGCGGCGCAGTGCCTGCGCCTGGGCAGGCTCCCTGACCCCCGGAGCGATCAGCTGGGCGCCGTGGCGGGCGGCGAAACGCACGAGGAGCTGCACGGTCTCGACCGGGGTGATCCCGTCGGTGACGTTGCCCACGAGCACCGGGTCGAGCATGAGGTAGTCGGGCGCGGCCTCACGCACCAGCTCGAGCGAGGCGAAGTGCGCCCCCAGCCCGGAGACGCCGAGCTGGAAGCCGAGCTCGCGCAGGTTGCCCAGGGTACGCATCAGCGACACGGTATTGACGACCAGCTCGGCGGCATCGAGCTCGAAGACGACGTGCTGAGGCACCAGTGCCTTGTTCAGCGAGTAGAACTCGCTGAGGGCGACGACGCCGGCATTAGGGAGCTCGACGGCGGCGCAGGAGAGGAAGAGCAGGTCGTCGGGCCGGAGGCCCTGCGCCGCGCGGACCGTGGTCGCGCGAGCGGCGATGCCGTAGGAGTCGAGCAGCACCGAGCGGCGGGCCACGTCGAGCAGCACGTCGGGCAGGCGAAGCGGCGAGTAGAAGGGCCCGCGGACACTGCTGCGGTAGCCGATGACTGCCTCTGCCGTCGGGTCGACGACGGGCTCGAAGAGCGGCTCGAGCTCGTCGTGCTCGATGCAGTCGGCGAGCGCCTTCTCGAGCTCCTCGTCGTAG
>JAFGAW010000266.1 GCA_016933475.1 Thermoleophilia bacterium
ACCGGCGTGGGCGCTGCCGCCGGTCAGGGGCGCTCTGGCGGCCGAGCGATCACGTCGACCGCGTCGCCCTGCGTGCCTCCCAGAGCGCGAGGGCGCCGGTCGCCGTGGCGAAGGCGAGCGTCACCGCGAGGCCGATCAGCAGCGGGCGTGCACTCCAGCCCTCATTGAGCAGGGCGCGCATGGCATCGAACACGTAGGTCGTCGGATTGACGGTGGCCGCAGCGCGCAGCCAGCCGGCCTCGATGTACTCGAGCGGCACGAAGGTCGCGCTGAGGAAGATGAGCGGGAAGAAGGCGAACGTCGCGGCTTGGGTAGCGGCCGAATTCTTGGTGCGCAAGGCCATGAAGGCGGCGTAGCCGGCGAACGCCATGCCCCAGAGGAAGGCGTAGCCGACGACGGCGAGCATACCCAGCCATCCGGTGGCCGGGTCGAGACCGAGCAGCAGGCCCAGGAGCAGGATGGCGAGCACCTGGGCCACGAGCAGGACAGCGCTGGCCACCATGGGGCCCCACACGATGGCGAGCCGCGAGGCGGGCGTCAGCAGGACCTTGGTGAAGTAGCCCGCCTCGATGTCGCGGATCAGCGCCTGCCCGGCGATGCCGGCGCCACTGACCGCCGCCGAGACGATCGACACCGGCAGGATGAAGCCGAGGTACGAGCCCTGGAAGCCCGGGAGTTCGGCGACCGACGAGAGCCCGCTGTTGTAGACGAACAGGAAGAAGACGCTGATCGCGATGCTCGGGATGATCGCAGCCGGGACGCGCAGCGTGCCGGTGAGCGAGCGCCGGACCAGCAAGAAGACGTCGGTCACGGCCGCACCCCCCCGTCGGTGCGGGCAGAGTCCGCCTCGATGCCGTCGTCTTCGCCGTCGGTGCGGGCGGGGTCGACCTCGATGCTGTCCCCGTCCCCGCCGTCGCCGCCGGTCTCGGCATGCCGGCCGGTGAGGCGCAGGAAGACGTCGTCGAGGGTCGGCTGGACGACGTTGAGGCCGCGGAGGGCGAGACCCGCATCGTCGATGCGGCGGACGAGCGCCGGGACGAGCTCGGCCGCGACCGCGGCGTAGACGCGTACCTCGTCGCCGGAGACCTGGCGCTGTGGAGCCAGATCGGCGAGCAGCCCGGCGGCCCGCTCCGCTCCGCTCGCGTCGCCGAATTGCAGCTCGACGACCTCGTCGCCGACCTGGCGTTTCAGCTCGCGCGGCGTCCCCTCGGCGACGATCCTGCCGCGGTCGATGATCGCGATGCGGTCGGCGAGACGGTCGGCCTCCTCGAGGTACTGCGTGGTGAGGAAGACCGTGATGTCACGCTCGCGGTTGAGCCGCCGGACCTCCTCCCAGATGGCTGATCTGCTCACCGGGTCCAGGCCGGTGGTGGGCTCGTCGAGGAAGAGGACGAGGGGGTCGTGCACCAGCGCCAGAGCGAGGTCGAGCCGGCGCTTCATGCCGCCGGAGTACTCGCCTACGCGCTTCTTCGCCTCGACGTCGGCCAGGTCCACGGTCACGAGGAGGCGCTCGGCGATGCGGTGCGCCTCGGCCCCCGAGGCTCCGAAGAGGCGCGCCTGCAGCACGAGCAGCTCGCGCGCCGTCATGAGCGTGTCGAGGCCGACCTCCTGCAGCGCGACGCCGATCGCCGAGCGGACCTCGTGACCCTGGTGCCGGACGTCGTAGCCGGCGACCAGCGCCTGCCCTGCCGTCGGCTGAAGTATGGTCGTCAGCATCTTGACGACGGTGGACTTGCCGGCGCCGTTGGGCCCGAGGAACCCGAACACCGCGCCGCCCTCGACGCGAAGGTCGACGTCGTCGACGGCGCGCAGGCTGCCGAAGTCCCGGCGCAGCGCGGTCGCGGTGATGCCGCGATCGATCTTACTGTCGTGTAGCGTCACCTGGTCGTCACCGTTCGCCGCGCGGTCTCCTTCGACCTTAGTTCAGCGGGATTGCCGGAGCGTTCCCCGGTGGTCGTGGGGCCGAAACGGACGCGGCGGTCACCTGTCGCTGAGGCGTTCTCGCAGGTATACGCTCGCCGGCGAAGCGTGTGGGGCAGCAAAGGAGGGTGGCGTGAAGACCTGGATCGGGCGGGTCGTCGGCGTGGTCGTCTGAATCGTCCTCGTGGTCGCCGTGTGCGACTGGCTGTTCGACTGGCCACACTGGCTGGTCTGGTATGCCGTCCCCGGGGCCATCGCGGCCATCAGCGTGATCTCGTGGGTGATCGAGGACGCGAAGAAGGCACGCCGCCGGCGCGAGGCGACGGCGGCCTGAATCTCGGGTGAGGAGGAGGCGCGCGGCGCGGTGAACCGCGCCGCGCGCCTCCCGGCTACCCTTGGGTCTCCGTCACCCGGCGACGCCGCACCAGCGCATGGTGAGGAGTGCCGTCGCGGCGGCGAAGTCGACGAGGTCGTCGATGCCCGCCCACTCGTCGATGGTGTGCAGCGTGTCGGCGGGGCCGGGGCCGAAGCAGACGCTCGGCGTGCCGCCGAAGTTGGTGAAGGTCGCGCCGTCGTGCCAGCTGTCGAAGCCGGTGATGCTGCCGGCGCGGCCGACAGCTGCGCCGGCAGCCAGCGCCGTCGCCACGACGGGGTGCCCGGGATCGACCTCGGCCGGCACGACATCGCAGTCCCAGAACCAGCGAAGCGGGTGCTCGCGCAGCCAGGGGTCGACGCGGACGGCGTTCTCGAGCGTCTCTGTGATCTCACGCTCGAGGCCGCGCGCCGTGCCGTCCTCGTCGACCTGACCCGGCGGGTAGATGACCTCGCACACAAGGCGGCAGCTCGCCGGGTAGGTGACCTCCCACTCGCCGCCGGCGATCACCGTCGGCACGATGTCGCCGGCGCTGACGAACGAGTGCTGCATGTCGGGGCGGCCGCGCCACTCCTCGCGCAGCCGCTCGATCGCGTCGAGCACGAGCTTCATCTTCTCGATCGCGTTCACGGCCCCGCCTGCCCGCCAGTGCGCCTGGCGCATCTCGGCGTGGCCGGGGCGGCCCTCGACGGTGATCGTCGGCGTCAGCGATCCGCGGCAGGCGACCCAGACGTCGAAGTCGGTCGGCTCAGCGACCACTCCTGCGTCGGCCTTGACGCCGCGGCGCACGGCCGCCCAGCCGCCGGCTCCCGAGGACTCCTCGTCGGTGACGGTGCAGTAGACGACGTCGCCGGCGAGACGCACGTCGAGCCGGCGCAGTGTCTCGAGCGCGAAGAGCATGCCGGCGAGCCCGCCCTTCATGTCGGCGGCGCCGCGCCCGTAGATACGTCCGTTGCGGACCTCGGCGGCGAACGGGTCGCTCGACCACAGCTCCTTCGGCTCGGCTGAGACCGCATCGATGTGCCCGTTGAGGAGGAGACTGCGGCCGCTACCCCGGCCCGCGAGGCGGGCCGCCAGCTGCGGCCGGCCCTCGAAGGTCAGCCCATCCGGCACGTGCCGGTTGCCGCTCCCGGTGCTCTCCGGCTCCCACAGGTCGGTCTCCGCACCGATCGACCGCAGGCGCGCTTCGAGCAAGCGCTGCAGGCGGTCCTCGTCGCGCGGCGGGTCACCGGTCTCGCGGGCCGTGGTGTCGAGCCCGACGAGCTCGCGCGCCAGCGCGACCAGCTCGTCGCGCCCCTCGGCCACGGCCGCGACGACGCGCTCTTCGAGGGCGTTCATCGCCACCGCCGGCGTGCCGTCGGTGCGGGGCGGATGCACGTCGGTGCCGCGCCCCCCGGGGACACCCTTCGCCGCACGATCGACCTCGTTCCCCGCCATCAGACGACCGTCAGCGTCGCCGGGAACCGGGCGGGGATCTCGACCCCCGTCTCCGTCGCGATCATCGTGTCGATGACGCCGACGCCCTCCTTGCGCGGGATGTCCCAGATCTGGACCTCCCAGTTGGCGACGAAGCCGGGGTCGAAGACGCCCTTCTCGAAGCCCTCCTCGTCGTTGAGGTAGACGTGGCCGACCCAGTCGGGCGGCATCGTCGCGCCGAGGACATAGCCGCCGACCCACCACACGTACTCGCGCAGGCCTCCGGCGGCGTCGACCGCTTCGTCCATCAGCTGCTGGAGCTTCTGCGTCGGGTCGCCGGGACGGAGCTGCGCGACCGTCTCGTCGCGCACGGCGGCGAGCTTCTCGAGCTTCTCCGCCCAGAACGGGTCCTCGCCCAGCGAGAGGGCCCGCGCCGTGTTGCCGTGGTAGTGGTGGTAGGCCGCCGACATGTCGATCATCAGCAACTCGCCCTGCTCGATGCGCCGCTCGGTCGCGGGATGGTGGAAGTTGAAGGTGTTGGGCCCGGTGCGCACCATCATGCGGATGCCCGGCTCGTCTCCCCCGCGCTTGGCGCACTCGTAGTAGAGGAGACCCATGATCTCCTTCTCGGTCATGCCCGGGGCGAGGGTCGCGGCGAGGACCTCGTAGGCGGCGTCGGCGATCTCCAGCGCCTTGCGCGTGTACTCGATCTCCTTCGGTGACTTGACGAGGCGCGCGTGGTCGACGATCCACGAGCCGTCGACGACCTCGGCGGCGCCGGCGCCAGCCAGCCGGCCGGCCAACTCCTGCAGAGCCGGCCCGCCCGGCGCCCAGCTCCAGTACTCGAGCCCGACACGCCCCTTGAGCAGGCCCCGGTCGCGCAGCGTCGCCGCCACGACCTGGGGGCCCTCCGGGTAGTAGAAGCCCTCCTCGCCGTACGTGACGCCGTCCTCGACGACCGGCGACCACCCGGGAGCATGGTCCCAGGTGTCGAACATGACCGGCTTGACGGCGGCGTCGAGCGGGACGGCCAGGCCGGTGACGTTACGGCCGTCCCACCAGACCGACTGGTGCCCGAGCAGGTAGTAGAGGTTGGGCGGCGAGGTCACGTAGAGCAGCTCGACGCCCCTACGCGCCATCTCTTCACGCGTGCGCTCGAGGCGCTCCGCGTACTCCTGCCTGGCGAACGGCATCCCCCAGCCCGCAGCGTCGTCAGTCATCTTGTCCCCTCCTCACCAGTCGAGTTCGAGTCGCTCGCCCTCGAGGCCGACGATGTCGGTGATGTCCTGCACCGTCTCGAGGAGGCCGCGATAAGCGCCGTTCGCATCCCTGACCGCCGAGTAGCGGTACAGGTAGAGCCGGCCGTCGTCTTCGGGGTGCCAGAAGACGGCCTCGTCGCGACTGCCGTCGCGGAAGGCCGCCTCCATTCGGTCGATCGTGACGCGCGACTTCGGCGCGTGGCAGTCGTTCATGTGCCGGCCTATGAACGCCGCGTCGCAGTCGGCGAAGATGCCGCCGTGCCAGTAGAGCAGGGTGCCGTGCTCGTCGGCGAAGGAGACGTCGACCGGCAGGTGGCGCAGCACGAGATCGAGTTGCTCGGGGGTGAGGGTGCCGGCTTGGGGCTTGGCAGACGCTGGAGCGCTCATGTGACCTCCCGGGGCGATATCGCGGTGCGCCTCGCGGCCGCGGCCGCGGCGTAGTCGGATTATGTCACGCGGTCCTCCATCGGCGGGCTCTCCGCGGTCCTCCGCCCGCGGGTGCCGGCGTCATGCCGCCGGCAGGCCGTGCGCGGTCCTGCGCCGGTCGGCCTGATGCGGTTCCGCGCCCGCGCGCCCCGGGTAGAAGGCAGCCGTCCGATGCCGCGAGCTCCCGCCCGGTCGCGTGGAGCGACCCGGCGGTCCGTCGCAAGGGGGTGGCCGAGATGCGCGTCTATGAGCGTCGCAGCGCGATGCCGGTATCGGCCGACGACTTGTATGCGTGGCACGCGCGGCCAGGCGCCTTCGAGCGCCTCGCACCCCCCTGGCAACGCCTGCGCGTGGTCGAGCGCAGCGGGACGATCGAGGATGGCGACCGGCTGGTGATGGATGCCCCCGTCGGGCCGGCGCACGTGCGCTGGGTCGCCGTGCACCGCGAGCACGTCCGCGGACGCCAGTTCGTGGACGTGCAGGAGAAGGGACCCTTCGCCCTTTGGCGTCACCGGCACACTTTCGAGCCGGACGGTGAGCGGCAGAGCACGCTTCACGACACGGTCGAGTACGAGCTCCCGGGTCCGCCGGCGGTGACGCGGGCGGGGGAGGGCGCCGCGCAGCGGCGGCTCGCGCGGCTGTTCGCGTTCCGGCACGATAGGACGCGGGACGACCTCGAGCGCCACCTCGCCTTCGCTGACCGGCCGCGTTTCCGGGTCGCGATCGCCGGGGCGAGCGGCTTCGTCGGGTCGCACCTCGCCGCCTTCCTCACCACCGGCGGTCACGAAGTCGTGCGACTGACGCGGCGGCGGGATCCGGGGCCGGGATGGGTGCACTGGGACCCGGCGACCGGGGTGGTCGACCAAGCCGCGCTCGAGGGTGTGGACGCTCTCGTGAACCTGGCCGGCACGTCGCTCGCGGCGTTGTGGACGCCGGGGCGCCGCCGGGACATCCTCGACAGCCGCCGCCAGACTACGGCTCTCGTCGCTGCCGCGGCGGCCGCGCTGCCGCGGCGGCCGCGCGTCGTCATCTCGGCCTCAGCCGTGGGGTTCTACGGCAGTCGCGGCGCCGAGGAGCTGACCGAGGAGAGCGCCGCCGGCCAAGGGTTCCTCCCCGAGGTCTGCAAGGTCTGGGAGGACGCTCTCGAGCCGGCGCGCACGGCGGGCATCCGGGCGGTCTCGCTGCGTTTCGGCCTCGTCTGGGGCGGCGCCGGCGGGATGCTGCCGCTGATGGCGATGCCCTTCAAGGCGGCGCTGGGTACGCGCCTCGGCGACGGCGAGCAGTGGATGAGCTGGATCGCCATCGACGACCTCCTCGGCGCGGCGCTGCTGGCGCTCCACGACGATGGGCTCTCGGGGCCCGTGAACGTGACCGCACCCGAGCCGGTCACCAACCGCGACTTCACGCGCACCCTGGCCAGGGTGGTGCGGCGGCCGGCGCCGTTCGCGGCGCCGCCGGGGCTGCTCGAGCGCGGTCTCGGCGACATGGGTCGCGAGCTGCTGCTCACCAGCCAGCGCGTCAGGCCGGCCCGCCTCACGGAGGCCGGCTTCCACTGGCTCTTCCCCGACCTCGAGGCGGCCCTGCGCTTCGAGCTTGGCCGGTGATGGTCATTCTCCCTTTGGCGACGAGGGGAGGCGTCGGCCGGGTCGAGCCGCCCGGGCGGGCGCGGCCGGCCGGCCGTACGCCGGTGGCCGCACGAGGGTGACTCGAGGGAGGGGATCCTTGTGACCGTCGATCTGCGGGGCAAGGTGGTGGTCGTCACCGGGGCGAGCCTCGGCATCGGCCGCGCGACCGCCTTCGGCTTCGCGGCCGAGGGCGCCCGCCTCGTGCTCTCCTACCACGAGCACGAAGGGGAGGCCCGTGCGGTGGCCGAGCACTGCGGCGAGCTCGGCGCGCCGGAGGTCGTGACTGCGCCGCTCGACCTGGGTGACGAGGGCAGCGTCCGTGCCTTCGCGGCCACCGTTCTCGAGCGCTTCGAAGGGATCGACATACTCGTGAACAACGCCGGCATCGTCGTCTGGCGCCGCTTCGTCGAGCAGGAGCTCGACGAGATCGAGACCCAGGTACGGGTCAACCTGCTCGGCACGCTGATGCTCACCCGGCTTCTCCTACCGGGCGTGCGCGACGCCGTGATCGACATCGCCAGCACGGCGTCGCTGCACGGGTCGGCGACCCTGGCCCCGTACGGCGCCAGCAAGTGGGGGCTTCGCGGCTTCACCAAGGCGCTGGCCAAAGAGCATCCCGAGTTACGCCTGTACAATGTGCACCCGGCCGTGACGGCGACGCGCATGAACGACTTCAAAGGCATGGATCCCGCCCGCGTCGCCGAGGTCATCGTCCGAGTGGCGCGCGGCGGGATCGCGCTGGAGCCCGGCGCCGACGTCGACCTGCGCGACTTCGCGTAACGCCTGCGCGGTCCCGTCTCGATGACGTCGCGATGCGCGAGTGCACGAACGTGGCGCCCGTGACCCGAACGGGGTCCGCGGGTGAGGGACGTCCGGGGGAGGGTCCATGAACGAGGTGCGTGAGGCGGAGAGGAGTCTCGGCCGGCTGCTCGTGCTGGCGTCCGTCGCCTTCCTCGTCGTGCTCGTGCTGATGACGGTGCTGAGTGCGCTGGGCGCGCCCGAGGGCGATACGGTCGCGGCGCGCCTCGCCGCTCTCGCTCGCGAGGACACCGCGTACCGGCTGGGCTTCTTCTTCGCCTCGCTGGTCCCCGCCACGATGGTGCCGCTCATGGCGTTGATCGCCGTGGCCGCCGACCGCGGCGGCCCTGCGGCGCGGCCGTACGCCGTGACGGGCGCTCTGCTCGTCGCCGCCTACGCGCCGCTTTCGGCCGCCGCCTACGCGTCCCAGTACACCGTGTTCACCTGGCTGCTCGCACGCGACCTGCCCGCGGCGGCGCCGTGGTACTTCGGCAACGACCACGGCGCGGTGATCACCTTCGACCTGCTGGCCTACGCGATCTGGGGAACAGGCGCGATCCTGCTCGCCTGGCCACTGCTCGCGCAGGGCGGTGCCCGGAGGCTGCTCGCCTGGGCTTTGCTGGCCAGCGGCGCGACATCGATCGTCGCCTTCGGCTTCCACGCGCTCGAGGTCTCGGCGGCGGGGCCGCTCTCCGTGGCGAGCGGCGCGCTCACAGTCCCGGTCGGGGTGCTCGCCCTGCTCGTCGGCCGGGCGCTGGCGCGGGCGGGCGCGGGTCGCTGAGCCCCCTGTCCGCCGCGCCCGGACCCTCCCACGGGCGCCGAGGGTCGCCGGGTCGAGCCGGATCATCGCAGTGAGGACGGCGGCCGCCGTGCGCGGCGGCTCACGTGGCTGCACCTCCGTCTTCCCGGCCGATGGCGGCGGCGAGGGCCTCGGCGACCACTACGGCTCCGGCCTCGTTGAGGTGCACGCCGTCGATGGTGAAGGGCCCGCCGTCGGCGGCGAAGGCCGGGCGCAAATCGACGAAGCGAGCCTGCGGCCGGCTCCCCGCCGCCCTCTCTACGATCTGCGCAAGTTCGGCGAGTCGCGTCGCGAACGGCTCGCCGAGGTCGCCATCCGGGGCCACCGGGGGCAGGAGTATCAGCCGCGGGGCACTGCGGCCAAGAAGATCGATCAGGAGGTCGACCGTCGTGTCACCCGCCCTGCCGCGGTTGAGCAAGCTGTGTCGCGGCAGGTCCCGCTCCAGCAGGGGCATGAAGCCGGCTCCGGGCCAGCCCTCGGTCAGGCTGTCGCCGTAGACGGCGATCTTCACGGCGACACCGAGGGCATGGTGGCGACGTCGCGGTTCGCGAGCCCGGTCGGCGACCGATGCGGAGTCGCGCGAGCGGACCCCACGCCGTCCTCTTCAGACGGTCTCGATGCTCAGCATGCCGAGAGCTGTCGTGACATCGATCTCGAGGCTGGGGCGGGCACCTGCCTCGTACTCGGGCGTCGCGTACTCGCCGCCCCAGAAGGTCGCCCCGGTGTCCTTGCGCACGAAGCCCGGCCCTATCGTCATCTGCGCGATGGCGCCGCTCACCTTGACCCGCGCCGGCACGCCCGAGCTGATGAGGATCGCGCACGAACCGAGCGCCGCCGTGACCTCTGCCTTGGCATCGCGATTGAGCGTGTCGCCGGTGAAGTGCAGACGGGCGCTGCCGGCGGCGCCCTTGATCTCGAAGCGCTCGGCGCTGGCGTTGAGGAGTCCCTCGAGGCGCAGCGAGCCGGCCCCGGTCAGCACGCGCAGGGTCGACATCGGTGTCAGGACCGGCCGCGCGAAGCCGATCGTGGACTCAGCTGCCCCGGCCTGCACGAGCAGTTCGGTGATGGGCAGGCCGCCGAACTCGTACGAGGCGTGGCCGATGCCGCCCTTGACGTGGAGAGCGTACGGCTTCGTCGTGCCGAGCTCAAGGTTGAGCCGGTTCACTCGGTCGCGGCCCAGAAGGCTGTCGATGCGCCAGCCCTCCGGGTGCGTGAAGCGGACCTCCCCGCCGTGCAGCTCAACGGCGGGCGCGCACTCAGGCGCGTCGCACTCAAGGGTGCCGGCGAGGAGCTGCTCTCCCGTGCCCGGTTGTGCGGTGACGTCCCCGGGCGCCTTCAGCGTGAGGACCAGAGTGACGGGATCGACGTCGGGGTAGGCGACATCGATCGCTTGCGTGCGGAGTTCGTGCGCCACGGTCTCCCTCCCAGGACGTGGCCGACCGCGAACGCGGTCGGGACCGGCTGACCTCTCGCCCGGGTCATACCCGTTCAGTGCGGCGAAGGCGACCCGGACGTTCTCGGGCCGGCACGACGGCCGATTCAGCCGGGCGTGGCGTCCCTGGGGCCGGGCGACCGTGCGATCGGCTGCTGCTGCGTGATGCAGTGGACGCCACCGTCGGCGCGGGCGAGGGTCCACGCGGGGACGCCGACGACCGCGCGGCCCGGGAAGGCGCGAGCCAGGATGTCCCGCGCCGTCGCGTCCTCGAGGTCGTCGAAAAGCGGCACGACGATCGCGCCGGTCGCGACGTAGAAGTTCAAATACGAGGGTGAGTAGAGGACGTCGTCTCGCATGCGGACCCGGGGCTGAGGCAGCTCGATCACCTTCAGACGTCGGCCCCTTGCGTCGCGCGCCGCGCGCAGCCGGGCGAGGTTCTCGTGCAGCGCGGCATACTGGGAGTCCGACGGGTCATCCTCGCTGAGGGCGAGGACGACTCCCGGCGCCGCGAAGCACGCCAGGTTGTCGACGTGTCCGTTGGTGTTGTCGTGGTCGAGCGCGCCGGTCAGCCAGATGACGCGCTCGGCGCCGAGATGTTCGCCGAGGATGCGCTCGGCTTCGGCGCGCGTCATGCCCGGGTTGCGGCACGGGTCGAGGACGACCTCTGTCGTGGCCAGCAGTGTGCCCTCGCCGTCGGTGTGAACGGCGCCGCCCTCGAGGACGATGGGCGCCTCGACAGCACGGACGCCGAGCAGCGCACACACCCGGCGCGCCATGGCGGCGGTGTCTTCGTAGTGCGTGTAGATGCCGCCGTAGGCGTTGAAGCGCCAGCAGATGCCGGCGAGAGCGCCTTCGTCATCGATGACGAAGGTCGGGGCCGTGTCGCGCGTCCAACTGTCGTCGGTCGGCAGCGGCACGATCTCGACGCCCGGTCCGAGGGCGCGGCCTGCGTCCTCGGCGTGTTCGGGGTGGGCGATCATCCGCACCGGTTCGAACTCGGCGATGCGGCGCGCGACGGCGACGTAGGTCGCGCGCGCCGCCTCCATGTCCTGCCAGTTCTCGGGGCGACAAGGCCATGCCATCCAGCAGGCCGAATGGGGCGCCCACTCGGGCGGCATGCTGAAGCGGCACGAGGCGGGTGAGGACGCGCGCGGGGCGTTCAGAAGGGTCATGCCGAGAGCTTACGCGAAGCCGGTGCGGCTTGCTGCTAGAGTACCCGGAGGCAGGCCGCCGAGGGCTCTGCGGCGCGGCGTCGCCGGAGGCGCCGAGACCCGGGAGGAGCGATGGGCCGCATGGGGTGGCAGTTCCCGAGCGCGCGCGCGGTGCGCGTCCTCGACATCGTCATCGTCGTCTATGTCATCGTCTGGGCGGCGCTGGGAATCGCGATCGGTCGCGATATCGCCCAGCAGGTCGACCTGGCCGACCAGGTGGCGCGCGTGGGGGCGACGCTGCGCGCCACCGGCGAGGGCTTCGAGGCCCTGTCGGCGATCCCGTTCGTCGGAGACGACATCGGCACCGTCGCAGAGCGCGTCGTCACCGCCGGCACCGAGGTCGAGGCGAGCGGCCGGGCGAGCGCCGACGCGATCCGTGAGATGAGCGTGCTGGTCGCGGTCGCCGTCGGCGTGCTCCCACTCCTGGTCCTCGTCCCGCTGTACCTGCCGATGCGCCTCGCGTGGCGCCGCGACGTCGCGGCAGTGCGCGAGGCGCTGCGGCGCGACGGGCCGACGCCCGCCCTGCAGCGCGTGCTCGCCCTGCGGGCGGTCGGCTCGCTGCCGTACGACCGGCTCCGTGCCGTCGAGCCCGACCCCTGGGCTGCGCTGCTGGCCGGCGACGACGGCGGGCTGGCCACGGCCGAGCTCGCGCGCCTCGGGCTCGTCACGGGCGCTCAGACGCCAGGCGGCGCGAACGGCCCTGGCGAGAGGGAGTCCTGATGTCGGCGAGGCCGGCCGGGCCCGCAGCCGTTAGACTCGACCGGATGGCCCGGCTTCCATTGACCGCGCGCCGGCCGCTCGGTCACGGCCTGCGCATCCGCCCGCAGATCGTCTTCACGGCGCTCGTTGCCGCCGCAGCCGCTCTGATCTCGTTCGGGCTGCCCGCGACGGTCCTCGCCAAGTCGTACACCATGCCGGAGGTCACCATCGAGGCGACGGTGCGCCCCAGCGGCGACATGGTCGTACGCGAGACCCGCGTCTTCGACTTCGACGGTGACTTCAGCTTCGTCTACTGGGACCTCGAGGGGGCCGGGTCGTCGGGCATCGAGGTGCGCCGCGTGAGCGGCCCCGAGGGCGAGTACATACGCACCGACGACCCGGGGAGCCGCCCGCCGCGGACGTGGTGGGCGGCCGGCGAGGGCGGCGGCGACGTGCGCCTCGAGGTCTACTTCCGGCAGGCCGACGCGCTCGTCCCGGTCACGATCGAGTACGTCGTTCGCGACGCCGCGACCAAGTGGGACGACACCGCCGAGCTGTATTGGAAGTTCATCGGCGAAGAGTGGGACCACGGCGTCGGCCAGGCAGACATCCGTATCGCACTGCCTTCCGGTGTCGAGCAGGACGAGGTCCGCGCCTGGGGCCACGGTCCGCTGAACGGCGTGGTCACTCGAGAGCCCGATGGGTCGGTCAGCCTGACGGTCGAAGACCTGCCGCCGTACCGCTTCGTCGAGGCCCGCATCCTCTTCCCGCGGGAGGCGCTGACCGGCGCGCCGGCCACCGCGGGGGCTCGGGTGGATGAGGTGCTCGCCGAGGAGCAGCGGTGGGCCGACGAGGCCAACGCCGAGCGGCGTATGGCCTCGCTGCGCCGGGCGGCAGGCCTCGTGATCGGCATCGGCGTGCCGCTTGCCGCGCTCGTCGTCTTCATCTGGACGTACCGCAGGTACGGGCGCGAGCACCGGCCGAGCTTCGCCGGCGAGTATTACCGCGACCTCCCCGAGCCGGCCCTGCCGCCGGCCCTCGTCGGCTCTCTTTGGCGTATGGGCGCGGTGAAGGACGAAGATGCGGTCGCGACCCTGATGGACCTGATCGATCGCGGCGTCGTCGAGCTCGAGCGGACGGCTGAGGAGAAGCGCGGCCTGTTCGGCACGCGTCAGGAGACGGGCTATCGGCTGCACTTGCGCGCCGAGCGCCGGGCCGAGGCGTCCCGATTCGAAGCCAAGCTGCTCAAGGTGCTGTTCGACGTGCTGGCGGAGGGCGACACGCTGGACGTCGACGAGATGAAAGACCTCGCCAAGAAGCATCGCAGCACGTTCGCCACGGCGTGGGCCGCGTGGCGCGCCGCGGTAACGAGAGAGGCCAATGCCCGTGGACTCCTCGAGAAGAGCAGTACCACGGCCCACGGCTGGACCCTGGCGCTCGGCGGCGTGGCCATCGCGGGCTCGGCCGGTGCAGTCTTCGTCTCGGAGCAACTCCGGTACGCCGTCGGTGCCGTCGTCGGCGTGGGGATCCTGGTCGGTGCCCGCGCGATCAAGCGGCGCTCGCCCGAAGCGGCTGAGCTGTACGCCAAGTACCGCGGCATCCGCAACTACATGAAGGACTTCGGTCGCATGGGCGAGAAGCCGCCGGACTCCGTCGTGCTCTGGCGGTACTACCTGGTGCTGGCCGTGGTGTTCGGTATAGCCGACCAGGTCGTCGACGACCTCGAGCTGGTCGCCCCCGAGGTGCTGCGGGACGACCGTCTCGGCTCCACCGCCTTCCTCGTGACGGCGACTCACGGCAGCTCACCGCTGTCGTCGCTGAGCTCGGGTCTTTCGGGGGCCGTCGCTGCCGGGACCGCCTCGAGCGGCAGCGGCGGCGGCGGCGGGTTCTCCGGCGGCGGGGGCGGCGGAGGCGGCGGAGGGGGCGGCGGGGCGGGCTGAGCGCCGCCCCCAGTCTCCTCTCCGCGGCCCCAGCGCCCGCCCGGCGCAGCCATCGGCCCCCCAGTCGGCCGCTCAGCCGCCCGGCGGTTGAGAATCCGGAGTGCAAGCCATACTCAGGGCTGATGGACGAGATCCCGCTTTTGGTGCCGCTCGACTATCCGGCGTTGCGGGGTGTCGAGACGCTGGCCGTGGGCAGCGCGAAGGTGCCGCGCCTGCCCTGTCTGCGGGAGCTTGTCGAGGCGCCCGACGTCGAGAGCGTCGCCGCTGTCCTCGCCGCGAACGGCGCCACGCTCGACGGCTATGCCGCCGCTCTTGCGGCCGACGGGCTCGGCGACATGGCCGCGACGCTGCGCAGGGTCGTCGAGCGCGCCGCCCGACTCAAGCGCATGAACGCCGACCTCGCCGCGGTGCTCACCTGGCTGCTGAACGCCCAGCACAAGACGGCGGGACGGGCCACCATGACCTTCGCGCCTTGGGCGGCGACCAGGGACGTCCAAGGACCGGCCTGCGTGGACACGGGGGATCCAGGGTCGCCGCGTGTCGTCCTCTCGGAGCCCGCCGCGGCCGCGGCTGCCGTCGCCAATGCGTGGGTGTACGAGCGCCTCATCGGGCGCCTGAACGCATCCGCGTGTGGACGTCCCGGGGGAGCGGTCGCCGACGTCGCGGCGCGGATGGGGAGCGAGGGCGCGCTGCAGCCTCGCTTCGCGCGCCCGCACGAAGTCAAGTCGCTCCTCAAGATCGACTACAAACTCGACCGCCGAGGCGACCTCGTCATCGTCGATGTGAACGCCGGTCTCGTCGGAGCCTGGTTCGACGACCTGCTGCTCGACCGGTCCCCGGAGTTCGCGGTCACCCAGGAGCGCATCACGCCGAGGCTTGTCGCGGCCGTGCTCGGGCGCTACCACATTCAGCGTGGACGCCTGCCGCGGCGTGTCGCGCTCTGCGTGCTCGATGAGGAGATGTTCCGGCAGTGGGAGACGGCCGACATCGCTGGACTCACGGCCGAGTTGAGGCGACAGCTCGGGGATGCGTGTGCCCCCGTCGCCGACATCGCCGTCATCGACGCGGCCGGCCTTGTGACGATCGCTCGCAGGCAAGGCGCTCCCGCGCTCTTCGCGGGCGCCTGGGAAGGGACACCCGATCTGGTCGTCTTCTACTCCTGCCGCATCGCTCCCGAGGCCGACCCCGCTGTGCTCGCGGCCCTCGATGAGGCCGGCGTGACGCTCGTCGACAGTGCCGTCCATGGAGTCGCCGCGAGCAAGGAGCTCACCACGCCGGACGCCCTCGGCTCGGGTCTGCCCAGAGGGGTGCGCCTGCCGGAGACGTTCATCCTGGGGGCGGCCGAGGACGGCACAGGAGCGGTCGCCGCCGTGGAGCAGGCTTGGGCGGCGGCCGGCAGACGTGGCTGGGGCCTCCTCGCTGTCAAGATCGACAAGCAACGCCGGGAGGGGGCCACGGGCGACTTCCCGACAGCGTTTCTCTACCCGGTGACGCCCTTGGGGCGGGAACTGGCGCAACGACAGATCGAGCGCACGTTCGACGGCGTGACCGCGACCTCCGGGCGGCCTGTCCGCCTCGTGGTCACCCACGTTGACCATCTCGGCGGGTGCGACGGACCGCTCGGGCGCCGCGACATCGAGATCCGCACGTACGCGTTCCCCGTGCTGCCGACCTGAGGGTCGTAGCTGTTCGGGGCCCTCGCCATGGGGCGATGGCCGGGTCGACAGACGGTCCGCCTGCTCTTGCCCGCGCCGTTTGCCCGCCCCTCGGGGCGGGAAGGTTGCGGCCGCAGGCGAAACGCGAGTCCCCTCGAGCTCCGCACGGCGGCGGTGAGGGCGAGGAGGCATCGATGGCACGTCACGTCCCCGTCAAGTTCCAGGACAAGCTGCGTCTCGTGCAGCGCGCTGTCGACGTGGCTCGCGGGCAGGAGCGCCGGCACTTTGACTTCAGCGACGAGGTCGCTCCAGGTGTGAGACTCGTGCTCAGCGAGGCCGGCGGCGTGCCGATCGCTCTCTCCCTCTGGAGTTCCGCCACGGACATCGCCGAGCTTTGCGGCGACGCCGCCTACCCGGCGACCTCTGCCCTGCTCGCCATCGACCGGGAGCAGGCTCACGAGCTGGCCGACGCCGGGGTGCTCGTGGATCTCGCGCAGCTGACGCGTAGCGAGTCGACGCCGGGGCTCTACTACGCGCTGTTCGACCACGCGAGCCCGCGCCGGCTCCACGAGGTCCTTCACCGCCTTATCCCTGCGCTGCCGTCGCACGGCCGTGCCGCCTGAGGCCGTCGCCCGAACGACCGTATGACCGCTGCTACGATGGGTGCCCGCACCTGCGTGCACGACGACGGCGGGGCCGGGTCCGTCGCGCGCTGACGGCCGTGCCCCCTCGAAAGGAGGAGCACAGCACGATGGAAGCCCCCTACCTCAACACCCCCCCGCCGCCCGAGGAGCTCGGCGCGATGACGCGGGCCAATATCGAGGCGGCGCTCGCCGGCGAGAGTCAGGCGTCGCAGAAGTACCTCGCCTTTGCCGCCGTCGCCCGCGAAGAGGGCTACCCGAACGTGGCCCGGCTCTTCGAGGCGGTGGCCTACGCCGAGAGCACGCACGCCCGCAACCACCTCAGCGTGCTCGGCCAGATCGGCACGACGGCGCAGAACCTGAAGGCCGCCTGGGGCGGGGAGACCTTCGAGATCGACGAGATGTACCCGGCCTACGCCGCCGTCGCCAAGCTGCAGGGCAACGAGTCGGCGCAGCTGACCATCCGCTTCGCCCTCAAGGCGGAGATGGATCACCAGGAGATCTACGACAGCACGCTGAAGGGCGTCGAGGGCAAGAAGGACTTCGACGAGAGCGTCGTCTACGTGTGCCCCGTCTGCGGGCACACGGTGATCGGCAAGCGCCCCGGGTACTGCTCGCAGTGCTACACCGACGGCTCCTACTTCCGGGAGTTCTGATGGACGCCGAGACCGAGAAGCGCCTCCCCAAGCCGGAGGACCTCAAGGAGATGACTCGCCAGAGCCTGGCGGCGGCGTTCGCCGGCGAGAGCCAGGCGGCGGAGAAGTACCTGGTGTTCGCCGAGCAGGCCGAGGACGAGGGCCTGCCGCAGATCGCGAAGCTGTTCCGCGCCATCTCGTTCGCCGAGACGCGGCACGCCCGCAATCACCTGCGTGTGATGGGCGGCATCGCGAGCACCGCCGACAACCTGAAGACCGCGTTCGACGGGGAGTCGTTCGAGGTCGACGAGATGTACCCGGCGTACCGGGAGATCGCGGTCACGCAGGAGAACGCCCAAGCGAAACGGAGCATCAGGTTCGCGCTCAAGGCCGAGGTCGACCACAGGCGCATGTACAGCGAGGCGCGCGAGCAGGCGCTCAAGGGCGAGGACATCCCCGACGAGCCAGTGAGCGTCTGCCTCATCTGCGGCCACACGGTGATCGGGGAACTGCCTGACAAGTGCCCGGTGTGTGCGGCGGCCAAGGAGTACTACAGGACGTTCTGAGGCAGTTCGCACAGAAGGCGAGGGTGGGACGACCGTCGTGTAGAAGAACGACGGCGGCGCTCCGCACGCGGCGACCTCGACCGAGGGGTCAGGCACGTCCTCCGCGCGACGACCTCCACCATCGGCAGTGGCTCCCCGCAGAAGGGCGAGTCCTTCAGCGACACGTTCGAGAAACCCGGTGCGTGGTATCGCGCGGGCCGGCTCCATCCGGAGCAGGAGTCGATGCACGCCGAGGCGATCGTCCGCTGATGGGCGACGGCCTTTGATAGACTCAACGGCGCAATCCGGAGGCCGGCCGCGCGCCGGCAGGAGGTCCTCGTGGGCTACGACTTCGGCGTCGGCCGTCAAGCGCCGACCCTCGCGCTCGCCGCGCTCGACGGCACCGTCATCGACCTGCACGAGTACCGGGGCGACTGGTTCCCGGTGCTGGTCTTCTTCTCCGCCGACTCAGCCGCGGCGCCGGCGCAGCTCAAGGCGCTGGCCGGACGGGCGTCCGCCTTCTGGGGCCTGCGCGGCCAGCTCATCGGGGTCACGGGCGGCGACTCCGGCGACCCGGAGGCGTTCGCGGCAGCGGTCGGGGGTCTGCCGTTCCCCATCGTCCGCGACGACGGCTCGACCGCGGCCGGCTACGGGGCCGCTCGCGCCGTCGTCGGCGAGGCCCCGCCGCTCGCCGTCATCGTCGACCGCGCCGGCAAGGTCGTCTGGATGGGCGAGGGCGACGAGGACCTCAAACCGGCGGCGTTGCTCGGTGCTTTGCGCGCGACCGCGCGCTGAGCGCGGCCGGCGCGCTCGGCAGGTCTTCCGAGGCCCGACTCCGGCCGGCGACCGCGCCGCCGCTGTCAGCTCTGAGGACGCCTGCTTTCGTTCCTCCCGTGTCATTCCGCGCCGTCGCGGGAAAACGCTAGACACGATGCCATCGAAGGAGCGGGCGAGATGATCATCGGGCAGACCATGTTCAGCGTGCGCAAGGGTACGGAGCACCGCAGCGACCGGGTCCTTCACGAGCTCTCGAGTCTTCAGCGCCAGGCGCCGGGCCACCTCGGTCACCGCATCCTGCGTTCGTTCGGTATGTCGCCGCTGGCCAGCGCTCTGTGTGACGAGGGGCGTGAGGCGGCGCTCGGCGACGTGCACTTCGTCTTCGAGAGCGAGTGGGAGTCGCTCGAGGCGCACGATGCCTTCTTCAGCAGCGACGGCGTGCAACGCTGCTACGAGACCTTGCAGTCGATCCTCACGAGTGGGCCGTTCGAGGTCCTGTACGAGGCCGTCGCGACGTCCGAGGCGAGTGAGGTCGCGTACTGATGCGGGCCCGTCTCGCCGTCAGTGCCTGGCGGTGAGGCCGATCCTGAGGTCGTTGACGTTGGTCCCGGTCGAGCCCGTGACGACGAGGTCGCCGAGTGCTGACAGGGCAGGGCCGGTGTGGTGGGCGGCGAGGGCGGCGGGCAGGTCACTGCCCGCCGCCCTCGCCGCCTTCGCCGTCAGGTCGTCCACCAATCCACCGGCGGCCTCGGTCGGCCCGTCGCTGCCGTCCGAGTCGAGGCAGAGCAGACAGGCGGGCGGGCCGCCCTCGAGCGCCAGCGCGCCGGCCAGGGCCGCCTCCTGGCTCGGGCCGCCCAAGGCGGTCTCCCGGCCCGGGCCGAACGTCGCGGCCTCCTCCGCCCACCCTGCCCACGGGCCGGTCTCATCATCGATGGTCACCGTCGTCTCGCCGCCGGCGATGAGGGCGGCGCTCGCGTCCGCCACGCGGAGGCGATCGGCCATCCAGCGGCCAGCCGCGGCGCTCTCGCCCTCGAGCTCGAGCGTGAGCACCTCGGCGCGGTAGCCGAGGGCGCATGCGGCCGTCGCGGCCGCCTTGCACATGATCGCAGAGGTGGCGACGATGTGGTCGTGGACGCGGCGCAGGTCCTTGACGGTCTCGGCCGCAGGTTCGGCGCGGCGCAGGTGCGCCGCGACGGCCGCCGGCAGTCGCTCCCAAAGTCCGGCGGCGTCGCACGCGGCGGCCGCGTCGGCGAACGTCGAGCGGTCGGCGGCCGTCAGGTCGGTGAAGTAGTCGGGCGGGTCGCCGACGACGTCCGACACGGTGAGGTTCACGATCTCGCAGCCGCAGGCGGCCGCGAGGCGTCCCCCTTTCAGGCGCGAGATGTGCTTGCGCACGTCGTTCATGCGCACGATGTCGAGTCCGGACGCGAGCAGGAGGCGGTTCGTCGCCACCTTGTCCTCCAGGGTGATGCCCTCGGCCGGGACGACGGCGAGCGCCGAGCTGCCGCCGGTGACGACGGCGATCACCAGGTCCTCGGGTCGAGCCTGCCCGGCGAGCTCGAGCAGGCGCTCGCCGGCACGCAGGCTGTCCTCGTCTGGCACCGGGTGCGAGGCTTCCATCACCTCGATGTGACGGAGCGGGCGCCCCTGGCCGCGCTTGACGACGACGGCGCCGGCGCGTAGGCGCGCAGCGAGGAGCTCGTCGAGCAGCGCGGCGAGCCCGATCGTCGCCTTACCCGCGCCGAGCACGTAGACATTGCGGCCGGCGAGCTCGTAGGCGTCGTCGCCGATGTACAGCACATCGTCCTCGAGGCGCAGCAGGCGCCGCGCCGCCGCCACCGGGTCCACCGCGGCGAGGGCCTGCGCCGCGATGGCCAGCGCGTCGCGGCGCAGGCCCTCGCGGCCGTGCCCGGTCAACCCGGCAGCGTCCTCGAAGCGCACCACATCAGCCGCCGGCCGCCGCGATCGGGGCGTGACGGAACTCGCGTCCTGCGTAGACCGCGTCGGCCCCCAGCCACTCTTCGATCTCGAGCAGGCGGTTGTACTTGGCCGTGCGCTCGCCGCGCACCGGCGAGCCGGTCTTGATCTGCCCGGCGTCGAGGGCCACGACGAGGTCGGCGATGCTCGCGTCCTCGGTCTCGCCCGAGCGCTCGCTGACACACACGCCCCATCCGGCTCCCACGGCGATACGCGCCGCCTCGAAGGCCTCGGTCAGGGTGCCGATCTGGTTGAACTTCCAGAGTAGCGCGTTGCCGGCGCCCGCCTCCACGCCGCGGCGCACGCGCGCCGGGTCGGTGACGAGAAGGTCGTCGCCGACGAACTGGGTGTCGGGCAGCGCTGCGGTGAGCTCCGCCCAACCCTCCCAGTCCTCCTCGTGCAGCGGGTCCTCGATGCTGGCGATGCCGAAGTCGCGCACGAGCTCGCGGTAGAGGTCGATCATCGCCGCTGTCGACAGTTGCTCGCCGCCGACGGCGTACGTCTTTGTCGCCGGGTCCCAGAGGTGGGTCGCGGCGGAGTCGGTCGCGTAGACGGCGTCCTCGGCGTAGCCCGCGGCCGCGACGCCCTCGTGGACCACGGCGAACGCCTCGCGCACGTCGACGATGGGCGTCGCGAAGTCGCCTTCGTCCCCGGTGTTGGCGGAGAGCTTGCCGTAGCGTGAGACGACGATCTCCTCAAGCGCCATGTGGCACTCGCTGGCCATGCGGATGGCCTCGGCGAAGGAGCGTGCCCCGACCGGCATCATGATGAACTCCTGGAAGGCGAGGTCGTTGGAGGTGAGACGGCCGCCGCCGACGAGGTTGATGAGGGGCACGGGGAGGACGCGCGAGCGCCCGTTCAGCGAGCGGTGCAGCGGCAGGCCGCGGACGGCCGCGGCGCAGTGCGCCGCGGCCAGCGACACGCCGGCGAGGGCATTGGCGCCGAGGCGGGCTTTGCGGGGCGTGCCGTCGAGGTCGCGGAGGAAGGCGTCGAGACCGGCCTGGTCCTGGACGTCGCGGCCGGCCACGGCCGGGCCGATGACCTCGTTCACATTGCCGGCGGCGCGGGTCACGCCGAAGCCCCGGTACTCGGCGCCGCCGTCGCGCAGCTCGACGGCCTCGGCGGCGCCGGTGGATCGGCCGGACGGCACCGCGGCGCGGCCGTGGAAGGCGCCGGGTTCGCCGGGCGCGGCGCCGGCCCAGACGTCGACCTGGACGGTCGGATAGCCGCGGCAGTCGAGGATCTGGCGGGCGTGGACGGCGGTGATCGCGGAGCTCATGGGCATCCTCCGGGGGTGCGCGTGTCTGCGGGATCGCGTGTGGATGTCGGGCCGGGGCCGGTCGGGCCGGCGGATCCGTCGCCGGGTCCGGCGGCGACGGTCGGTGAGGACGGGACGACGGTGAACAGGGCGCGCTGGGGGCGCGGCAGGAGCAGGGCCGTGGGGCGGGCCCGGCGGCTGAGCCGCCGGGCCCGCCTCACGGCCTCCTCGACCGCCGCCTCGAGCGTGGCCGCAGGCGTGAACCAGAGCCGGCGCAAGTCGGCGTCGGCGACGCCGGGGCAGCAGGCGACGACGTTGGGACAGCGGGCGAGGAAACGGGCCAGCAGACAGGAGTGGTCCTTCTCTATGGTGTAGGTGGCGACGGCGCGGGCGTGAGCGTCATCGGGCCCGGCCGCCCCGTCGAAGGGCTCGAGCATGTCGTCGCTGCCGAGGCCGTCGGCGCAGCCGGCGGCGAGCACGACGACGGTCTCCGGTCCGACGAGGGGCTGGACGGCGATGAGCGCTTTGAGCGCCTGATAGAGATTGAGGTCGAGGGGCGCGCCCGGCCCGGTCACGATGAGATCGGGCGCGCCCGGGACCTCGACCGTCGCCGTGCGGCGCACGAAGGCGACGAGCTCATCGTGCGCCGCCTCCGGGTCGCCGGCCGCCACGGCCGTCGGTCGCAGCCGCCGGTCAAGCGTGGCGTTGACGATGAAGTCGAGTCGAGCGACGCGCAGGGCCGCAATCATGTCCTCGTGGATGGGGTTGCCGCTGAGTCCCCCAGGGTGTGCGCGCTCGTGCGCGACGGCGTCGGGAGCGTGGTTGTGCACGATGGTCTCGTACGCGGCGACGCCCGGCAGCAGGGCCTTGCGCCCGCCGGTGAACCCCGCGAACTCGTGTGGCTCGACGACACCGAAGGCGATACGCAGGTCGGCCTCCGCCAGGATCTGATTGATGCGCACCGGCGTACCGGCCGGCGTCACCCCGACCTCGAGGCACGCGCTGCAGCGCGCGTCGTGGGTCACCACACGCACCCGGTGCAGTAGGTCCTCCCCGAATAGGCCACGCAGTTCCGCCACAGTGGCGGGCCGGTGGGCGCCACCGCCGACGATCACCGTGACGGCGTCGGCGGCGATCCCTCCTGCGGCGAGCTCATCGAGCACGACGGGCAACAGCAGCCCGTTGGGCACGGCTCTGGTCGCGTCACTCGTGACGACGGCCGCCGAGGACTGCCCCGCGGCCAGGGCGCGTAACGGTGGCGTCCCTGTCGGCGCCTCCAGGGCCGCGCGCAGCGCGGCGGCGGCATCGACGGCCGGGGGATCACTGACGCACCGCAGCAGTGCGTCGGCGCCATGGAGGGGTCCGCCCTCGAGAGGTCCGCCCTCGAGGAGGCTCTGGAGTACGTCGTCGATGTCGGCCAACCGGTTGAGGTCTTCGCGTCCCACGATCGGGAGTCTACCGGAGCGCAACGCGGGGGCTGCAGTTCGCGTAGAACCTGCGCTCTGCTCCGGCAGGCCGCACCTCGGCTGCTTCCCCGTCGTTCTGTCGCCAATCTGCGTGGGAGAGTCGGCGCGCGCTGTCGTCCCGGTATCGTCGCGAGGGTCTGGTCCGATTGGGCTGTGGCCCGGCCCGGCCTGGGTTGATCCGTGCACGGCGCGCCAGGGCGACGAGTTCAAGGAGGGTCGCGAGGCTGTAGCTTAGCGAGGCGATGTCGGCAGTCTGGCGGGCAGTGGCCACGACGTCTACACCGCCGTGACGGGTTGACGCTCGGCGACGGGGCGGCTCTACTGTCTCAGCGCATGGATCGTCTCGTCCTCTTCGATATCGACTGCACGCTGATCGACGCCCACGGCGCCGGCGGCCGCGCGATCTACGCGGCGCTGGAGCGCGTCTATGGGGTGAGCGGCGACCTTGACGGCTACACGTTCCACGGCCGCACGGACCCCGCCATCATCCGCGACCTGGCGACCCGCTGGGGCGCCGCGGCCGACGAGGTCGACGCCCGGCTCGAGGAGTGCCTCGAGGTGTACGTCGGGCTTCTCGCCGGCGAGGTCGGCGCGGGGCGGACCGACACGATGCCCGGCGTGGTCGAGCTGGTCGCCGTGCTGGCGGCCGAGCCCGGAGTCGTGCTCGGGCTGCTGACCGGCAACATCGCTGAAGGCGCGGCGATCAAGCTGGCGCCGACCGGGCTCGGCGAGCACTTCACGGTCGGCGCCTACGGGTCCGACTCGGGCCTGCGCCCGGAGTTGCCGGCGGTCGCCGTGCGGCGCGCCGAAGAGCTCACGGGGCGGCGCTTCGTGGGCAAGGAGATCGTCGTCATCGGCGACACGCCGGCCGACGTCGAGTGCGGGGCCGCTCTTGGCGTCAAGGCCATCGCCGTCGCCACGGGGCGGCACTCGGTCGCGGAGCTCGCCGCTTACGGTCCCGACCACGTCTTCGAGGACTTCTCGAATTGGCGGCGCGCCCTGGTCGCGATCCTCGGGTGAGAGCTGCGGCGCCGGTCCGAGAGCGGGCTGAGCAACCATGACGGCTGCCGCCCCGGGTCGCCGGAGCGTGATCCGGGGCGGCCAGCCGCCGGCGTCGGACAGCGGTGGCGGGCTGTCGGCGCCGGACCACAGCGGCGGGCCGCCGGGCCGGGCCACCGGCGCCTGGGTCGCCTAACGCCCGAACCGCGTCGGTGCGAGGGCGGCGATGTCGAGCGACGGCGCCTCGCCGGCGCACAGCTCGGCGACCAGCCGGCCGGTGACCGGCCCCAGCGACAGCCCCAGCATGCAGTGGCCCGTCGCGAGCACCACGTTCGGGTGGCGCGGGGTGCGTCCGATGACAGGCAGGCCGTCGGGTGTCAGCGGGCGCGGCCCGCGCCAGATCTGGCGTACGGGTCCGTCCTCGGGGAGGCCGACGATGCGTGCCGCCGCGCGGCGCAGAGCGGCCAGCCGCCTGGGGCGCAGGCGCAGGTCCCATCCGGCCAGCTCGAGTGTGCTGCCGAGGCGCAGCGCGTCACCGAGCGGAGTGAGGACCACATGTGCCTCGCCGGCACAGAGCGGCAACTCGGCGGTGCCCTCGGGCCGCGCCACGTCGATGCTGTAGCCCTTGGCGGGCTCGACCGGCAGGCGGAGACCGAGCTCGCGCAGCAGCAGCGGTGTCCAGGCTCCGGCGGCGAGCACGACCTCACCGGCGGCGAAGACGCCGCTCGTCGTACGCACGGCGCGGACGTGCGTACCGCTCGCGCGTCCGCGGCGGGCTCCCGCCGTGCGGCCGCCGCCGGTCTCGAATCCGTAGACCTCGGCGCCGGTCACGACGGTGGCCCCGGCCCGCCGCGCCCGGGCGACCATCGCGCGCGTGAACGCGCCGGGGTCCATGTGGCCGTCGTCGGGTGTCAGCACCCCGCCCACCACGCTGCCGGGGCGCACCTGAGGCGCCCGCTCGCGCACCTCATCCGCCGCAAGGACCTCCACTGCTATCCCAAGGGCGCGGGTCTCGGCCGCTGCTGCCTCGGCGGCAGCCATCCCGGCGGCGGTCTCGTACACGAAGAGCCAGCCGTTTCGGTGGTAGTGCCAAGCCGCGCTGCCGGTCTCCGCACAACTGCCGGCGCCATCACGGCGGCCGTCGTCCGGGTCGCGACCCGCGCGGTCGGCGCTGTTGTCTTCGCGTCGATCGCCGCCGCCTCCCCCGCTCGCTGCCCCGCTACCTGCCGCGAGCTCGTCGTGCAGCGCGGCACTGATCTCGCTGAGCTCGTGGAGCAGCGGCGCGTGCCTGCGTGCCACCTCGGGTGCGCAGGCGCCGCGGAAGAGCCAGAGCCAGCGCACCAGCTCGAGGCTCGCCCGGGGCTTCACGTAGAAAGGGCTCGACCCGTCGAGCAGCCAGCGCAGCCCCTGCCCGAGGGCGCCCGGGTGAGCCAGGGGCTCGATCTCGCTGGGCACGAGCAGCCCACAGTTCGCGTACACGGCGCTGGCCGCGGGGCACACCTCGGACTCACGCTCGAGCAGCGTCACGGCGGCGCCCCTTGCCGCCAGCGCCTGCGCCACGCAGGCTCCGATCACGCCGCCGCCCACGACCACCACGTCGCTGCGCTCGCTCATGCCTTCTCCCTGCTCGGCGCGGCCGCCGGCGACCGGCTCGCTGTCGCCACGGGGCTCACGAAACGCTAACCTGTCGGGGATAGGCTCGCCCGGATCACTGCCGGGCGTCAAGGAGCTGAAGGATGGCACGCGAGACCGTGCTCGTCGTCGACGACGAAGAGGACATCCTCGAGCTGGTCAAGTACAACCTCGCCAAGGAGGGCTACACGGTCGTGGCGGTCGCCTCCGGCGAGGACGCATTGGCCGCGTCACGCACCAAGCTGCCCGACGCCGTCGTCCTCGACCTCATGCTCCCCGGCCTCGACGGCCTCGAGGTGTGTCGGCGCATGAAGAGCGACCCGACGACACGCCACATCCCAATCGTCATGCTGACCGCCAAGGGCACGGAGGCCGACATCGTCACGGGGTTGGAGCTGGGCGCCTCCGACTACGTCACCAAGCCGTTCAGCCCGCGCGTGCTCACCGCCCGCGTCAAGGCAGTGCTGCGGCGAGACACCGAGTCGACCGATGAGGGCGGTGTGCTCCGCGTGCGGCAGCTGACCATCCACCCGGGCCGCCACGAGGTCCTCGCCGGCGACGTGCCCGTCAGTCTGACGGCCACCGAGTTCCGCATCCTCGTCTTTCTCTCTCGCCGGCCCGGATGGGTCTTCACGCGCCAGCAGATCGTCGACGCCGCCCAGGGGGACGATGTGTACGTGGCCGACCGCTTCGTCACCGACCGCTCGGTCGACGTCCACATCGTCTCTCTGCGGCGCAAGCTCGGCGCCTGCGGCGCCTATATCGAGACGGTGCGCGGCGTGGGGTACCGGCTGCGGGACGACTGACGATGCGCCATCTTTTCTGGCGCATCTACCTGACCTACCTGATCATCGTCGTGCTGTGCACGGCGGGTGTCGGTTTCCTCGCCTTGCGAAGCTTCGGCGACTTCCATCGCGACCAGACGGCGCGCGAGCTCGAGGCGCGGGCCGCGCTGGTGCGCGACGAGGTCGGGCCGCTGCTCGAGGCAGGGGACCAGGCCACGGTGCAAGTGACCGTGCGCCGGCTCGGCGAGGTCTCGGAGACACGGATCACGGTCATCTCGAACGGACTGCCCGGGGCCCCGGTCGGCGAGGTCGTCGCCGAGTCGCGGGCGGCTCCCGAGGAGCTCGAGCGCCACAGCGACCGCCCCGAGTTCAAGGCGGCCGTGAGCGGCAAGGTGGGGCGCGCGACGCGTGAGAGCGCCACCCTGGGCACCGACATGATGTACGTGGCCGTGCCCGTGGAGGCCGCCGGCCGGGTGGTGGCCGTTGTGCGTACGGCGATGAGCCTGAGTCGCGTCGACGACGCCGTGAAAGGCCTCTCCCGCTCCATCCTGCTCACGGCCTTCCTCGTCGCCCTGGTCGCCGCCGTGATCGGCTGGTACGTCTCGCGGCGCATCGCGCGGCCGATGCGCGAGGTGCGCGAGGGCGCCGAGCGCTTCGCCGCCGGCGACTTCACGCGCAAGCTCGCGGTACCCGCGACCGAAGAGTTCGCCGGCGTGGCCGAGAGCCTCAACCGGATGGCTGAGGAGCTCGACGAGAAGCTGGGCGCCATCACCCGTGAGCGCAACGAGCGCGAGGCGGTGCTCGAGAGCATGGTCGAGGGCGTGCTGGCGGTCGACCCCGATCTGCATATCCTCACGCTGAACACGGCGGCCGCCGAACTGCTCGGCGTCGACCCCGTCGAGGTGCAGGGAGCGGCTATCGAGGAGGCGGTACGCAACCCGGACCTGCAGCGCGTGGTCGGGGCCGCCGTCTCCGGCCAGGGTCCGGTCGAGGTGGACCTGACCGTGCACGTCGGCGGCGGCGATCAGTACCTGCAGGCGAGCGGGGCGCTCCTGCACGCGCAGGGAGGCGAGGTCGTGGGCGCAGTCGTCGTGCTGAACGACGTGACCCGCCTGCGACGCCTCGAGGCCGTGCGCCGTGACTTCGTGGCCAACGTCTCGCATGAGCTGAAGACGCCGGTCACCTCGATCAAGGGGTTCGCCGAGACCCTGGTCGACGGCGCCATCGACGACCCCGCCGCGGCGCGGCGCTTCCTCAAGATCATCGCCGGGCAGGCGGACCGCCTGAACTCGATCATCGAGGACCTCCTCGCCCTTTCGTCGCTCGAGGAGGGCAAGGGAGCGGGCATGGACCTTCAGGAGACACGGCTCGGCGACGTGCTCTCGGTCGCCGTCGACGTCTGCGCCCCCAAGGCGGAGGCGAAGGGCATCACGTTGCTCGTCGACTGCCCCCGTGAGATGTACGTCGACGCCAACCCGCCGCTCCTCGAGCAGGCCGTGGTGAACCTGCTCGACAATGCCGTGAAATACAGCCCCGACGGCACCACGGTGCACGTCACCGCGGTGCCCGACGGCGATGAGGTCGTGATCGCCGTCAGCGACGAGGGGCAGGGCGTGTCGCGCGAGCACCTGCCGCGCCTCTTCGAGCGCTTCTACCGGGTCGACAAGGCACGCAGCCGCGACCTGGGCGGCACCGGCCTCGGCCTCTCGATCGTCAAGCACGTCACGCAGGTCCACGGCGGCCGGGTCTCGGTCGACAGCATCGTCGGCCGCGGCAGCACCTTCAGGATCCACCTGCCGCGCCGTCACCCCGCCGCGTAGCCCCCTGCCTCACGGCGCCGCTCCACATCTCGCCCGCCACTGACCGCGCGCTAACCGAACCCTAACCCGGCGCCGGTAGCGTTGCCCTCCGGAGTGCGGCGCCCGCCGTCACGCCGGGTCATGGAACGTGGAGAAAGGAAGGTCAGGATGAGGAAGTCCAGTCGCCGGTGGCGCGCGATCGCGACCGCCGCCCTCGCAGTGCTCCTCGCGGTCTTTGCGCTGGCGCTCGTGGCGTGCGGCGACGACGCTGAAGGTGAGGGTAGCGAGGACAGCGGCGTTCCCGCCGCGGAGACGGCGAACACGATCGTCGGCGCCGGGGCGAGCTTCCCCTATCCGCTGTACTCGGCGTGGGGGAGTGAGTACAACGACCTCAACGGCGTGAAGCTGAACTACCAGTCGATCGGGTCGGGCGGCGGCATCTCGGCCATCTCGGCCAAGACCGTCGACTTCGGCGGCTCCGACGCGCCGCTCGAGCCGTCCGAGCTGCAGGCCGCCGGCCTCATGCAGTGGCCGCAGTGTGTGGGCGGCGTCGTCCTCGTGGTGAACCTCGACGGCGTCGAGAACAACCAGCTCAAGCTCACCGCGGAACTGGTCGCCAAGATCTACAACGGCGACATCTCGAACTGGAACGACCCCGCGCTGGCTGCCGAGAACGACGGCGTCAAGCTCCCCGACACCAAGATCAACGTGGTGCACCGCTCGGACAGCTCGGGCACGACCTGGATCTTCACGAACTACCTCGCCGCCGCGGCCGGTGACGTCTGGACTCTGGGCGGCGACAAGGAGATCGCCTGGCCGACCGGCGTGGGCGGCAAGGGCAACGAGGGCGTGGCCGCGAGCGTACAGCAACTCAAGGGCTCGATCGGCTACGTCGAGTACGCCTACGCCAAGGAGACCGGGCTCGTCAGCACGCAGCTCAAGAACGCCGACGGCGAGTGGGTCGAGCCGAGTCTTGAGACCTTCGGCCAGGCGGCCGCGCAGGCCGACTGGGCGGGCGCCGATGAGTTCTACCTCGTGCTCGTCGATCAGCCCGGCCCGACCACATGGCCGATCACGGGCGCCTCGTTCATCATGGTCCAGAGGGAGCAGGCGGACGTCGGCCGCGCCCAGGCCATGCTCCAGTTCTTCGACTGGGCCTTCCGTGAGGGCGCCGGCACCGCCGAGGGTCTTGACTACGTGCCGATCCCCGCGAACGTCTACGAGCTGATCCAGAGCAAGTGGAGCGAGAACCTCATGTCCGGCGGCTCGCCGGTCTGGCCGCTCTGAACCCCATCGGGTAGGACCGAGACGCACATGGGGGCAGGAACGTGAGCACACTCGATATCGACGTACGACCACAGGCAGGTCCACCGCGCGGCGCCGCCAAGGCGGCGCCGCGCGGTCACCGCCGCTTCGGCGACCCGGTCTTCCGCGTCGTCGCCCTCGTCTGCGGGTTGTCCGTGGCGATCGCCATGTTCACCCTGGCCGGGGTCCTCATCTACAACTCCTGGACGGCGATCAGCGAGCTGGGTCTCAGCTTCCTGACCACGGTCGCCTGGTCGCCGAACGGCGGCAGTTACGGCGCTCTCGCGGCGCTGGCCGGTACGGCGATGACGACCGTCGTCGCCATGGTCATCGCCGTGCCGCTCGCCCTGGTGATCGCCCTGCTGCTGACCGAGCTCGTGCCGCCGCGTGTGGCGCGCGTCATCGGCACGGGCATCGAGATGCTGGCGGCGATCCCCAGCATCATCTTCGGCATGTGGGGCCTGTTCGTCCTCGTGCCCTTCATGCAGGAGCGCGTCGCGCCGCTCGTCATGGACAGCTGGCTGGGCGAGCTCCCCCTCTTGCGCCCCGGGCCTATGTTCCAGGGCGGCGGGTTCTCGATCCTCACCGCCGGGCTCGTCCTGGCGGTGATGGTGCTGCCGTTCATCACCGCCTTCTCGCGCGACGTGCTGCTCATGGTGCCGCGCGTCACCAAGGAGGCGGGCTACGGCATGGGGTCGACCACCTGGGAGGTGCTCCACAAGATCAGCCTGCGCTACGCGCTGAGCGGCATCGTCGGGGCGACCTTCATCGGTCTCGGGCGGGCTCTCGGCGAGACCATGGCCGTGGCCTACCTCGTGGGCGGCTCCTTCCTCTCGGTGCCGCAGTCGCTCTTCGACCCCGGCACCACCATCGCGTCGCTCATCGCCCTCCAGTTCAACGAGGCCACGACGAAGCTCGACATCAGCGCCCTGATCTACATGGGGCTGATCCTGTTCGCCATCACGATGGTCTTCCAGGTGCTGGCGCAGATCTGGCTGCGCCGGGCGCGGCGCACCACGGGAGGCCGGGCATGAGCGCGCCGGCGACGTCGCACAACGGCCCCGGCCCTGCCCCGCTCAAAGCGCTGCGTCCGCGCTCGCACGGTCGCCGCAAGGCCGTGGACGCGGCGATCCGGGTCTTCGCCTGGGTCGCGGCCACGGCCGGCATCGCCGTCATGTTCCTCATCGTCTGGGAGGTCATCCAGCGCGGCTTGAGCGCGATCGACTGGGGCTTCTTCACGGAGTTGCCGCCGGTGGTCGGCGAGGACGGCGGCGGGCTCGGCAACGCGATCCTCGGCACGCTGGTCATCACCTTCGTGGCCGCGCTCATCGCCCTGCCGATGGGCTTCTTCGGCGGCATATGGCTGGCCGAGTTCGGGCGCAACGGCAAGATCGCCACCGGCGTGCGCATGGTCGCCAACGTGAACATGGGGATCCCGTCGATCGTGGTCGGCGTGTTCATCTTCGCTGCTCTCGTGCGGCCTCTGCAGCACTATTCCGGTTTCGCCGGCTCGATCGCCCTGGCGTTCATCATGCTGCCGGTGATGGCGCGCACCACCGAGGACATCCTCAACCTCGTGCCCAACGAGCTTCGGGAGTCTGGTCTGGCCATGGGGGCGCCACGCTGGCGCGTCACCCTCGGTGTGGTCATCCGCGCAGCGCGCAGCGGCTTGATCACCGGCGCCGTGTTGGCCACGGTGCGGGTCGCCGGGGAGACGGCGCCGCTGCTCTTCACGGCACTGAGCAGCCCGTACTGGTTGCAGGGCCTTTTCGGCCCGGAGGGCTTCTTCGGCGGGCCTACGGCCAACCTGACCAAGACCGTGTACGACTTCTCCGGCATGCCCTACGAGCGCATGCAGGAGCTGGCCTGGGGTGGCGCCCTCGTGATCATCGTCGCCGTCCTCGGGCTCAATGTCCTGATGCGGCTCATCTTCCAGCGAGGCAAGGAATGGTAGGGACCACAGTGAGCGAGACCCTGGATCAAGGCGGGGAGATCCTCGTCGCCCCGCCGACCGAGGTCGCGGCCGGACGGTCCGCGGCCATGGACGAGGACTTCGACAAGCTCGAGAGCGTCATCTCGGTACGCGGCCTCGACTTCTTCTACGGCAAGGAGCAGGCGCTCTTCGGTAACCACCTGGAGATCAAGAAGAACCGGGTGACGGCCGTCATCGGCCCGTCGGGCTGCGGCAAGTCCACCCACATCCGCACCTACAACCGCATCTACGAGTTGTACCGCGACCACAAGGCGACCGGCGAGGTCATGTTCGGCGGCCGCAACGTCCTCAGCTCGGGGACGGACCTGCTCGACCTGCGACGGCGCATCGGGATGATCTTCCAGAAGCCCAGCCCCTTCCCGATGACGGTGTTCGACAACGTCGCCTATGGGCTACGGCAGCACTACAAGATGAACAAGGCCGAGCTCGCCGACCGGGTCGAGGACGCCCTGAAGCGCTCCGCCCTGTGGGAGGAGGTCAAGCACAAGCTCGGCGAGCCGGGCATCGCCCTCTCGGGCGGACAGCAGCAGCGGCTCTGCATCGCGCGCTGCATCGCCTCAGAGCCTGACGTGGTCCTTATGGACGAGCCCTGCTCGGCCATCGACCCGGTGGCGACGGCGAAGATCGAGGAGCTGATCAACGCCCTCAAGGCCAACTACACGATCGTCATCGTGACCCACAACATGCAGCAGGCGGCGCGGGTCAGCGACTACACCGCGTTCTTCTACGAGGGGTACATCGTCGAGGTCGGTCCGACGACGCAGATCTTCTCCAACCCGCAGCAGAAGCAGACCGAGGACTACATCACCGGCCGCTTCAGCTGACGGCGGGAGGGGAGCGATGATGACCACACACCTGCAGCGCGAGCTCGAGCGCCTGAAGCGCAAGATCCTTGCCCTCGGGGCGCTCGTCGAGGACAACCTGCGCCTCGCCTTCAACGCCATCGAGACGCGCAACGTCGACCAGGCCCAGCGCGTCATCACGACCGACCTGGTCATCGACCAGAACGAGGTCGACGTCGAGGAGGAGTGCCTCAAGCTCCTCGCCCTGTACCAGCCGGTGGCCCGCGACCTGCGCTTCATCGTCGCGGTCGTGAAGATCAACAGCGAGTTGGAGCGCATCGGAGACCTCGCGGCCAACATCGGTGAACGTGCGGTGCAGCTCTCGACCGAGTTCCCCGTGCCGGTGCCGCACACCATGGCGGTGCTGAGCGACCGGGTGCGCGCGATCATGGAGAAGGCGCTCGACGCGCTCGTGCGCGAGGACGCCGTGCTCGCGCGCGTCGTGCTCGCCGCCGACGACGAGGTCGACGACCTGTACGAGCAGCTGCTCGGCGAGCTCAAGGAGCGGATCCGCGGCGATCTCGACCACCTCGACGCGGTGGTCCTGCTGTTCAGCGTCGCGCGGTACCTCGAGCGGCTCGCCGACCACGCCACCAACATCGCCGAAGACGTGCTCTACATGGTCGAAGGCGACATCCACCGGCACCAGTTCCCCGACACGCCCGCCGCCCTCTTCGGCGCCGAGGCGGAGCAGGAGTAGCGCGCGACCGCGGTCGCGCGCGCCGAGGACCTTCCGCCCCAAGCGGGAGGCCTGCCCCCGCGACCCGGGCCGTCCCTACCCGGCCCGGGTCGCCCCCCGTTCAGCGCGTGTCGCGCCGGGGGGCGCCGGATCGTGCACGCGTCGGGCGCCTTCCGCGCAGGGCGCACACGTTGGCGTCGATGCCGCCGCGCAGGGCGTTCTCCCCCCTCCCGCCGGCCGCGCCTCTCCTCCTCCCCGGCCCGCTGCGATGGCGCCGGCGCGGCGGTCCTCAAGGTTCTGTTCGGGCGACCGATAGCCACAGCAGCATGACGCGCCTGCGACACAGCCTCCGTCCTCTCCTCGCCATCGTTCTCGGCGTGGCGGTGCTCGTCCTCGGCTACGCGGCGCCCGCGAGCGCGCAGACGTACGACGACGTCCCTTCCGACCATTGGGCGCGCGCCGCCATCGACTGGGTGACCGACCAGGGGCCCGCCGACGATCGCGTGCTCGACGACTACGACGTCCTCTTCAGACCCGGCCGCCTCATCACGCGCCGGCAGCTGGCGCGGGCCCTCGTCGTCGCCAGCGGCCACCAGGACGACGCGGTCACAGATCCGGTCTTCCTCGCCGACGTCGTGCCCGACCTCGACCCGTACTACCGGGACATCCAGATCGCCATCAAGCTCGGGGTGATGTCGCCGACGCTCGGCCTCTTCAACCCGCTCGGCACGGTGCCGGCGGCGAAGGCCGAGCGCACCGTGATCCGCACGCTGCAGGTGATGCACCCGGAGACGGACTGGACGCTGTTGACCACGCTCCGGCCGTCGGTCTGGCGCCCGAACCCCGACTGGAACACGCGGGCGCCCGCGCTCCTGCCCTGGATCGTCGCCTCCCGGCACCTCCTGCTACGCTTCAACCACCCCTACCCCGACGGCGAGGCGCGCGAGCGCTCGCCGGGCGAGGCGGTCTCGCGCGCCGAGATCGCCTACATGCTGTGGAAGGCGCTGCCGGTGGCGAGTTGGCGTCTGGCCGGCCTCGAGGCCTACGAGGCGATCACCTTCCCCCTGCTGAGCTACCGCCAGCGGCAGGTCACCAAGTTCGCCCTCAAGTACATCGGCTACCCCTACGTGTACGGGGGCGAGTGGCCGACGGCGGACTCGCCGTATGGCTACCAGGCCCGCGGTGGCTTCGACTGCTCGGGGTTCGTGTGGTGGGTGCTGAAGGTACGCTTCGGTTACCCGATCTACGAACGCACGGCCTCGGGCATGGCGCGCGCCGCCGCACCGCGCATCACGCGGACCGGCCTGAAATGCGGGGACATCATGTTCTTCGGCTACGCCGGCACGGCCTCGACCGTCCCCCAGATCTACCACGCCGGGATCTACCTCGGCCGCGGCTGGTTCATCCACTCGACCGGCTCGTCGGCCGGCGTGATGCTCGCCTCGCTGAACACGTCGGCTTACTGGCGCGACCGCTTCGCCTGGGGCCGTCGGGTGCTCAAGCCGGCCGAGCTCGTCGTTCTCTGAGCGGGCGGGTCCGCCGCGCCTGTCGGCACCGCGGAGTCACGCGCTCCGTGGCCCTGGGTCTTCTGGCGCGGCGCTCCGGGCTCCGCGACCCTCGGCGATCCGCAGCGGTGCCCGGCGGCCGTCAGCCCAGGCTGCCGTACTGGCGCCGGTAGTACTCGAGCCACTCCCCGGACTTGAGCCGGCGCCACCAGGCTTCGTGCTCCAGATACCAGGCGACGGTCCGCGCGAGGCCGTCGTCGAAGCTCGTGGCCGGGGCCCACCCGAGGGCGCGCAGCTTGGTGCAGTCGACCGAGTAGCGCCGGTCGTGCCCCGGGCGGTCGGCGACGAAGCGGATCAGCCCGGGATCGGCGCCGACCAGCTCGAGGATCCGCCGCGTGAGCGTGAGGTTGTCGATCTCGTGACCCCCGCCGATGTTGTAGACCTGGCCCGTCGCACCGGCGCGCAGCGCGAGGTCGACGGCGGCGCAATTGTCCTCGACGAAGAGCCAGTCTCGTACGTTGCGGCCATCGCCGTACACCGGCAGCGGCACCCCGTCGACGGCGTTGGTGATGAAGAGCGGGACGATCTTCTCGGGGTACTGGCTGGGGCCGTAGTTGTTCGAGCTGCGGGTGATCAGCGCCGGTGTGTCGTAGGTGGCGACGTAGGAGAGCACGAGGAGGTCGCCGGCCGCCTTGCTCGCCGAGTACGGGCTCGACGGGCCGAGCGGGGACTCCTCGGTGAACGAACCCACGTCGATGGAGCCGTAGACCTCGTCGGTCGAGACCTGCAGGTAGCGAGCGATGCCGAGCGAGCGCACCGCCTCGAGCAGCGTGTGGGTGCCGAGCACGTCCGTGCGGATGAAGTCCTGCGGGCCGCTGATCGAGCGGTCGACGTGGGTCTCCGCGGCGAAGTTGACCACGGCACCGGCGCCGTCGAGCGTGGCGGCTACGACGTCCGGGTCGCAGATGTCACCCCTGACGAACGTGTAGCGGGGGTCGCCGGCGACGTCCTCGAGATTCTCCAGGTTGCCGGCGTAGGTGAGCTTGTCGAGGACCACGACCTCGTCCTCGGAGTGCTCGCGCAGCACGAAGCGCACGAAGTTGGAGCCGATGAAGCCGGCGCCGCCGGTGACGACGATGCGCACCGCGGGACCTCCTTACTCTTGGGGGGCGAGCTGCTCGAGTGCGGCGGCGAGCCCGTCGACCCAGTGCGGCAGGCGGGGGACAGGACGCTCGCTGGCGAGCGCCGAGAAGGCCGGCCGGGGGGCCGGCCGGCCCAGCTCAGCCGTCGTGATCGGCAGGACGTCGACGCCGAGGCCGGCCAAGGTGACGATCTCGCGGGCGAACTCGAGCCAGGAGCAGTAGCCGCTGCCCGCCATGTGGTAGATGCCGGGGCCGACACCAAGGCGCAGGGCCTCGTCGACCGCCGTCGCGAGGTGGCCGGCGAAGGTCGGCGAGCCGACCTGGTCGTCGACCACGCGCAGCGGCTCGCCGGCCCTCGTCGCGTCGCCGGCCCGCGCGCCTTCGCCGGGACGCTCGCCGGGAGCGCGGTCGTCGCCGGCCCGCTCCGTCGCGGCGGCGAGGATGCTCTTCACGAAGTTGCGGCCGGTGGCCGAGAAGAGCCAGCTCGTGCGGATCACGATGCCGTGCGGCCACTCGAGCGTGACGCGCTCGCCCTCGAGCTTGGTGCGCCCGTAGACGCCGAGAGGGCCGGGCGCGTCGCTCTCGAGGTACGGTGAGCGCTTCTCGCCGTCGAAGACGTAGTCGGTCGAGAAGTAGACCAGGGTGGTATGCGAGCCGCGCAGGGCGTCGACGACGTTACGCGTGCCGCCGACGTTGACCGACTCGGCGGCGGCCGGGTCGGCTTCGGCACCGTCGACGTCGGTGTACGCGGCCGTGTGCAGGACGACGTCGGGCTCGAACCCGCGCACGGCCGCGCGCACGGCGTCGGCGTCGCGGATGTCGACGGCCTGCTCGCGTGACAGGAAGACCTCGCCCTCGAGGAGGCACGCGAACTCAGTCGCCAGCTGGCCGCCGGCGCCCGTGACGAACCAGCGCGGCCCGTTCACCGCGGCTTCACGCTCCGGCCGCCGGGGCGGCCGGCGGTCGCTGTGCCCCGGGGCTGCCGTCAGGCGAACGCCGGTCGCTCACCGCAGTTTCACGCCCCAGTCGTAGCCGATGACGGCGTCGTCGTGCGGGCGTTCCTCCTGGTCGGGCGCGTCGTACCGGTAGAGCTCCGTGGGCGCGTTGACGATGTACGCCTCCTCCGGGCTCACGCATTTCCAGCCGTGCCAAACGCCCGCCGGTATCTTGACGAGCAGCGGGTTGTGCTCGCCCATGAAGAACTCGTCGGTCTGGCCCCTGGTCGGCGAGCCGTCTCGCCCGTCGTGCAGCACGAGCTTGACCATGCCCTTCACGCAGACGACGTTGTCGGCCTGGCCGTGGTGGAGGTGCCAGCCCTTGACCACTCCCGGCAGGGTGGTCGTCATGTAGAGCTGGCCGAACTTCTCGAAGAGCTCGTCGTCGCAGCGCAGGCACTCCATGAGGCGGCCGCGCTCGTCGGGGATCACCTTGAGCCGCTTGGTCATGACGCCGTCGATCACTGTGTCCGCCCTTCGTCCATGCGGCCGCGGCCGCCTACAGGATGCCGATCTGGCTGGAGTCACCCACCATGAAGCGGTAGGCGACCGGCCGTCCGTCCGAGCGCGCTATCACGCAGTCGCGCCCGATGAGGCTGTCGGTCATACGCGCGCCCAGCCTGCTGATGCGGCTGTTCGCCAAGACGATCGAGTGCTCGATCTCGGCCTCCTCGATGGTCACCCCGTCGCTGATCGCCGTGTAGGGCCCGATGAACGTGTCGCGCAGCACGCAGCGCTCACCGATCACCGCCGGGCCGCGTACCGTGCAGCGCTCGAGCACCGAATCGGCACCGATGCTCACCGCCCCCTCGATCGTGGTCTGGTGCAGCTCGCCCCGCACGTCGGACTCGATGGTGCCGAGGATCAGGCGGTTGGCCTCGAGCATGTCTTCGAGCTTGCCGGTGTCCTTCCACCAGCCGGTGACGCGGTGCGACTCGACGCGCAGGCCGCGGTCGATCATGTGCTGGATCGCGTCGGTGATCTCGAGCTCGTTGCGCGAGGAAGGCGAGATCGTCTTGACGCTCTCGAAGACGGCGGGGGTGAAGAGGTACACGCCGACGAGGGCGAGGTCGCTGCGCGGCTCCTTCGGCTTCTCGACGAGGCGCGCGACGCGGCCGTCGGGGTCGAGCTCGGCGATGCCGTACGAGGAGGGGTCGGTCACCTGCTGGAGGAGGATCAGGGCGTCGGGGCCGCTCTCGGCGAAGCGCTCGACGAAGCGCGTGACGCCCTCCTTGAGCAGATTGTCGCCGAGGTACATGACGAACGGGCTGTCGCCGAGGTAGGGCTCGCTGATCAGCACCGCGTGAGCGAGCCCGAGCGGCGCCTCCTGCGGGATGTAGGTGACCCGCAGGCCGAAGCGGGCGCCGTCGCCGACCGCGGCCTCGATCTCGGCGTGCGTCTCGCCGACCACGATGCCGACATCGACGATGCCGGCCGCGCGCAGCGCCTCGAGGCCGTAGAAGAGCACCGGCTTGTTGGCCACCGGCACGAGCTGCTTGGCCGAGGTGTGGGTGATGGGGCGAAGCCGGGTGCCGGCCCCCCCGCTCAAGATGAGTCCCTTCACGCTCCGCCCCTCAGAGCGCCCGAGGCTAGATGGTCTCGGTGCCGCTCAGTTCGTCGTCGCTCTCGGTCGAGAGCAGGTCGAGCACGCGGTCGGGAGCGACGGCTTTGCCGACGAACACGACGTTGGGCCCTGCCCACAGGGTGACGCGCGCGCCGGTCGGCAGGCTCACGGGGGCGCCGTCGCGGACGATGTGCGTCAGCGTCGAGTGCTCGACATCGCGCTCGACCTCGCAACGCTCGATGGCGAACGGCTCGCCGTCGTCGAGCTGCAGGCGCGGCTCTCTGCTCGCGTCGATGATCACGGGCGCGAGTATAGCACTCGGTGGCCGCGCTCCGGCGGCGGCTACGAGGCGAAGCTCAGGTAGGGGAGCCAGGAGTCGTGGACGCGGTCCACGTGCAGGTAGACGAAGGCCGCCGCCTCAGGCGGGCGCGGGGCACGCGGGAGGTGAAACCCGACGTGGTGCAGCAGGCGGTCGCCCTTCTTGCGGTTGCAGGCCGCGCAGGAGGTGACGACGTTGTCCCACGTGTCGCCGCCGCCCTTCGAGCGTGGCACGACGTGGTCGACGGTGAGGTGACGGTCGCTGCCGCAGTACTGGCAGCGGTGACGGTCGCGGGCGAAGACGGCGCGGCGCGTCAGGCGGGCGCCGTTGCGGCGCGGCACGTACACGTAGGAGCGCAGGCGGATCACGTGGGGCAGGGCGAGGGCGGAGTGCTCGGAGTGGTAGACGGCCGCAGACGACTCGACCACTTCGGCCTTCTCCTTGAGGAGGAGCACGAGCGCGCGGCGCGCGGAACACACGTTGAGCGGCTCGTAGGTGCTGTTGAGCACGAGCACGGTGCGCATCGCCGCCGATAGTAGCAGATAGCACGTGAGCGAGCGGCTAAGATGGCTCCCATGGACCTCTTCTCGCTGCCCGAGGACCGCCAGGCGGCCGAAGCGCCGCTGGCGGCGCGCATGCGGCCGCGGAGTCTGGCCGAGTTCGTCGGCCAGGAGCACATCGTCGGGCGGGGCAGCGTGTTGCGTGCCGCGATCGAGCGCGGCCAGCTCTTCTCGATGCTCTTCTTCGGGCCGCCAGGGAGCGGCAAGACCACGCTGGCTCGGGTCATCGCCGCGGAGACGGACGCGCGCCTCGTGCAGCTGTCGGCGGTGAGCTCGGGCACGGCCGACGTGCGCGCCGCGATCCAGGGAGCGCGCGAGGCGCGCGGACTCGGCGGTGCTCACACGGTCCTCTTCATCGACGAGATCCACCGCTTCAACAAGGCCCAGCAGGACGCGCTCCTGCCGGCCATCGAGGACGGCATCGTGACGCTGATCGGCGCGACGACCGAGAACCCGTACTTCGAGGTCAACTCGGCACTCATCTCGCGCTGCCAGCTCTACCGCTTCGAGGCGCTCACCGCGGGGCAGGTCGAGGAGATCGTCGCGGCCGCGCTGGACGACGCCGAGCGCGGCCTCGGCGGCCACGCCGTCGGCCTCGGCGAGGGCGGCCTCGCCTTCCTCGCCGAGATCTCGCGCGGCGACGCCCGGGTCGCCCTCAACGCCCTGGAGACGGCGGCGCGCTCGCGCGCCGCCGTCGAGGGCGCGGGCGACGACGCAGGCGACGCTTCGGTGACGCTCACCGTCGACGACCTGCGCGACGCCTCGCAGAAGACGCCGGTGGCCTACGACCGCGACGACGCCCACTACGACACCATCTCGGCCTTCATCAAGTCGATGCGCGGCAGCGACCCCGATGCGGCGCTCTACTACATGGCCTCAATGATCGCCGGCGGCGAGGACCCCAAGTTCATCGCTCGCCGCATGATCGTCTTCGCCAGCGAGGACGTGGGCAACGCCGACCCGACGGCGCTCCTGATCGCCGTCGCGGCGTCGCGCGCGGTCGAGTTCGTCGGTCTGCCCGAATGCCGCATCAATCTCGCCCAGGCCGTCGCCTACCTCTCGCTGGCGCCCAAGAGCAACGCCTCGTACGAGGCGATCGACGCCGCCCTCGCCGACGTGCGCCGTGAGGGCAACGAGCCCCCGCCGCCACACCTGCGCGATGCGTCGTATCGGGGAGCGAAGGACCTCGGCCACGGCGAGGGCTACCGGTACCCGCACGCTTACGGTGGGTGGGTGGAACAGCAGTACCTTCCAGAGAAACTGGCCGGCCGTCGATACTACACACCGAAAGCCGGCGCCGAGCTCGACCTGGCGGCCGAGACCGAACGCCGCCGCACGTCGCGGCGCGCACGGGAGGAGAAGAGGGAGACATGACGACGACCAACCTCGCGATCCTCGCCTTTCTCGGCGCGGCGCTCGTCGGGCTCGTCATCGCCTGGTACTGGGCCCGCACGCTCAAGGAGCGCTACGAGGCCGAGTCACGGGCGCACGGCGGCGCGGTCCGGATCGAGCTCTCGCCCGGGCGCGGGGCCAGCCTGCGCGGTCTGACGCCCGAGCCCATCCTGCTCAAACAGGCCGCCGACGGCGTGCGGGTGCAGATCGACGACCGCCCGATGCTGCCGCTCGCCGCGTTCCTCGCCGGCGATGCCTCCGCCGCCTTGCGCGAGGCCGCTGCCCACATCGCCCAGCACTTCGGTCAGAGCTGGACGGTCCTGCTCACCGTCCACGCGGACGAGTCGGTCACCGTACAACGGCTGGCGTAGCGCTGGAGCGCAGGAGAGCCTAAGCTCTCAGCGTATACAGGACTGTAGACGGGTAAAGTCGGCGGTCGGTTCTACCGAAGAACACTTCGCCGGTCGTGCGCGCCCGCGCCGGCTCACGCCCTTAGCAGCCAAGGAGGCCACGATGAAACGGCTGATCAAGTTCCTGCTCGGTCTCGCCGCTGGGGCGACGGTGGCCGCGCTGGTGACGCCCAAGTCGGGGAGGGAGATGCGCGAGCAGTTGCTCGCGGGCGTGTCGGGCCGTCTGTTGCCGCCGCCTCCCGAGCCTCAGACGCTGCTGGAGGAGCCCACGCACGCTGCCGCGCCGGTGGCGACCGCCGAGCCCGAGGCCGTCGAGCCGGGCCCGGAACTGGTGAGTGAGTCCACCGCCGAGCCTGCCCCGTGGCTCCGGCCCGCGCGGGAGCCCGCGGTCGAGGAGCCCGCGGTCGAGGAGCCCGCGGTCGAGGAGCCCGCGGTCGAGGAGTCCGCCGTGGAGGAGCTCGCGGTCGAGAAGCCCGCCGTCGAGGAGCCGTCGTCAGTCGTCTCCACCACCTACGTCGAGGAGCCCGCCGTCGATGACGCCGGCGTCGGCGTCTGGCCGGAGGAGCAGGAGACCGTCGCATCCGCGCCTGAGGAGCCGGCATGGAACGCGGGTGTGGCCGCGGCGGTCGAGACACCGCTGTACTCCGAGCCCGCCGCGGAAGAGGCGGTCGAGACACCGCTGTACTCCGAGCCCGCCGCAGAAGAGGCGGTCGAACCGATCGCGACGGAAGTC
>JAFGAW010000267.1 GCA_016933475.1 Thermoleophilia bacterium
CGGAAGCGGCGGCGCATGAGCTCGCGGTCGTTCTGCACCATCAGCTCGGGCTTGGTCGTGATGCCGCCGCGCGGGCAGTCGAGGTGGCAGTTGCCGCACTGGTTGCAGCCGAAGGCGACGGCCTTGCCGATGCTGCCCTCGAGCAGACCGTCGGCGCCGGCGATCAGCACCTTCAGCATGTCGAGTTCGCCACGCAGGCCACCGGAGGCGAAGAGCCGCGTGCCGCCCTTGGCGCCGAACGGCGCGCCGTTGCCGTCGCGTAGCGGCTTGAGCTCGCCGCTGCCGTCGAGGTCGACCTTCTCGCCGAGCAGCGCATGATGGGTGTGCAGCATCGTCCTGAAGGCATCGGGCCAGCCCACGTGCGACGAGTCGGCATGGTAGTTGCCGGAGCCCCCCATGCCGGCGTCGACCAGCAGGTAGTCGACGACGAAGTTGCTCCACATGCCGGCGGCGACGTAGCGCGTGTAGTTGGAGCCGGTGATCTTGATGCCGCAGTGGTTGTGATAGAGGAGCCAGAGCCAGACCTCGGCCGGCATGTCCTCGATCGAGTAGATGTCGTGTTTGGGGTCGGGGCTCAACGCGTCGGTGCCGACGGGGATGTTGCGCGCCTTCGAGACCGTCGGCGTCACCTTGGCCCCCGAGAGCCGGCCGCCCTTGCCCGGCTTGGCGCCCTGGTTGATCTTGATCTCGACGTCGCGCACGCGGCGCAGATCGCGCCCGGTGACGCCGAAGTGCCCCGAGGCGACCTGGAGGCTCTCCCAGCGCATGTCGCCGTCGCGGGCCAGCTTGATGGGGCCGCCCTCGCCGGAGGAGGTCATGCTGAGGCCGACGTTGCCCTCGACGCGGGCGGTGAGGAAGTCCTCGCTGGCGGCGCCGAGCGAGGTCGAGGCGTGGCAGACGGGGCCGTGCCAGATCGGCTCGCGGACGCCGACGCCCGAGAGGACGAGGCCTCCGCGTGGGTCGCGGCGCAGGGTGACGGCGCCGTCGGCGGAGGCGCGCACGACGCTGACTCCGTGCGCGCCGTGACCGACGGCCCGCAGCTCTGTGAGGCGCTCACCGCCGTCGGGCTCGGAGGCGCGGAGCCAGAGCGGCGCGGCGGCCGAGTCGACGGCTCCGCTCTTGGCCGCCGCGGCGGCTCCGCTCTCGTCGGCCGTGGCCAGCGCCGCCGCGAGCGGGTGATCGTCGCCGACGCGCTGCTCGAACCCACCGCGCTCGTCGGCGTCGAAGCGCAGCAAGGCACGCGACCCGGGCGCCGCGTGGATCGAGACCGTCGCCGCGGGCGATGCGGCGCCCGGCCGCTCGAAGCCGCGCGGCACCGCGAGCGAGATGTAGTCGAGCAGGGATGGGTCGCGACGCAGCCGGGCCAGCGACCAGGCGACGCTCGCGCGGGAGACGCGCAGGCCGATACGGTCGAGGCCATAAGGCCCCGGATCGCCCTGGAGGAAGAAGTCGTCCTCCTGCGGCAGCTCGCCGGCGGCCATTCGGTAGATGACGTCGAGGAAGTCGGCGTTGAGGGCGGCGTTCGAGTTGCTCAGGTGCATGCCGGCGGTGCGCTGACCCAGCACCTGAGCGGCTCGCACCAACGGCAGGTCGGGTGAGCGCTCGCGCAGCAGGCTCGAGACGGCGAAGTGCGCCTGCACGTCAGGGGGCACGGGCTCGGCCGCGACGCGGGCGGCGTTGACGCGGGCGTTCTCGGCCCCGAACCCGTCGGTCGCCAGAGCGTCGACCTCGCGCACCCAGTCCTCGGTCACGGTGATCGCCATCGTGTTCCCCGACGTCTTCTTGACGTCGTCGATACCCATGCAGCTGAGGAAGTCGAGGATGCTGTGCTGCCAGCAGGTCAGGGTGCAGCGCGCCATCTCACGGAGGTCGGCCGGGGGGACGGCGCGCACGGCGGCAGCGAAGACGTCGCGAGCGGCGGTGAGAGCGCCGACGGAGGTGGACCCGGCGGCGACGACACCGGCGCCGGTCGCGCGTCCGGCGGCGGCGAAGGCGTCGACCGCCTCGGGGACGAGCGCGATCGCCGCGGCGTGCATCATCGCGCCGCCGTTGGACCCGAGCAGGACCGACTCGTAGACCGTGGCCGCCGACGCCTGCGTGTCGCCGTCGCCGCCGGCCGCGAGCAGCTGGACCCGGGCGCGGAGCAGGCGATCCTTGAGGAAGCGGTCGACGGCCGGCGTGAGACGGTACGACTTGAGGGCGCCGGCGTGGTAGTGGACGAGGGCGACGCCGTCGTGGCGCGCCGCCTCGTCGAGGCGCGCCCAGAAGGCGTCGCCCTCGTGGCGCACGAAGACCGAGAGCAGGCAGTCGGGATTCGCGGCGCGCACGGCGGCGGCGAGGGCGGCGAGCCGTCCCGGCTCGCCGCCCTCGCCGCCGCCATCGCCGCATCCCGCATCGTCGCCCTCGGCGCCGCCGCCCTCCCCTCCCCACGGGTCGAGCTCGACGATCCGCGCCGCGGCGATGAGCTCGCGGAGCCCGTCGTCGCCGAGCACGGCCGCGTCCGCCGGCGCGAGGCGCACCATCAGCCCTGCCGCGAAGGGCAGCAACTCGGCGGCGTGCAGACGTGCTCGGGGTGCCTCGACGATCACCAGGGTGCGCGTCTTCAGGTCGTGCGCCTCGTCGGCGTCGGCCGACGCCTGCAGGTAGGCGAGCTCGAGCGTGACGCCCTCGTGCAGGGGCAGCGGGCCGACGACGATCGGCATGTCGAGGCGCAAGGCGTGCAGCTCCTCGAGGCGACGGCCGCCGGGCTCGCGCAGCAGCACGGCCGGGCGTTTGCGGACGATGTCCCAGGTCGTCGAGAACTCCTCACGCAGGCCGTCGTTGGCCGGGTGCGTGATGGCGGCGTGCGAGAAGTACGAGCGCCAGTAGCCGTAGTGCCAGGCCGCGCCCACTGTGAGCGGCTCGCGGCGATAGCGCTCCTTGAGCAGCTTATCGACGTCGAACGAGGTCATCTCGAGGTGAGGCAGCGAACGAGAGGCGCGTGCGTAGAGGGCCAGGAAGCGCTGCCCGCGTGTGGCCCTGGGCAGCGCCCAGAAACCCTCCTCGTCGACGCCGGCCCGGCGCAGGAGGTGCGCGACCAGCCGGCCGGTGCGCCCGGGGTCGCGGACGGCCTCGCCGGCGGGGTCGGCGACGTAGCCGAGCAGATCCTCCCACTGGTCGAGACGCGCGCGTGCGCGCGCGGCGCGCCCGTCGGCGGGGGCGCGGCGCGCCCGGGCGAGCATCGCGACGAGCTCGTTGCTCAGCCGCGCCACGACGGCTCCCCCCAGCGATGGTCGATCGGCCCCGCGCCGGCGCGCGCGGCCGTGGCGCAGCCCTCCGCCGGCACAGCGGCGGCGGGCCCGTCCACTCCCTCGAGCGCCTCGAACTCCTCGAGCGCCGCCAGCCAGTCGTCAGCTGGGGCCTGCACGACGCGCAGCGTCTGCCCACCGTTGCGCCGGTTCGCCGGGCAGACCTCGACGCAGGCGCCGCAGCCGATGCAGCGCTCGTCGTCGCTCGTGATGAGGCGCGGGTCGTCCCCGTGCTCGAACTCGAGGTTGGCGCCGGTCGGGCAGACCGGGACACAGGCCCCGCAATGCAGGCAGGTCGCGGCCGGCCCGTCCTCGTTCTCGGCGCGCAGCACGTGGAAGCGCACGACCCCGGGCAGGGCGGCCGGCGCGCGGCGCAGGTAGAGCCCCGGCCGCACATCGAGGAAGCGCTCGCGGTAGCCTGAGGAGCCACGGACGGCGGCGAGCAGGTCGGCGTGACCGTCGGTGCCGGCGGACCGGCGCCCGTCGAGGAGCTCGTCGAGACACGCGTACACGTCGAGGTGGGCGATCCCCGCCTGGCAGACCTCCTCGCAGTTGCCGCAGCGCAGGCAGAGTTGCAGCAGCGCCGGCGTGGCACCGCGGCCGTCGGCCCCGGCGCGGGCGAGCTCGGCACGGTGGACGAGGGTCTGCGGCAGACGCACGCGGGCGGCGTCGTAGACCGGGCAGACGGCGTTGCACTCGCCGCAGTTCACGCAGTGGAGCGGCCGGTCGAGCGGCGACGGCGGCGCCAGTCCCAGCGGCTCGCCGTGCCCGCGCGCGGGCCCGGCGAGCAGACCGGCCAGGCGCCGGGCCGCGCGGCCGGCGGCGGCCGTGGCGGGCCGCTCCCAGAGCCGGCGCGCGACCCGCACACCGGGCGCGTACACGGCCCCGACCAGCGCGCCCGCGCGCCCGCGCAATGCGAGGTTCACGACCACGCCGCGATTGACGAGCGCCTGCGGGTCGAGGGCGCGCTTGACGGCACGGAGGCGCTCGAGGCCGGCGTCGCCGAACTTGGCGGCGGCGAACGGCGCCTGCCAGCGGCCGACGACATAGGGCCGCCCGCGGTGACGCGCGACGGCGAGGTCGACGAGCACCGGGGAGACGGCGAGGTCGAGGGTCGCCGCCGCCGTGCGGTGGTCGGTCAGGTAGCCGGCGATCACGAGCGCCTCGCCGCCGGAGAGGTAGTAGACCTCGGGGTCGAGCTCGACGCCGGCGGCGCGCGCCAGGGCGACCGCCTCCTTGAGGTAGGCGCCGACCCGCGTCGCCGGCAGACGGACCTCGGCCGCCAGCATGCCGGGGCCGAGACGCTTGGTCTGCTGCGGGCGGAAACGCTCGGCAGCGAAGCGCAGGCTCTCGTCGGCGAGCGCGCCGGGCGCGCCCGGCGCCTCGCCGAGGCGACGTGCCATGGCCCGCGCCGCGGCGAGGCTCAGGAAGTCCATGTAGAGATAGGCTACGGCGCCGTCGTCGCCGGCGGCGAGCGGGGCGCCCAGCTCGCGCGGGCCGGCGAGCCGCTCCCACGGCATACCCTCGCCGCCCGAGAGCGCCGACGGGCGCCGGCGCCAGGCGCGCACGTCCTCGTCGGCCCACACGCGGCGCACGTGGCGTACGAAGGGGCGGAAGACGAGCTTGAGGTTGGCCGGCCGCGGCAGGCCGCGGCCGGCCCCCAGGCGCACCCACTCGACGGCGGCGAAAGCGTCGCGGAGCGAGTCGAACGGCAGGAGCAGGGCGCCGATCTTCGGCCGCCGCCCGACGGCGATCACGAGCTGCACGACGGCGCCCAGCGTGCCCTCGCTGCCGACGAGGTCGGCGAGGCCGAAGGGCTCGAGCCCGCGGCCGCGGAACCAGGCCTCGGCGGCGTCGGCTCCCACTTCGCGATGGCCGCGGCGCGGCGCCTCGGCCGGCACGTCGAGGCGCCCGTCGGCGTGGAAACGCACGAAGTCGCCGCCGGGCAGGACGACGTCGGCGGCGCGCACGACGTCGATGGCGTCGCCGGGCCCGAAGCCGTTGAGCCCGGAGGCGCCGCTCACGAGCCAGCCGGCGAACGTGCCGCCGAGGTTGGACGAGTAGACGGGCAGGGCCAGACCGTGCTCGGCGAGGCGGCGGTGGATCTCGCGGAACCGCGCCCCGCCGCCGATCACGCAGACGTCGTCGTCGGGGTTCACGTCGATGTGGTCGAGGCGCGAGAGGTCGAGCACGAGGCCGCCGTCGTTGGGGACGGCGCCGCCGAGCGCGCCGGAGGCGGCGCCGCGGATCGTGACCGGCACGCCGTGCTCGCGCGCCCAGACGAAGGCCACCTCGACCTCGAGCGCCGAGACCGGCAGGAAGACGAGGTCGGGGCGGGCCCGCGTCAGCCACGCCGTGAACGGCGCCCCCAGGTACACGTTCTGGTCGCGCTCGGCCTCGCGGCGCAGGGACTCGTCGGTGACGAGCCGGTCGGGGAGCGAGGCGAGCGCCGGCGCACCCTCGTCCTGCACCGTGGCCACGGCGGCCTCGAGAGCCACGGCCGTCGCGCGCGTGGTCGCGGGGCAGTCGCGCGCGCCCGGGGAGAGACCGCCGTTGATGTAGGCGTGCAGGTCGGCGATCGCCGGCCGCGGGCGAGAGTCGGTGCTGCTCGGGAACGAGGAGCGGCGGCGATCGGTGCCGCTCGGGGATGACGACTGCCGGGCGTCGTCACTGCCGGGGGACGAAGCGGGGCGGGCGTCGGCGGAGGGTCCTCTGGTGTCGGGGGAGGCGGGCCGGGCCGGGGCGGTCATGCCCGCCGCCGGCATGGCGGAAGTGTCTCAGTCGGCGAACGCACCGTGGGCATCCTCATCGTCTGCGTTGGACTGGCGAAGGCGGCGCTGCGCGCCGCCTCATCCTGCAGTAAACCGGCCCCGGCGGGCGATGTCAATCTCATGCCGGGCCACCACGGCCGGCCGCTCCGGGCCGTCCCGTCCAGCGCCGCCTCGCCGCCGCTCCCGGAGCGGCCCGGCGACGGGCGCGACGCCGCCCGGCACTGCTGACCACGCCGGCCGGCCACCGCTCACCACGCGGGCCGACGGCTGCTCGTCGCGGCGTGCTCGGGTATCCTGAGTCCCGTCCCCCGGCGAGGAGTGCAGCGACCGCGTGAGCCCGCCCCCCAACGGCACAGAGCAGCCCGTCGGCGCGCCCCCCACAGCGGAGGCCGGCGGCCCGCCGGCGAGCGGTCTGAGCGCTGCCGAAGCCGCGCGCCGCCGTGCCGCCGGCCAAGGCAACGACGTGCAGATCCACGCCGGGCGCACGTACAGGCAGATCGTCCGCTACAACGTCTTCAACTTCATCAACAACCTCTACTTCAGCCTCGGTGTCCTGCTCGTCGCTCTGGGCCGCTACCTCGATGCCGTCGTCGCCGTCGGCGTGATCCTTGCCAACACGCTCGTCAGCCTCTTCCAGGAGGTCCGCGCCAAGCGCACGATCGACCGCATCGCGATCCTCACGCGGCCTAAGGCGACGGTCGTGCGCGACGGCGCCGAGCGCGAGGTCGATCCCTCGGAAATCGTGGTCGGCGACCTCCTCCGCCTGCACCCCGGCGACCAGATCGTCGTCGACGGGCGCCTGCGCGGCGCGGGTCGCATGGAGGTCGACGAGTCGCTCCTCACCGGCGAGTCCGACCTCGTCCTCAAGGTCGACGGCGACAGGCTCCTCTCGGGCAGCTTTTGCGCCACCGGCGGCGGGTACTACGAGGCCGAGAAGGTCGGGCTCGAGAGCTTCGCCAACAAGCTCACCGCCAAGGC
>JAFGAW010000268.1 GCA_016933475.1 Thermoleophilia bacterium
CGTGCGCCGTCGCCGAGATGATGTCGTGGTAGCGGTCGAACTGCACGTGGCAGTTCGGGCACATGTGCACGCAGACGTCGACCTGCTCCTCGGCCAGCCGGCGCAGCTTCTCTCGGGTCACGGCGACCGAGATCGACGGGTTCACGAAGCGCTGGCGGAAGCCGGCGCCGCAGTGCGTGGTCTTCTCGTTATACAAGCCCGTCGGGATGGCGCCGGCGGGCATGAGGAGCTCCTCCGGCACCATGAAGTCCTCGCTGTTGCCCACGGTCTCCTCGGGGAAGACCTTGCAGTAGTGGCAGGCCGGGTGCGTCGCGACCTTGAGGCCGTCGAGGCGGCGGCGCACGAGCCCGGGGATGCTGTCGTGCGCCCCCCAGAGCACGTCGAGCGCGTGCCGGTGCTGGACCTCGCCGGCCACACGGCCGTCGTAGCAGCGCCCGACCTTGGCGAGCACGGCGTTGGTCTGCGCCCGGTACTCATCCACCTCGAGGATGTTGCGCGCCTTCTTGTTCACCGCGTAGCAGGTCGAGCAGAGGTAGCTGACGATCGGGTGGCCGTCGTCGACGGCGACGCAGGCGTTGCGCGCGGCGACGGCGACGGTGGTCTCGATGGGGATGAGGTCGGAGTAGTACCCCAGGCCGGTGCAGCAGGTCTGCCCGGGGTGCACCGTGTACTCGATGCCGAAGCGTTCGAAAAGCCACTTCGTCGAGGCCTCGACGCCGGGGTACTCGGCGGAGACCAGGCAACTGCGGAAGATCAGCACGCCGCCGTCGGTGCGCGCGACGTCGGGGGTCGTGGTGAAGCGCGCGCTCATCGGGCTCCCTCGTTCGGCTCCAGCGCCTCATTCTGAATAAACTAAGCTAATCTTGCAAATCAGGAATTCTTATAGAATGTACCCGTGGGATAAGGTGGCGCCGGGCCGCGGCGTATCATGCCGGCGGTGCGCCCGAACCGCGGCGGAGCGACGCCACAGAGCGTCTCTGCGACCTCGATCGTGCCGCCGCCAACACTCTCTCCAGGGGCTCGGCGATGCCCCGGTGCCGAGGTTTTGCCGCGGGCTTCGAGGGTAGTCTTTTGACAAGCTCGCCCCCGCTCCCGCACAGGGATCAACCCTCGCGAGAGCCAGGTCATCAGGAGGAATGATGGGCCAGGTCTCTCCGCTACCGCCGCCCCGCAACGGGGCCGCACCCGATATCGCCCCCGCCTGTGCGCGCCCCGTGTCGCCGGTGCGGATGATCACGACCACGCGCTGCGCCCTCTGCGGCACCCGTCTCGAGGAGGGCGCGGAACGCTTCTTCGTCGTCTCTCCGCAGTCCGTCGACCGGGTGCTCACGGTCTGCCACACCTGCCGCAACGCCGCCCTGAGCGAAGGGTACCGGCCTGCCGGCTGAGTCCGGCTTCCCGGGCGAGGCTTCTGCTCCGCCGAGACGTCTGCCCTCCGGTCACGGCGCCGGCCCGCCGGCCGGCGCCCCTTTGCTAGAATGGGCCCCCCGACCAGAGGGTGAGTCCATGCGCTTCCTCGATGCCTGCGCCCGTCGTCCCGTCGACGCCACCCCGGTGTGGCTGATGCGGCAGGCCGGCCGCTACCTCCCCGAGTACCGCGCCATCCGCGAGCGCATGGCGTTCATCGAGATGTGCAAGAGTCCGGAGATCGCGGCCGAGGTGACGCTCCAGCCGCTGCGGCGCTTCGAGCTCGACGCCGCCATCGTCTTCGCCGACATCCTCCTGCCGCTCGAGCCCATGGGCATCGGCTTCACGTTCACCGCCGAGGGCGGGCCCGTGATCGATCACCCCATCCGCAGCGGCCGCGACGTCAAGGGCGTGCGCGCCATCGACCCGCGCGGCGAGCTCGACTACGTGATGGAGACGCTGCGCATCGTCCGCCGCGAGCTCGACGGCAAGACGCCGCTGATCGGCTTCGCCGGGGCGCCGTTCACGCTGGCGAGCTACGTCGTCGAGGGCGGGCACTCGCGCAACTACGCGCGCGTGAAGCAGTTGATGTTGGACGAGCCCGTGACGTTCGGCCATCTCATGGGCCTGCTCTCCGAGGTGGTGACCGGCTACCTGCTGGCGCAGATCGAGGCCGGCGCCCAGGCCGTGCAGCTCTTCGACTCGTGGGCCGGCTGGCTCTCGCCCTTCGACTACGAGCGCGCCGTGCTGCCGCACGTGCGCTACGTCGTCGACAGCGTGCGCGGGCACGGCGCCCCCGTCATCTACTTCGCCAACGGCGCCGCCGGCATGCTGCCGCTCGTTGCTCAGGCCGGGGCCGACGTGTACGGCGTCGACTGGCGCGTCGACCTCGACGCCGCCTGGGCCCAGCTCGGCGACGCGGCCGTGCAGGGCAACCTCGACCCGGCCGCCCTGCTCGGGCCGACCGAGGCGATCGAGGAGCGCGCCGCCGACGTGCTGCGGCGGGCCGGCGGCAGGCCGGGCCACATCTTCAACCTCGGGCACGGCATGCTGCCCGA